>OMJJ01000275.1 GCA_900299305.1 bacterium | reverse complement strand
GTGCTAGGTTGTGGCCCTAGAGGTCGGCGGTTCAATTCCGCTCAGTCGCCCTTCTTAAACTTCCCCCATCATCAGCCGATACGCTCCGGGCGTACTGGCTTTTTTTGTACCTAAAAGGACGCAGATATGCTCAAAAGATACGAAAAGTCGGCGGCAGTGCAACTTCTTACCGAGAAGTACGGAGAACAGGCAGGGCAGAGCGTTGCGGAGTTGGGAGGAGGGGACTGGTCGCGTGCCTACTCGTTTTCGTGTGAGGGGAAGCCACTGGTAGCACGTTTCGGAAACCATGTCGAGGATTTCGAGAAGGATAGGCAAGCCATGCGCTTTGCAAGTCCCGACCTCCCTGTACCCAACGTACTAGAGGTTGGAACCACGAACGAGGGCTACTACGCCATCTCTGAGCGGTTTGAAGGTCTCTTTCTGGAGTCGCTGGATGAAAAACAGTGGCATAAAGTGCTTCCCGCCTTGCTACGGGGGCTATCTGCCTTGCGTGAGATACAGGTAGAGGGTGGTATCGACTGGTCAAATCCTCACGCCGACCCCCCAATGAACTGGCATGGCTGGCTGAACTCCTCCCTCGAAGACCATGCAGGAGAGAGGGTAAGCGGTTGGCGGGAACCCCTCAAGCGCATCTCCTACTCCGATAGGATATTTACAGAGGGAGAGAAGGTACTAAAAAATCTGCTTCCCCTCTGCCCCGAAATCCGCCATATCATCCACCGTGACCTGCTCAATCGTAACGCTCTCGTCTCTTACGATGCCACACGGTTAGAGGCGGTTTTCGATTGGGGATGCTCTCTTGCGGGGGATTTTGTGTACGAAATCGCATGGTTCACCTTCTGGTCGCTATGGCACCCCGCAATACAGACCCTGAACTTGCGTCAAGCCGTTCCCGAATACTACCGCAGTATCGGCTTGAACGTGGAGAACTTCGAGCAGAGGCTTACCTGCTACGAACTTCAAATCGGGCTAGAGCATATCGCCTACTGCATTTTCTCCAACCGTCCCGACGACTTGGTGGCGGTAACACAGGCTACAGAAAAGGTACTCAAACGGTGTTAGAAGAGATCCACGGTATTAAGCACGAGGCGTTCCGCGAGGCGCAAGAACTTCTCAAACCCTCTGTTCGGGAGGCTACGGGGTGTTATCTGGTGGAGAGCCTCAACTTCGTCCAACAGGCTCTTGCTTCCCCCTCTGTTGTACGCAAAGTGTTTGCCCTCCCCGAAGAGCGCGACACCCTCCGAGAAACCTGCAAACAGCAGGGAATACCTCTCTACCTTCTACGGCAAGGCTTAATGCAGAAACTCGTAGGTACAGGCTACGAGACAGCAGTCACCGCAATCGCGATAACAGAGAAGCGGCGTATCACCCTAGACGAGATAGTTGCCCAAAAGAGTGGCTTGTACCTTGCAGGAGAGGCGATACAAGACCCGCGCAATGTAGGGGTACTCGTCCGAACCGCAGAAGCGGCAGGTTGTACCGCCCTCCTACTCTCTACAGACTCCGCCGAACCCTACTCACGGGCGGCAGTGCGCTCCACCACCGGCTCCATTCTGCGCCTCCCTCTCTGTCTCTGCCCCAACCTACCGCAAAGCATGGCACGGTTACGAAACGAAGGCTTTCCGATAGTAGCCAGTTCCGCACGAGCAGAAGAGTTAGCGTACCAAGCGAATCTCGCAGGGCGCCCCCTTGTTCTCACTGTCGGAAACGAGACAAATGGCATCACCGACGCACTACGCCAAGAGGCGACCCACTTTGTAAAATTGCCTATGGCTCCCAACGGTGCGTCCTCTCTTAACGTAACGGTTGCCGCGGGGGTACTACTCTACGAGGCGATACGGCAGGGCTTGTTATAAAGGAGATGTGTAGCATTGGAGAAGTGGAGTACAAACATCTGGGAAGGGCGCAAGGTGCGCCTCCGCGCCTATGAAATGGCAGATTTAGAGACCATGTTCCGTCACCAGCAAGATACCGAAATCGCACGGCGAGACTACATGATAGAACTGCCCTACTCACGTATCGCTTTCGAGAAGAGCATCGCAAAAAAAGCGGAACCCGATAGCGATAACCGCCAGTTAGTCATCGAAACGCTAGAAGGAACCTTGATAGGAGGGCTTGCCATTGGAGAGACCAATTCTCGTTACGGCACTTTCTCTATAGGGTTAGGCTTGCCAGAACGCTCGGAATGGGGGAAAGGCTATGCAAAAGAGGCGATACTGCTCGCTTTGCGCTATATGTTCCACGAAGCGAACTACCAGAAGTGTAACTTAGGGGTATATGCTTTCAACACACGGGCAATCGCCGCCTACCGTCATATCGGATTTGTGGAAGAGGGGCGTATAAGACGCGCCTACTTCTCCGCTGGGCAGTACCACGATGAGGTACGTATGGGCATGACCCGCGAAGAGTTTTCAGAAAAGTACCCCGAATGGTGTATTCTACTAGAATAGCAGTGGAGTATAGCAGACCTGAAGACCTACCTAACAGGACACTGGAACAGAGTGTCTTTAATGAGAAACGACAGTGCCGAATCATCGGGGAGCCAACGCAAGCACTGAATGTATCTATCCGTTACAAGGCTATCCATCTTCCAAACCCGATGCAGTGCGCCGCCCTCCGAATCGCTCACCCATATCTCGTAATCTAAATGGAGAGGCGAAACAGTGGAAGAGGAGAAAATCCAAGCAATCTGTTTACCGTTGTTCGACAGCACTGGAGTGTGCGAAGATAGCCCCTCTGGGCAAAGAACCCGCTGTTGTTGGGACAGTACGAGTTTCCCCTCTTTTTCCTGTATCAGACCGATCCAACTCTCTTCCCCACGAAACGCAAAGGTTACTGCCTCTTTGGGAGAGCGGTAACCAAGTAGTCTTATGTAAGGACGAGACTCTGTAGAGTCTTCACTCCACCCCTGAACTGCGAACGTGCACGGAGGGGTATGCGGATGATGCGTGTCGTGGCTAATCAGGGGGAGTGCAGGGTACTTCTCCCTATGGGATGGGTTCATGTTCTGCTCAAGGTATACCCAGTGCTGGTTATCCAAAGACCAGATACCGCCAACTCCGCCCATGTGTTCCGGCTGTATCCAGCGGGCTTGTCGCGTTGTGATAGAGATAATGCCCATCTCCCTGTCTCCAAACGTCGCTCCGCCTACTGCCATGGTAAAGTGCAGAGTACGCCTGTTGGGAGAGAGAACAGGAAACGTAAAGTGGGTATAAGGGTACTTAGGGGCGTGCAAGGTTTTTAGTTCTAGCCATCTCTGCGCCTTTCCCGTCGTTAAGTCTATTTTCTGTAGGCAGTTCTCACTGTCCCAATACAGGATTTCGTGTTGGGAGAGCCAATCGTACCAAGGGTTCCACTCCCGCCACTCAAGGGGATGCGCGGTCTTTGCAAAGCGGTAGATTAGGGTCTCACCAGAGGGAGGCGAGGTTTGTGCGAATAAAAGAAGTCCAAGCAGATTTAGGAGAGGGTAGATGCTCATAGGAATCACCTCGTTGTACTAAGGGCACAGGTCGATTTACTTTTATACGGCTTAGATGGTAGCCTTACTACGCCCTAATAGATTAGTTGCTTTTGTCTTGAGGGGAGTTCACTAAAGAATCAGATTCCTCTCCCGCTCCAAAATTGGGGTACAATAGTTTTAGCAAGTGAGAGGGAACGATTGCAGTGCCTACCGCCGCATTTACCACGCTAGGGTGTAAGGTCAATCAGTACGAAACACAACGTATTCTCGAATCGTTCGAGGAGCGCGGCTTTGGCATTACCGAGTTCAACACCTCCGCCGATGTCTATGTGATCAACACCTGTTCCGTAACACAAGCCGCAGAGCGCAAGTCGAGGCAGATGGTACGACGTGTAGCGCGGTTGAACCCCGCCGCCGTCGTCGTTATGACCGGTTGTTACGGTGAGATGGCGCACATCAAAGGCGAAATCGTAGACGAAGCGCACCTCATTGTTCCCAATCCCGAAAAACTCAACACTCTCCAGCACGTCTTAGAGCGGTTCCCAGAACTCACGCAGTCCCTCGAAGCCAGTGCCGATTCCCGTCCGGAACGCCCCTTCCAACGCCGTACCCGTGCCACCCTCAAAGTACAAGACGGCTGTAACGTCTTCTGCTCGTTCTGCTCTATTCCCTTTACTCGTAGCCAGATGCTCTCGCGTACCCCCGAAGATATTCTAAGCGAAGTACGGCGCAAAGTAGAGCAAGGCTATAAAGAGGTCGTGGTGACGGGGGTACTGGTGGGGGCGTATGGGCAAGACGGCTTTCGAGCGACACCCGGTAAGGATATGCCTCGCGCCTATCTTCACCAGCAACCCGCCCTCGAAGTAGATCTCGCCGAAATACTCCGCAGAATCGCAAATGTAGACGGAATAGAGAGGGTGCGCCTCTCCTCTATTGAGCCGACACAAGTAACCGATAGCCTCCTAGATGCCTTCGCAACCGAACCGAAACTGTGTCCCCATATGCACATCCCCCTACAGAGCGGCGACACCACCATACTCAACGCCATGAACCGCCCCTACGACCAAGATTTTTATCTCGAACGCTGTAGAGAGGCGTATCGGCGGATACCTCATCTCGCCCTTACTAGCGACATTATGGTAGGCTACCCCGGTGAAGGCGAGCGCGAATTCGAGAGTACTCTGCACGTAGTGAGAACCGTTGGGTTTGCCCGCGCCCACATCTTCCGCTACTCGCCCCGCCCAAACACCCCCGCCGCAGAGGTAAAAGACCAAGTACCCGAAGAGGTGAAAGAGGCGCGAAGCAAAGTACTCGCCGCCGCCTGTAAAGAGACCCAAAAAGCCTTTATACAACACTACCTAGGCAGAACCCTCCCCGTACTGGTAGAGGGAAAAACCCACGCCGAAACCGAACACATCGCCTCTGGCAACGACGAGCATACCCCTGTAGCGGGAAACCCAGAGGGTACTATGGGGCTACTCGGCGGCTATACTAGCAACTATATTCGGGTACAGTTTACGGGTGGGTCGCACCTTATTGGGAAGGTGGTTCCCGTACAACTCCTAGAGCCGACCAGTGACGGGGCTATCGGAGAGGTAGGAGGGGCACACTTCTCCGACCACGAGGCTCCCCCTGATGCCGATTTTATCCCCCTCGCAACACTTACCGCCGTACTTAAATAAGGTGTGAGTTAGGGGAACGCAACGCTTGACAAAGCCGTAAGTAGGGAATATACTGTGCCAACTCAAGAGGCAAACCCGAACGATTTTACCGCGCTTTGGAACGCCCACCCACCTGTGGTCATTGTGGGGTCTACCGCGGTGGGCAAGACGGCTACCGCTATCGCACTTGCAGAGCGGTGGAATGCGGAAATCATCAACGCCGACTCGATGCAAATCTACGTCGGGATGGATATTGGAACCGCGAAGCCTACCCAAGAAGAGCGGCAACGCGCCCCCTTCCACCTACTAGACATCGTAGAGCCAAGCGTACAGTTTAGCGTGGCAGAGTGGAAGCAGAGAGCAGAAACGGCGTACCTCGACATTGTAAGCCGCGGCAAAAACGCCATCGTGTGCGGAGGAACCGGTCTCTATATTCGCGCCCTGCTAGATAACTGGACACTGGCGCAAACGCCCCAAGATCCAGAGGTTCGCAACGCACTCCGTAACGCGCTGAGTGAGGTAGGGGCGAATGTGCTTCATGCACGGCTACAAGAGGTAGACCCAAGTACCGCCCAAAGGCTCCACCCAAACGATGGAGTACGTATCGTTCGTGCTTTAGAGGTGTTTCAGATTACAGGCAAGCCCATCTCCGAATGGCAAGCGCAAGACGAAGATGCAAAACGAAAACGACCCGCATACCGATTTGGGTTAGAGGTTCCGCGCCCCGAACTCTATGCGCGGATTGATGCCAGAGTACTACAGATGATGCAAGCGGGCTTTGAAGCAGAGGTGCGTACCCTACTCGAAAAGGGGTATCCCACCGACCTCTCTGCTCTCAAAAGTTTGGGGTATAAGGAGTTGGTAGCCTTTCTCAAGGGAGAGATGGACTATCCAACCGCAGTGGAGGCTATACAGAGAAATACACGGCTGTTTGCGAAGCGTCAGCAGACTTGGTTTCGTGCTGACCCACTCATTCAGTGGATAGATGTGAGTGCATTGCGTTCCCAAGAGGTCGCCCTACTAATACAAAACAGACTATTAAGCAACTAGGGGGCGTTCCGTACTGTTTGACTTTATTTTGTTGTCCCTCATACTTTCAAGAGGGGAAGGAGACACCTACAGATGAACAAATCGCAGTTGAACCTACAAGATATCTTCTTGAATCAGGTTCGTAAAGAGAATATCGGCGTGACCATCTACCTTATTGGCGGAGTGCAGTTGCGCGGTCATGTGCGCGGGTTCGATGCCTTTACCATTTTGCTCGATTCCATTGGGAAACCTACCCAGTTAGTCTATAAACACGCCGTTACCTCTATCGTGCCGGCGCGTGCCGTCTCTAGTTTCTACCAAGACCAGAACCGTGACCGAGAGCACGCACCCGATAGAGAAAACCGCGATATGCGCGAAAACCGTGAGAACCGCCCTAACGCCGAACCCGCGTAGTTGTCTATTAAAAGATACCACTGTAATGAGGGAAGGAGAGGGGCATACCCCTCCCTCCCTCATTACTACTTTGAGGAGTAATTTGCGTTGAAGTTTACAAAAATGCACGGCATTGGTAACGACTTTATTATCGTCGAGAGCATCCAGCAGACCTTTACAGAACCCGCTCTTAGTGACATGAGCCAAAAACTCAACCACCGTAAATTTGGGATTGGGGGCGATGGGCTTATTATGGTACTGCCGTCTAAGGTCGCTGATTTCCGTATGCGGATGTTTAACCCCGACGGAAGCGAGGCAGAGATGTGCGGCAACGGTATACGTTGCTTTGCCAAATACATTTACGACCACAAACTGCACGGTGATACCCAAGTGAAAGTAGAGACCGGTGACGGGGTGAAGATACTCAAACTCAACCTGAGAAGCGGGAGTGTAGATACCGTTCGTGTCGATATGGGAACGCCTCACCTGCTACGCTCAGAGATACCCATGCGCGGAGAAGACAATGGGCGCGTAATCGGGGAGAGCCTAAAAGCGGAAGGTCAGAAGTTTGAGATAACGGCGGTCTCTATGGGAAACCCACACGTCGTAATTTTTGAGGATAACTTGGACACTCTGCCACTCTCTCGTTTTGGTCCGGCTATCGAAAACCATAAATCGTTCCCAAAGCGCACCAACGTCCACTTTGTGAAAGTGCATAGCATGGGAGAGGTGACAATGCGGACATGGGAGCGTGGGGCAGGGGAGACTCTGGCGTGTGGCACGGGAGCCTGTGCAACGGTAGTCGCCTGTATTCTAAACAACAAAACTTCACGCAACGTGCTAGCACACCTGCCCGGAGGCGACCTTCGTATCGAGTGGCTTGGCGATAACCGCGTCGTGATGACGGGTTCCGCCACAGAGGTCTTTTCGGGAGATGTGAGCCTCTAAAGGAGAAGTACCGTGAGTAACTATGTTATTGGTGTGGACGTGGGAACGGGAAGCGCGAGAGCGGGGCTGTTCGACCTTACTGGTAAACTTCTCGCTTCGGCGGTAGAGCCTATCCAGACATGGAAGCCCAAGCCCGATTTTGTAGAGCAGTCTTCGCAAGATATTTGGAGTGCTATCGGCAAAACAGTGCGCCAAACGCTAAGCACTACCCAGATTCCCCCAGAGCAGATAGTGGGTATCAGTTTCGATGCGACCTGCTCACTCGTGGTACTAGATGCACAAGATAGCCCCCTGCCTGTAAATGATGAGGGGGATAGCAACCGCAATATCATCGTTTGGATGGATCATCGGGCGATAGCAGAGACCGAAGAGATAAACGCGGGTGGCTACGAGGTACTCAAGTACGTAGGGGGTCGCCTCTCACCAGAGATGGAGACCCCCAAACTCAAGTGGCTGAAAACACACCTGCCGCAAACATGGGCGCAAGCGGGTAAGTTCCTCGACCTCGCTGATTTCCTTACCTATCGCTCTACTGGGATAGACTGCCGTAGCCTCTGCACCGTCGTCTGTAAATGGACGTATCTGGGGCATGAGGGCAGTACGGGGCGTTGGGATAGAGACTACTTCAAGGCGATTGGCTTAGAAGATGTATTTGAAAACGGGCGTGTAGTAGACGATGTGCGCCCAATGGGAAACTACATCGGTAACTTGACCGCATCCTCTGCCGCCGAGTTGGGACTGACCACAGAGTGCGCTGTGGGAGTGGGTATTATCGACGCGCACGCGGGGGGCTTAGGGCTACTGGGCGCGATATGGGAGGAGGATTCCGAACGTGACCTCTCCCAACTAGAGACCGCTCTCGCCCTGATTGGCGGAACCAGCAACTGCCACATGGCAGTTTCTCGTAACGCCATCTACATCGACGGAATTTGGGGACCTTACTTTAGCGCAATGGTTCCCGGTCTCTGGCTTACAGAAGGTGGACAGAGCGCGGCAGGTAGTGCCATCGACCACAGCATTAACGACCATGCCAACGCCACGCGCCTTCATACCGCCGCCCAAGAGCAGGGAGTAACCGTCTACCAACTGCTAAACGCAGAACTAGAACGCCTCCGAAAAGAGGCAGGGCTAGAAGAACTCGCAACCCTCACCAAGCATATCCACGTCCTCCCCGATTTTATTGGCAACCGCTCTCCCTATGCCGACCCACATATTCGCGGCATTATCGACGGTATCTCTTTGGACGATAGTATCACCTCGCAAGCGTTACGTTACTACGCCACGATACAAGGAGTGGCGTATGGTACTCGCGACATCGTAAGAGCCATGAACGAATCGGGATACCGTATAGACACAATGTTCGTAACGGGAGGCGGAACCAAAAATCCCGTCTGGCTACAAGAACACGCCGATGCGACGGGGCTAACGCTCATTCTGCCCAAAGAGCCGGAGGCTGTTCTACTTGGCTCTGCTATCCTTGCCGCTACTGCCGCAAATGCCTACCCAGACATCTATGCCGCCATGCAGGGAATGGGAGGGCGTGGGCAGGTCGTTACCCCCAACCCCGCAACCCACGCCTACCACAACGCAAAGTTCACCGCGTTCCGAGAGATGTACCGAGAGCAGATGCTACGCAGAAATATCATGGGTAACTACTAACTTTTCCGCTTTTGGGAGTGCTTTTGGAGTGAATTTACATCCCTTATTCTATTTTGAGGCTCTAAAATAGAATAAGGGGGTTGCTAATTCTATTTTTTAGAATAAGAGAAGAGGTACAGCATGAGCGAACAGGTAGTATTCAAAGGGGTGTTCCCTATAGGGGACACTAACCCCCAAGCCCTTCCCATCCGAAAACTCGGTCCGGCAATCGCCTTCTATACCGCCGTTATGGGGTTTGAGGTCGTGGAAAGAGACGGCAACCTTGCCCTCCTAAAAAGAGACGACGTAACGATCGGGTTAGAAGAGAACAAGAGCGACCCAGAGCAAGCGAGTTGCTATTTTCGGGTAGAGAACATAGAAGGGCTACACGCGGAGTATACCGCCAAACTGCTAGAGCCTTCTGGGTTGATACTAGACACCTCTCACGGGAAACAGCGCATCTTTTTTACGCAAGAGCCTTACGGGGTCTGCTTCTGCTTTGGAGAGCCGATAACCGAGTAACAGAGTAAAAGATTACTCTATGGATACCCTTCACGTGGTAGGGTGCGCGTTGCAAAAGTGAGCGGATACTTTTTCTGAAGCAAAGCGGCGATTTTGTGCGCCTGCTCCTCATTAAGTGCTACCCCGTAGAGAGCAGAGCCGCTACCGCAGAGGTGTGCTACCTGTGCTCCCGCCATCATCAGTTCATCGTGAAGCCAAGCCAGCTCCTTGTGATGTTCAAAGACCACACTCTCGAAATCGTTGCTCTGCCATGCAAGAAAGCGTCCCAAGTCGTTCTCCGCAAGAGCCTCCTCCATGCGTTTTGTGGCGCGGTGCGAAGCCCTATCTGGTAGGCTGTCTAGGGTGTTATATGCCCACCCTGTAGAGACTCCCACCTCTGGCTTTACCACCACCAACCAGAGCAGAGGCGCGTCCGGTAAGGCAGTGAGTATTTCACCACGCCCCCGCGCTACCGCCGTCCCCCCTAAAACAAAGAAGGGGACATCCGAGCCAAGTTGTGCCGCAAACGCAAGCAGCTCCTTCTCGCTCCACTCCCAACCACACAGGCGATTTAAGCCCACCAGTGTTGCGGCGGCATCGCTACTCCCACCACCTAGCCCCGCCTGAGAGGGAATCTGTTTCTCTAAGTGAATAGCGACCCCCGTTGGTACAGGTTTGCCGTGTGCCTTACTCGCCTCTAGCAAAATCTGCGCCGCCCGATAGACGAGATTGGTGGGGTCGTTGGGAACGGGAATGGCAGAAGGGGAGTCGCAGGAGAAGTGAATACCCTCCTCCTCACAGGTAGCAAGGTGCAGGGTGTCGTATAGACCAATGGTCTGCATCACCGAAGCGATACCATGATAGCCGTCGGCGCGTTTGCTAAACACGTCGAGGGTAAGATTTATTTTGGCGTGGGCGCGGAGTGTTAGGTTATTTGAAATCATCGTTTGGTGAGTTAGGGAAGTGCGAACGGGGCGGCAGACTGCACACTCTGGCTCTCCCCAATCGCAAGAAGTCGGAAAGGTATCTCTAGGGTAGTTCCTACAGCGATAATGTCGCCCTTTTCGGGGGCAATCCACGCTACACCCAGTAGGGGGGCACGTTGAGCATCTCCAATCGGAGTACGTTGCCAGTGCCAGTCGGAAATGGGGGCGGTATTTGTCCACGCAACCCCGTAAGCCACGCTATTCGCAAGCAGTGCAGATACAGGGGTACGCTCCTCTATCGGGCTAACAAAAGGGTTGACCGCGATTGGAGTGCCGTTCGCCTTCGATTCTGGGGTGAGGGGGTCGCGAGTGCCGATGAGGAGGGGAGGGCGAATCTGGAAGACGCGCAAGTTGCGCTTTGCGGTAAGGCGCAAACGCCCCTGTATCGCACCTGTAGAGGAGGGGGCTGTGAGCAAAATCTCTGCTGTCCAGCGTTTCCCTATAGCCCCCTGTAGATTCAAAGCAGCTCCATCACTCTCATTAGAGACGTAGGCAGTTCCCAATCGAAAACTCTCTGTCCAAGCCACCTGCCCCTCTTCTGCCGCAGAGACCTCCGCCAAGAACGGCGCAAACGCTACGGTCTGCCACTCTTTACCCACACGTCCCTGCAAAAAGAGTGTAGAGTTCCGATTAGTAGTCGCGAGAATCTGTACTCCCACGCGGTCATTGCCTACCCATGTTACTCCATTCCCCGCGCGGGCACGGGGTGGGTCGGTAGAGCGTAGGTTGGGGGTAAAGAGGGCAGGGCTGTTTATAAATCGCGGAAGCAGAGAGACCACAACTTGAGGCTCTATTGGCGGCTCTTTGGTGTTTACCTCTAAGGGGGCAGGAGCCTTTTCAAGAACCACCCCGACCATAAGGTTTATCTGTAACGAGAGGGGAGAGAGTACCCAGCGATAGGCAATTGCTTGCCCTTCGGTCATTTCGGGGAGTAGGGGGCGCAGTTCGCCCTGAGTATAATCTAATCCTTGCATGGTATTAAGGCGTAGGCGTAGCGTGTTAGGGGCAAGCACCCCTCTCCCCCGATTCCGTACCACACAAAGGAGAGTAACGGGATTACCCCCAACGGTATAGCCGTTCTCCATTCCGAAATACTCTACGCGCACATCGGGACGCTCTTGAGCATAACCTACCCTAGAGGCAAACAGAAGCGCAAAAACCAATCCCAACCTAAGCCATTTCGCACGAACCACGACAAGCACAGACATCACCAGCATCTTCTCCAACCTACAATGTTACCTACTAAAGTATAGCCGATACGGGGGCAGGGGTACATTACCCATCGTAGAAATAGTTGAAAGTCAGAATTTTTACGCACTATTTGAGTATTCTTGGCACTTCTTGCGAAGAAATAGTATCAATCAGCCGAAAATAGCACTGTGCGAAGAGAGAGGATAGGAACACAGATTCTAGTAGAAATACCGACCTGTACGGCAGGAAGCGTACCGACAAAACGCGATTTTACCGTGTATAATAGAGTAAGGGCGTTTTTTGCGCCTAATGTATGCCTGTATTCTTAGTTCCCAAATGGGCAAGCCCCTTATGTGTTTTGTAAGGAGAGTTGAGAAACGATGCGAGTCTATACCACGTCCGCTTTATATACCTACCTCGAACTGATATTCCGAACCCGGAAACTGTTCATCATCTCCATGGCAGTCTGTACTATGGCGATGCTTGCGGTGGTGCTGATGAAGCCCAAGAGTTATACCGCTACCGCTATCCTTCAGTTGTACGATGATGGCGTGAACGGAGGCGGTAACTCGGACGAAGAGCAGAGAAGCAAGGTCGGCTCTATCCAAGCAAAGGTAAACCTGCTCTCCATCCACCTAAAGGACAGAGAGTTTTTCAAAAAGGCGTTTGAGGCGGCAGGGCTAGACAAAGACCGTACCGAAGCCGAACTGGATAAGATGATAAAGGACGCGCAAAGCAACATCAACTTCTCCTCGAACAATATGTCGTTTCTCGAAATCACCTGCAAATCTCCCACGCAGTTCTGCGTACCTGTGCTAAGTGCCGTTATTGCACAGTACTCCAACGCCGTTTTTGGTGCCAGTACCAAGCGGCAAGTGGCTTACCTAAGCCAAATGGGAAGTATTGTTGCGCTCTATACAGACCAAGCAAAAAAAGCAGAGGAGAAACTGCATAAGTTTGAAGATGGTTTTATCAAGCAAGGAACCCCTGACCCAACCAGTATTCTTCAAGAGATAAACGGCTTTAAGGCACAGGTAACGGCACTCCAAACCCAAATGGATGCCTACCAAGCAGAAATCAATACCTACACCACTAACTTAGAGACGACCCCCAAAGAGTTGGAACTGGATAGCACCACCGAAGAGATTCCCGTTACCGAGACGGCAGAGTACAAAGTGTTGTTGAGTGAGCAAGGACGCTTGACGGAGACACTCGCAAAACTAAGTGCGACCTACACAGACGACAACATCAAAGTAGTAGATGCGAAGAATCAGCTAGAAAAGTTGAATACACAACTCAAAGCCCTTACCGATGCAAAAACAGGACCGAAGCGTGGTAAAACCACACGGCGCAAACAACTAAACCCGCAGTATACTCAACTACAAAGTTACCTCGTATCGTCTCAAAACCACTATGCGATGTCTGCGGCACAACTCAAGGGTGTCATTAAGCAACTAGACACGGCACGCTCCAAGATATACCTCATTCCCCAGTACCGCTCTCAGTATGGGGAGCTGAGCACCCGACATGCACAGTACCGTACTCTACGCGATAACCTCGATAACGAGTATCAGCGTATGCGAGTGCAGTACGATACCGACTTCGAGCGTATTAAACAAGGTATCCGTCTCGTGGTGGCTCCCACCGCCGAACTCGATACCACCGGAAAAAAACAGGCTATCCTTCTCATAGCAGGTCCCGTTTTGGGGCTGGTGATTGCGTTCGCCTTCTCGCTACTAACCGAAACACTAGACCACTCTATCCGTACTCCCTCCGATGTGGAGAGGTATTTAAGTAAGCCCGTTTTGGCGGTACTGCCCAATATGCGCCCCGCTAAGAAGGTAACAGAACTCATTCGCATCGCGGTAAAAGGAGACTGGAAAGACGCGCCTCCTGCCCTTCCACCGGGCGGTAGAGTATCCCGACGCGACACTTAGGGCAACCAAGAAAGAGGGGATAGGCGCACCTATTCCCTCTTTTTTCGGATACAATAGAGGTGTAGAAACTCCTTTTCTATGCCGATAATAGTACTAGGTATCTCCACCGCAACCTGCGGTGTGCGCTTCCTGTTGAGTGCGTATCCTATACCAAACGTTTATCATGGACGAAGAACAAAAGCCAGACCCCATCCCACAGAATAACCCTTTCCGCCGCATCCGTGAGGGCGAAGGAGAGATTATTCAGGCAGAGTTTACTCCCACCGATGCTTCGGAGCGTCGTGCCGCCCGCCGCGCACAACGCCAAGCCGAAGCCGAAGGGGCGAACACACCTACCCCCTCCGAAACGGCTACTCCCGAATCGGCGCGTCGTGCCGCCCGTCGCCGGGCAGAGACTGCTTTCCAAGCCTCCGAACCTGTAGAATCGCCTACTGCCGACACTACAGAGCCTAGCCGCCGTGCTTCGCGCCGTCGTACCGAGACCGATGCCTCAACAGAGAGCGGGAACCCCATTGCCGAAGGGGTAGAGATTGTTCTACCTAGTGGAAATGAGGAGAGGCGCAAACGCCGTCTTACCCGTCTGCACGTAGACCCCGATATTGCACCCCAATCCAGAGAACCAGAAGGAAATATCGCCAACACCGTAGAACTACAAGGTCTAAAGCGTAGAAAAGACAAAGGGCGCGGGCGTGTACTGCTACCCGAAGAGTATGCAGGAATGCACGCGGAGATTGAACGTGCCTCTAGCCCTTCGCGATGTTTTGTGGTCGGTGTGACCAGTGCGGTTTATGGAGAGGGTAAAACCACTATTGCCATGAACCTCGCGGGTACAATGGCACAAAACTCCTCCCAACGGGTCGCTCTTATAGATGGGAACCTCCGTAACTGGGACTTGCAACTGCGCTTGAATATGCCTCCGTGTGCAGGACTGGTGGACTTCCTTGAGGGAAAAGAAGAGGAACTAGAGACTATTGTTCAGCATACGGAACTGGAAAACTTTGTACTGATTCCTGCGGGACGTGCCGCTATCAATCCTTCGCGCCTCTCGCGTTCTCCGCGCCTTATGGAGTTTATGACCGAGATGCGGATGCAACACGACTTTGTGATTCTGGATATGGCTCCCATTCTGCCCGTCGCCGATGCCCGTGTGCTTTCGAGAGTAGTAGACGGTGTTATCGTGGTGGTGAGGGCGGGAGTTACTCCCAGAGAGGTGGTCTCCCGCGCTATCGAAACGATAGGCAGTGACCGCGTTTTGGGAGTGGTTCTGAACGGTACAGAGATTTCCATGCCGCGCTGGCTACAGCGGTATTTCTTGTAAGCGCACATCACGCGCCTCTCTGCCGATTTCGGGAACCCATACCATGCAAAAGCATCTCTCTGCGCTTCTTGTAGGCTTTGCCCTGCTCTTTGGGGGGCGGTTTACCGCCTCTTCTCTCCCTCTAAACCCTGCGCCCACCCTGCTCACGACTCCCGTTACTGCGCTCGCTTTTAGCCCAGACGGGAGCCGACTTGCCGTAGGAACCCTCCGAACAGTTCTCCTTTTGGATGCCAAAACTGGCAAGCAACTTGCTCTCCTTAGCGGACACGCGGGGGCAGTAACGTCACTTGCATTTCGTGCGGATGGAAAGGTACTTGCAGTAGCAGGAGGCTCTCCGGGTAAGTTTGGCGAGATTCGGCTGTGGAGCATGGCTACCAACAAGCCCCTCAAAACGCTAACAGGACACGCGGACGTTATCTATAGTGTTGCGTTTCGACCCGATGGGCAGAGGCTTGCGGCGGGGAGTTACGATAGGCTCGTATCGGTTTGGAACCCACAGGGCGGCTCGCCCAAGATGCTTAAAGACCATACCGACGCGGTGTATGGAGTTGCGTATAGCCCCGATGGAACCCGTATTGCCTCGGTAGCCGGAGACAGAACCCTCAAAATCTGGGATGCAGAGAGCGGAAAACGCCTCTTCACCCTCAGCGAATCTACGGGGGAACTGTTTTGCGTTGCGTTTCGCCCCGATGGAAAGCAGATAGCCGCAGGGGGCGCAGACAAAACCCTACGCACTTGGAGCCTCACACCTACCTCTGGACGACTAACCAAATCCGCCTTCGCACACCAAGCCGCGATTCTCCGCGTTCTCTACACTCCCGACGGTAACACCCTGCTCACTACCGGAGAGGACTCGGCGGTGAAGAGTTGGAACGCACCCACCCTGTCCGAAGCACGAGTCTATCCACCTCAACCCGACACCCCTCACGCCATAGCCCTCAGCATGAATGGGCAGGCGTTGGCGGTAGGGAGGCATAACGGTTCCCTAGTACTCTATAACACCGCTACAGGGACACCCATTGCAGAACCCCTTAAAGGGAGTACACTTACTCTTCGTACTCGCCGCCCTTACTGCCAACAGGGTAACGAACTGAAAGAGAAGCCCACTGGGGGAGCCACCCTCTTCGCCGCGTCGCTCGGTGCGATGTCACCGGCAGGAATGCAACGCGGTAAAACGGTGCGCTACACCTTTTTCGGGGACAAACTGAACAGAGCCACTGCCGTTTGGTTCGATGATACGGGGCTTACGGGCAAAATCGTTACCCCGCCCGACCCCAATGAGGGGATACTTAGAGTAGATGTGACGAGTACCCCGCAGGTGCGCGTAGGTCTCCATAGTCTCCTTATTCAGACCCCCAACGGAACCACAGGAAGCCTGACCTTTGCCGTTGGCGACTGGCAAGAGGTGATGCAAAGCGAGCCGAACGACACCCTTCCAACGGCACAACCCATCACGTTGCCAACTACCCTCATTGGCGCGATAGATAAGCCCGGTGATACCGATGTCTACAAATTTGAGGCGAAAGCAGGGGAGGAGATAGTTTTTGATGTGATGGCGCAACCCCTACGCTCACGCCTAAAACCTGTCCTAACCCTCATGGACGTACAAGAGAAAGTACTCACCGAAAGCACTCTCCGCGCTGGCAAAACCGACACCTATCTGGGCTACCGCTTTACCGCAAACGGAACCTACTACTTGCGGGTAAAAGACTTCCAGAACCAGTCGGGGGGAGACGTGACGTATCGGATTAACGCGGGGCACTTCCCTTTTGTTACAAAGGCGTTCCCGCTGGGTGTTGGAAAGGGAACCACCTCCGAAGTCCATCTGGAAGGGTTCAATTTAGGGGCAAATCGCACCCTAAAGATACAGGCTCCCCCAAAAGAGAGTGAAGATAAGTTCTACACCCTCTCTCAAGTGGACGGCAAGTCCGCGCAGGTGTTTGGCGACAACCTACTCGCACTCGGAGACGAAGCCGAAGTACTTCAAAAGCAGGGCAACGAAAGCCTTTCAAACGCGCAGAGCGTTCCGTTCCCTGTTACCATAAACGGCACACTTTGGGATGGTAAAAGCGGTACAAAAGGGCGACCCCTCTCTCACTACTTCCGTTTCTCCGCAAAGAAGGGGCAGAAAATCGTGCTGGAGACACTGGCACGGCGCAGAGGCTCCGCCCTCGACTCCATGATTGAGGTGCTAGATAAGAACGGGAAGCCGATAGAGCAGGTGGTGCTTCGCGCCGTTGGGCAGACCGAAATCACCCTGAATGACCGCGACTCGTTTAGTACGGGGCTACGGCTTATCAACTGGGACGACTTCCATATCGGCGACTACATGATGGTAGGGCGCGAGGTGATACGGATACTGGCTCTCCCCGAAGGTCCCGACAACGACCTCCAGTATCGCAGTATTCGAGGGCGTAGGCTAGGCTACTTTGGAACCACACCGGAGTACCATACGGTAGGCTCTTCGGTGTATAAGGTAGAGGTACATCCTGCTGGCAGTCAGTTTTCACCCAACGGCTACCCCCTAACGCGCCTTACCTGCCAAAACGACGACGGTAACGCCCTCTACGACAAAGACTCCTACCTCGAATTTACGCCTCCTGCCGATGATGACTATATTGTGCGCCTTACTGATGCGCGGGGACAACAGGGAGAGGACTACCCTTATCGCCTTATGCTTCGTACCCCCCGCCCCGACTATAAGGTCTACCTATCGCCGTTCCATCCCAATGTACCTCAAGGGGGCGCAACGGTGGTGAATGTAGACTGCGAACGCTACGACGGTTTCGAGGGGGCTATCGAGGTGAAACTGCTTAATCTACCCACAGGCTACACCGCTACCGAAACGACCATCGAACCCGGTGAGACTAGTGCACGTATCCTTATCTCGGCGGCGCAGAACATGGCAAAACGCGCTACCAACCTCTGTGCGGACTCCACTGTGCTAGTAACCAAAGCGAACATAGACGGCAAAGAGCGTGTAAAGACGCTCACCTCATTTGTACGCACCCCCCTCTTTACCATGCTACCCAACCCCGACCTCTCTGTCACCACTGACCACCAAGAGGCAAGCATACGCCCCAATGGTGAGGTGACGATAGAGGTAACGGTCTCACGGAAAGGCAAGTATGGAAAGCGCGTACCGGTGGATGTGCGTAATCTGCCGTTTGGGGTGCGGGTCATCGATGTGGGCTTGAACGGGGTACTGATAACGGAGGATGAGACCAAGCGGAAGTTTACTCTCTACTGTGAGCCTTGGGTAAAGCCGCAAACGCGCTCCATCTACGTAACGGGTGAGGTGGAAGGGGGAGTTGGCAACTCCGCGCCTCCCATTTTACTGCGCGTGGAGAGTACACGGACGGCACGAAACTAGGTATTTACTATCTCATGTTAGGCACTGGTAGGTTGTTTTAGTGACTAAAATGCCCACCGTACTGCTTACGCCCCCTATTCTCCGTCTCCTTTCCCCCGTTTGACACGGGAGAAAGGAGTGCTAGGGTACAAGGTGTTCTGTTTGATTATAGGCAGTAAGAAGGCGCAAGGCTTTATGTTTAGTGCATTTGCCCTTTCTCCTGCGTGTAGCGGGGGAAAGGGTTGGGATAGGGGGCGGAAGCAGTACAAGAACCCCTTTCAGCAAACGCACAAACCTCTGCGTAAGGTGAGTTACTATCACCTACAAAGGCGAAACAGGAGTGCCATTCCTACGTACCTCCCAATGAAGGTGTGGACCGGTAGCAAGCCCCGTCATACCTACCTTTGCAATCACCTGCCCCACTTTTACGCTCTGTCCTTCCGAGACCAGCAGAGCCGAGCAGTGTCCGTAGAGAGTGGTAACGTTATTGCCATGGTCGATAATCACCGCGTTGCCATAGCCTCGATAGTAGGCGGAGAGAATTACGACCCCCGAACCTGCGGCACGAATGGGGGTTCCCGATGAAGCCGCAATGTCTACGCCCGTGTGCATCTTACGGCGGTGCAGAATAGGGTGGAAGCGCGTACCGAAGCCCGACATAATCCTCCCATTCACGGGCATACGTAACGCACCATGCCATTCGGGGAGTTCCGCTTGGGGTAGGGGAGTCGTGTCGCCGGACTTCTGTTTACGGCGTGCGGCGAGCAGGGCTTGGCGTTCGATTTCGCGGCGGCGGTGCAGTACCGCAGAGAGTTGGCGCACCCTATCGGTCATCTCGTTCGCCGCCTCTTCCAGTTCGTCCAGTTCGTCCTGTGCCTCTTGACGAACCTCTTCTGCCCCCGCAAGCAGTACCTTCTGCTCTTTGGTATCTGCAAGATACTGCTGTTTCTGCTCTTCGTACTCGTTTGCCAAAGCCTTTTGGCGTACCTGTTGCGCCTCTAGTGCCTGCTTATCTACCTTTATCTGACTAATATCCTGCTTCACGCTCTCAATCAGTTCGGTGTCGCTCGTCACGATTTGGCGCACATACTGCCCCCGCGAGAGCAGGTCGTTTAGCGAACGAGACTGGATAAGTACCTGCGTGTAGGTCGCGTTACCCCGTGTATAGTTCTGCCGTAATCGGCTTGCCAGTACCTCTTTGCGTTGCTTTAGGCGTATCTCCGTATCGCTAAGGCGAGAGACCACCACATCGTGCTCCGCGCCGAGTTTCCGCATCTTTACCTTCGTCGTGTTGAGGCGGGCTTTCGTCTTCTGGATACGTGCCTCCAACTCTTCTATGGTCTCGTGGTACTCCTGCTCTTTGGCTTTGGTGGCGCGGATTTTCTGGCGGATGGTACTCATCTGCTTCTTTACGGTTTTGAGTTTACTGCCAATCTGCCCCAACTTATCCTGAGCCGCTTTCGCCTCTGCCGCTGAGACGGATTTGGGGGGCTTGGGTGGATTCGCCCAGGCAGAAGCGAGGGGGAGTGTGCCAAGCAAAATAGAAAAGATAAGGTTACGAGTTTTCATAGTTGTTTCAAGAATCGGCGAATGGCGAGGTGGCTTCCCACAAGACCCAACACGCCTCCGAGTAGTATCATTAGCCCAAAGATATTTAATGCACTGAGTTGTGAGGGCAGGTTGCCAAGCAAGGGCGACCTCACCGACGTTACAAACTGCGAGACCTCTCGCCCCGCAAACAGGATAAGCAATCCCGCAATCGTTCCCCCTACGACCCCATGAAAAACGCCTTCCAGAAGGAGAGGAATACGAATAAACCAAGCCGTCGCGCCCACCATCTGCATTATCCGTATTTCGCGCCGACGGGCAAACACCGTGAGGCGAATGGTGTTGTGGATGATAAAGAGAGTTGCGATAAAGAGACCCACCGCAAGTCCGCCCCCAATCACCTTAATCACTCGCGAGAGGTTGATAAGGCTACGTACCTCCTCCCCTGCATCCGTCACGGAGGCGATGTCGGGGAAGGTATCCTTATTGCGAAGGTGTTCGGCGAACGGGCTGATTTTTCCTGCCTCCTGCATCTCCACCTCTATCTTGTCCATCAGAGGGTTCTCTTCCAGTGCCTCGTTCAGCACCGGTTGACTCTGCTCAATGGTCTTCCAAGCCTCCTCTTTCGTTACCAGTTTTACCCCCTTCACTTCGGGCATTTTCTGGAGTTGCTCCATCAAATCTTCGGCTTTGCTACGCTCGGCTTTAGGAGGAAGAAAGACATCTATGCGGTTGAACTTGTCGGGCTGAGATCGGGCGAACTCGCTAAGTCGGAAGGTTGTCCACAATGAGCCACCCAGTACCGTGAGGGCAACCGTCACCGTACCCAGGGCGGCAAGCGACATGAGACCGTTGCGCCGTATGTTGCGCCCCGCCTCACCAACCAGAAATACTAAACTTCCCAAAATCATTCGGTTGCCTCCTGTGTTTCGGAGGCGCGGTACGCCCCAACCTTCTCATCGCGTACCAGTTCCCCCTGCTCAAACCCGATAACGCGCCTCTGGAGGTAGTCCACAACGGCATGGTCGTGAGTAGCAACAAGGACGGTGGTTCCGCGCACGTTGATATGGTTCAGCAGTTCGATAATTCCGAGTGAGGTTTCGGGGTCGAGGTTGCCAGTAGGTTCGTCGGCAAGTAGGAGGAAAGGCTCATTTACGAGGGCACGGGCGATGGCGATACGCTGTTGCTCTCCGCCAGAGAGTTGATTGGGGAAGGCATCCGGGCGGTGCGCCATACCCACCAGTTCGAGGATATGCGGAACCTGACGGCGCATCTGCTTTCGGGTCGCGCCTGTCACCTGCATCGCAAAAGCGACGTTCTCGTAGACCGTTTTGTTGGGCAGTAGCCCAAAATCCTGAAACACAATGCCGATAGTACGGCGGTAGGCAGGAAGATCACGCGGGAAGAGTTGTGCGATGTCCTGTCCGTTTACCTTAACGGTTCCGGTGGTGGCACGTTCCTCCCTAGAGAGTAGTTTGAGAAGGGTAGACTTTCCTGCACCGGTAGGTCCTACCACAAAAACAAACTCCCCTTTTTCGATTGTTAGCCGAACGTTCGACAAGGCACGCCAGCCGTTAGAGTAGGTCACACCGACCTCTCGGAGTTCAATCATAATCTCGAACCTCAAAAAATCAAAACAGAATTAGTTTTCAGATTAGGGTACTGCCATGAATAGGTAGAGTACCGCTATCAATCCCAGAAACACGAGCCACCCCAATCCTGCCGCCTTTTTGCTCTTTTCGGGAAAGAGGGCAAGCCACCCCAACGTAGTCATTAGCGAAATGGGGAGCAGAGCCGGGTAGAGGTAGCGTCCTTGCGCTTGAAAATAGGTCAAAATAAAAAAGACAAAGGAGGCAAGCACTAGCCCGATAGTCGCCAAAAACGTCCATATCCCATGCAACTGTAGCAGTGAGAAGAGTTGGTAGCGTTTGAAGTGGAGCCGTGTTATCCCTGCAAACACTGCCAAAACCCACACTGCAAAGATACCATATATCGGTGTGGGAAGGAAGATAGGGATGCCGCCTTTTTCTGCGGACTTGGGGGTTCCGAACACCGCAAAGAAACTTTGGAATGTCCACTGTCCCACCCAACTCAGGTAGCCGCCCCAACCCATTCCCTGCACGAAGTCAGAGGCTTTTGCCGTTCCTGCGAAGGCACGCTTAAACGACTGAAGCGGCAGTACCTCTCCGTAAAGCATTCCGTTGCGTACAAACCACCACCCGGATAGTATTAGCACCACTCCCATAGAGAGAAGCGCGTAAGAGAGCAGTTGGCGGGTCTCTTGTCCATTCTTTTTGAGAAGAACGAGGGCGAACAGAGTAATGAGTATCAGCAAGAGAGCCGTCGCTTTTACCAGCAGTGCCAAGCCTACCGCAAGCCCCAAATAGAGGGCGCGGTTAGCCGTGAACCCTCCTCGAAACGACGTGACGAGTATCAGCAGTACACAACTAAAGAGTACTTCGGTGGGTGCGTCGTTGTTTACGGTAGAGGTGATGGCGATATGAGTCGGGAGCAGTGCCGCAAAACCTGTCGCTATGGTAGGAATAAGTGGGTCGGTAGGGAAAAGTCTTCGCCCTACTTGAAAAATTAGCCATAACGACAGTAGCCCTAACCCTATCGAGACAAAGCGCATGGGCTTTTCACCGAGGGGAGTCAGTTGCGCTATAGCAAAGTAGTAGAGCGGCGGCTGATGCCATTCGTACCCTAGGGGATTGCTACCTACACTCTGTTGGGTAGGGTAGCGTCCCGCATGGAGTTCTTTGGCATAGAAGACGTGTGCCGCCTCGTCGGGGGCGTTCTGTAGCCCTGTAAGCCCAGTGGGAGTAGTGAGCGCGTGGATACTCGCAAAGCAGAGGTACAGAGCCATTAAAATAGAGAGCGCGTACCGCCAAGCCCCCTCTAATGGAGTGGGCTCGGGAGTGAGAGGAGAGAGCGGTGCGCCCGCCGCCACTGCCGGGTCTTCTTTGGGGGTGTCTTTACTCACAACTAGCCTCCTACCTCTAGCACCACTACGCCGCGTTCGGCAAACGCAGAGTGTAGCAGTCCTCGCTTTATCGCATCTCCTAGCAGATACCGCCATGAGCCGGGCTTACCCGACTTCTCTACATACCACTTTTGCAAAGCCTCCACCTCTTGATGGCGCGGTGCTTCCGGCAGTTCGGGGTCGCCGATACGGGGCGAATAGTTCATGTTGATAAGCGCGTAGCGTATCTTGTTAGTCTGACACCATTTTAGAAAATCGGTGCCATCTTTCATATCTGCGTAGGGAATAAAACTAGAGTGTTCGCCGTTTGCCCACAGGTATGGACGGTTGAGATAGAATCCCCGCGTCTCCTCGTAGAGTAGAACTCCCTCTTCGGGACGGCTGTGCGCGTGGATATATTGAATCGCGGGATAGGTCTCCATTTCGCGTTGTAGCCGTGCCTCTTGACCCTCGGCGGAGGTCAGGTTCTGTAACATGGTAGGGAGGTTAAGAACGGTAGGGAGTACCCCATACTCATTGGCAGCCTTTCCGCTCGTAGGTATCGCAA
Organism: bacterium; assembly: GCA_900299305.1. Lineage (GTDB taxonomy): Bacteria > Armatimonadota > Chthonomonadetes > Chthonomonadales > Chthonomonadaceae > CAIJLM01. The sequence goes on along the minus strand of OMJJ01000275.1, from coordinate 14,709 downwards.
CAAGGCTGAACATAAGAAGTAGGGTCTGCCCCCCAAGTACAGAAGCAACGATGCCACGCTTTAAGGGTGTGTCGCAAAGCCTGTGGGCGGTATAGGCACAACCGATAGCCAGGAGCGGCAAAAAGGAGATAAGGTAGCGGCTGACCTGTGCCACAAAGAACCACGCCAACACCTGTAAACACCCTAGCCCCATCGCCATCTTAACCGCAGAAGGAACCCGCCGCAACCCCAAGAACGCAAACGCAAACCCTGCCCAAAGCCCTCCGTACAGAGCCAAAAATGTAAACTCTCCTCGATTGGAGTACTTGTCGGCGTTTGCCATTAGGTTCCAGGGGGTCATTAGCAGGTTGCGTAGGGTCTCAGAATGGTTTTTCAGGCTATGCGAGTACCCAAAGCCCTGCTGTTCCGAATCGTAGGTGGCTCCCCTGTCTGCGCTCCAGTACTTACTCTGCGTAAAGACTTTGTAGAGGTAGGGATAGACGGGGTTCTTCATCACGACGGCGTTTTTTGCGTACCAAGGGGAGGCGATAAGCCCCGCAACGACGGCAAAAACCACTAACTGCTTTAGAGGGATTCGCTTGATAAGCAGTAGCCCACCCACACACAAGAAGGGGAGTAGCGCAAGGTACTTTACACCGAGCGCGAAGCCCATCGTTAGCCCCGCGAGCAGTATCCAGGGTTGCTGTTTTTCGGAAGAGGTCTCTTGCACGGCGGAGATTACGGCAAACGCACTAAGCGCAACGTATAGCCCCAAACCAATGTCGATATAAGAGACTCCCGCCTCCCAAAAGACTACCGGCGTAGTCGCAAAAAGCAGAGCGGCGATCCAGCCTACTTGCGGTACGAGGTGTCTGCGGGTAAAGCCAAGCAGAGCAGAAAAGGTGAGTATCTCGGTAAGAAAGTGGAAGAGGTTTGCGAGAGGGAAATCGGCATAGAGTAGCCCTGTGAGAAAGAGCATCTCCATTATAAAGGGGAAGTTGCTATGGTGTTCGGTGGGGAGCGTGCCAACTCTGCCCTGCTGTAAAAACAGTTTGGGGTCGGCAAGGTGGTATGCTACTGCGTCCCACTGCATCCCTGTAGGTGCGAGGAAGGCGGCAATCATCGTTACCAAACCCAGCAGAATAAGCACCACCCAAATCGTAATGCCTACTATCTTTTCGTTACGGTTCTCGGTTTTAAGCAGGTTACGAACCCCGCTTACTGCATCTGATAGGCTTTCGCGCATCCCCTTCGCGCCTACCACCCCCAGAACTAGCCACCAGACGGCTATCTGCACCTTACCCAGCAGACCCAAAAGCCCCAAGAGATAGACCCCATACGCGGCAACCCCTAGTCCCAACGCACCAGAATAGGCGAAACGCTCCGCGGGGTTGGGTTCCCAACCTTTGATACGAGAGAGCAGGGTACGCCCAAAACCGGAGGCTATCCACAGAGCCAGTATCGCCAAGAGAACCGCTATCATAGTGCTTCTAATCCTGCTTCCATACGAAGCCCCACTCCTTCGCGTTCTATCTGTACCCGTCCTACAAACTTGCCGTAGCATCCGGTCTGTACAATCAGCGTATTGCCCACGCGCTCACCGTGTTCTAGGCAGTCGTGCGAGTGCCCCCCAATAATGAGGTGAATTCCCGGAACCCGCTCTGCCAAAACCCTATCCCGCGATAGTCCGATATGGGTGAGAGCGACGATAGTATCTGGTTGATACCGCTCTTGTAGCATGGGAACCACCTCTTGGGCGGTCTTTATCGGGTCGGTAAACAGGTATGCCGACACCTTGCGAGAGAGCATCCGCTCGGTTATCATGGGAACCGTAAGACCCACAAAAGCGACCTTCCAACCCGAAGGCGATTCGTGTATCCAGAAGGGAGTGGTGGGTAGTTCCGCGTTCTCATTCCCGAAAATCTCTTTCTCGTCACTCTCTGCCCAGTTGGGAAGGGGGGCTTTTATGGCGCGGACATTAGCACAGATTTTGACATGGTGGGCGCGGGAGAGTTTGGACTTAAATCCGATACGCGAGAAATGAAACTCACGGTTCCCCACCGCCCCCACGTCGTACTTTGCCCCGTTCATAAGGTCGTGAATCAGTTCACCGCCCGAACGGAAGGTGATATTACCCGAAGCCACCGCATCCCCTGCATCGACCAGTAGTCCCGCACCCTCCACCGACTCACGCAAATGGCGCAAGCGTTCTGCCTGCGCCTCCGTCAAGTGGTTGTGAAAATCGTTGGTATGCCAAATAGTGAACACCGCTTGCCCTTTACTGTCCCGCGCTCTCTTGCTCCTCGATGAGCATGGTGAGATACCGCTCTATCGCCTTTTCGCGTAGCCCCTTCGCCTCTAAAACCGCCTCGCACACCTCACGCACTGCCCCGTTACCCCCAAAGCGTTCCGTTACCGCATCGGCAACCACTTTTACCTCGTTAGCGGCGTTCGCAACGGCAAAGCGTACCCCAACCGCTTGATATGAAAGTAGGTCGTTTAGGTCGTCTGCAACAAATGCGAGTTCGTTCGGCTCAAGTTCAAAGTCGCGGCACACCTCTGCCAGCATCACGCGCTTATCTCTCGCCGCTTCATAAAGCCTTACGACTTTGAGTTCGTGGGCGCGTTTGGTAACGGCATGGCTTTTGCGCCCAGACATCCAGATAACGGGTATACCGCACAGTCTAAGCAGGGTAATTCCCACCCCGTCCATCACGTGAAACCGCTTCATCTCGTTGTTGGTATCGTCATAGGTGAGGGTTCCGTCGGTCATAACCCCGTCTACATCCATCACCACGAGGCGTACCTGCGCCAAGCGTTCCCAAAACTCTGTCGCCGATTGCGAAATCTGCATACCCGCTCCTCCATTCTATTATAGCACTTTCTATAACCTTTTTGAGATTAAGAAAGCCTTTTGTCAGTAGTGCATTCGCCCTGCCCCTTGTGAAAGGGAAAGGTTGGATACGGGTGGGTTTGCGTAATTCCAGCATTCCGATTAAGGAACGCAAATCCAACTGTTCCCCGGTAGTCGGCTTACCAGCCCCGATAACTCCATTAGGGTAAGTTCTACACCTATCTGTGCGCTTTCGATACCGCACTCTTGCGCCAGTGTTTCGATATGTTTGGGGGTAGTGGAGAGGCGTTCTAGTATCTGTATAGTGATGGGAGAGAGGTCGGCGGTATTGGGAGGGGTGAAAGCAGGAGAGGAGGGTACGCTCTCGTCAAAGCCGAGTTGCATCTGTGTCGGTTTTTTTGTAGGGACAGATAGCAGGTTAAGAGTATAGAGTACGTCCTCTGTGCCGAGTATGGGTACGGCTCCCTCCCGTAGTAGTTCGTTGGAACCGATGGAGAGGGGGCGGTCTATGTTGCCGGGTACGACCATAAGCGGATGACCCTGTTCTGCGGCAAGTCGAGCAGTTATCAACGCCCCGCTACTTTTGGGTGCTTCTACAATGATTAAGCCTTGCGACATTCCGCTCACGATGCGGTTGCGCTGGGGGAACCGCCAATGCTCTGGTTGTGCCCCTAAGGGGTACTCTGACATCAGTGCGCCCTGAGTACGAATCTGTTTGAAGAGGTTGGCGTTGTCGGGGGGATAGCAGACATCTAGTCCACAACCTAGCACCGCAATGGTCTGCCCTGCACCTGCCAGTGCGCCCCGGTGTGCAGAGGTATCTATCCCTGCCGCACCCCCGCTTACAATCGTCACCCCCTTCTCTGCGAGTTCTCGTGCCAACTTTTCGGCGATGCCGCGCCCATACGGAGTAGCTCGTCGCGACCCGACAACTGCTACCGAGAGATGGTGCTGGGTGGTGTACTCTCCATACACAAAGAGGTAGGGAGGTGAGTCGGGGATTTCTCGGAGTAGGGGAGGGAAGTCGCTATCTTGTAGGCGTAGCACCTGTATTGGGTGTTCTTGTAGCCAGTGTCGCTGTTTGGCGGTAACAGCGAAGGTGGGGTCATGGAGGCGAGTGGTATGCCGAGAGAGCCAGCCGGGAATATCTTCGCGTTCGGCATCGGAGGCGGCAAGTGCCAACTGGGGGCTATTCTGAAAGCGTTGGAGGAGGGCAGTTTGAAGGCGCGAACTGAACTGGAGGTTCGCGAGAGCCATCCATGCCGTTATCTCTTCGGGGGATTGTGTTTCTGCCATTGGGTGTTTCTTTACGTTATAGGAGAATGATAGTCAAAAAGACGTGCAAAAATGTCCTCTATAAAGGGGAGACCCGGAACAAACTTTCTGCTCCGGGTCTTAGTGTCAACACGGTAGAGGGAGGGGAGGGATTAGCCGCCACCGCCTCCAGGACCGCCGCTTCCACCACCGCCGCCTTTACCCGTTCCACCACCGGGCTGATTGCGTCCGTTACCTGTGGTGTTTTTGGAGTTCTTGCGGGGTTTGGGGCGAATGGTGTCATCTACCGTAAACGACCATGTTTTGTTTACGGCGTTCCCCATCCAGTCCTTTGCTGTGATAGTAATTGTATGGTGTCCATCTGCGAGTGTGGTGCGTTGACCAGAGTCGTTGTCTGTCTGGACATAGGTCAGTTCGCCGGTGTCGCTATCGAAACTAAAGCCGGGCTTTTCCGAGAACGTGCGGGAAGAGGCACGTCGGGGAATCTGCTGTAGGTCGATTTGGAGCGTAATGGAGGACGGAACCAGTCCAGAACCTTCATCCACCACCTTCGCTTCAATGTAGAAGGGAGGTCTACCGCTCAGATAGTCCCCTTGTGTCGGCTCTACGATAGTGACTTTGGGGGGTAGCGAATCCAGTGCCGCATTTTGGAAAGCGGTGAGAGTACCGTCATCGGTAGGTACGTAGAGCGTGTCGCCAATAACGAGGGGGGCAGTCGATACGTTCGTAGAGGTCGGTACGACATCATTTTTTGTAGCGGAGGGCTGAATGACATAGTGCCACTGTAGCGCACCGGAACTTTTATCGAAAGCGTACACCCCACCAAGTACCGTTCCTACAATAATCGTGTTTCCTGAGACGGTAGGCGCACTAATAGCCTCATGCTCTAACTGAGGAGGGGTTTTCCAGAGAGGGCGACCTCGTGGCGAGACCGCTACCAGCATCCTGTCACCGTTTACTACGTAAGCGTTACCCTCGTCGTCTACACCCACACCACTGGCAGATTCGGAGCCGATGTTCATGGTGTAGCGTGTCTGACCGTTTTGTGCCCGGAAGCAGTAGATAAGGTCTCCTGCGGTGAGGTAGAGGTTCTCACCGGCAACGGTAGGAGTGGCAGAGGCAGAGGCACTGTTTATGCGTACTGCCCAGCGGGGAGTAGCACTGCTTGCGCTTACACAACGAAGGGCTTGGTCTGCCGAGACAAAGTACAGCCCATCTCCAGATGCGACCATATTACTAACGAAGTCGCCACCGACAACGCGCCCCGCTTTTCTGCCAGTTCCCCAGATACTAGTTAGGGGTTCGCCGGTTGTGGTGTCGAGAGCGTAGACCTTTTGGTCTCCGCTACCAAAGTAGACCACGTTCCCAATGACGCTTGGGGAGGTGACAACACCTGCCTTTGCGTTGTAGTGGGGCCACTTCTGTTTTCCGTTGGATGCATCTAAGGCATAAAGACCGTCACCTGTTCCAAAAAAGACCGTTCCGCCGCTGACGGCAGGGGTGTTTAGGATGTTGGAGGTTAGGGTGGTATCGGTGGGATACTTCCACTTTAGCGCACCCGACTTCGCATCCATTGCGTAGATACGAACTCCGGTAGCGTAGTAGATGGTGTTATCGGCTACTACGGGGTGGGCAGGGTTGTTGGTGAACTGAGTGCCTGTAAACTTCCAACTTACTGCGAATGGTGCAGAAAGCCCTGCTCCTGCGGCTTTGGGCTTTGGCTTTCCTGCGTGGGAAGAGGAAGCAACTCCACAAATCGCAACGGCAGAGAGCAGAACAGAGAGTACAGACAAGCCGTGCAAGCGAAAACGCGATAGCGTCATAGTTGAGAACTCCTTGAGAGAGAATTCGGTACACAAGGACATTTAAGGTATAAGACGACCTGAGCAACACAATCGTTACACAGACGTATTTTCTATTTTAATCATCACTCTAGGGAGATTATAGAATAATCTCACCCTGCTGTCAAGCAAGCAAACCACAGGATTTGGGTTCCTTGCGTAAAAGTTAGAAGGACGCTTGACAAAAGGCAGACAAACTGCCTATAGTGTTATTGGTCTTTCTAAGTGAAAAATCCTCTTCCAAATTTTACCTTTGGAACAAATTTTACGATTTGGAAGCCAAATTTTTAATTTTATCCCCTTATGTGAGGCTACAACCATGATTTCACAAAGCGAACTAGAGAGCGCACGACTTCGCTCTTTGGAGTATTTGAAGAAGGCGGGAATGGTGCTTACCCCCGACGAGGTAGAGAATATCGAAGTTGCCGACTTCGGTTTGGGAGAGTACGAGAGTACGGGGCTAGAAGTGGTGGTCTATGTAAATACAGAGCGGTGCTGTGCAAAGGAACTCGTTCTGTTTCCGTACCAAACCTGCCCCGAACACCGACACCCTCCTGTCGACGGTGAACCCGGTAAAGAGGAGACGTTCCGTTGCCGTTGGGGAGTGGTCTACCTCTATGTAGAGGGAGAGCCTACCCCAAACCCAACCTCTGTACTTCCCAAAGGGCGTGAGGATACCTATACCGTGTGGCACGAAGTAGTTTTGCATCCGGGCGACCAGTATACTATCTACCCCAACACGAAGCACTGGTTTCAGGGTGGGGCAGAGGGCGCGGTAGTCAGCGAGTTCTCTACCCGTAGCCGAGACGAATCTGACATCTTTACCGATGCAGAGATACAAAGAATCACGCAGATTATGCACTGATTCTCTGCCCAAACCCCGTCAATAGTTGCAGGAAGCACTGCGGTTAGGCAGGATTCTGCGGCTGAGATAGCGAAACTACTCGCAGAGAACGAGAACCTGTTTTGACTACAAAGGAGTTTTGCAATGTCTGGTACACTTAACCGCCGTTCGGCACTTACTCTTATGGCAAGTTCCGCCGTTGTTTTGGGGACGGAGAGGGCAGGCGCGACCCCGCAAGAAGCCGCCCCCGTTGCCCTGAAAGGACGCATTAAACAGTCTATCTGTAGAGGATGCTACGGCTTCCTAGACCTCGATACCCTCTGCCAAAAGGTTAAGCCCATGGGCATTGTGGGCATTGATTTGCTAGGCGAAAACGAGTGGGAGACGGTGAAGCGGCATGGGATGGTGGTTTCGATGGGCTACGGTATCGGCTCTCTGCCCGACGGCTGGAACACCCTCGCCAACCACGAAAACCTTGTAAAACAGTCTGAAGACATTCTGCCCAAAGCGGCAAAGGCGGGGCTACCCAATATCATCACCTTCTCTGGGAACCGACGAGGGCTTTCCGATCCGCAAGGCATGGACAACTGCGAAAAAGGGATAAAGCGCATTATCAAAGTGGCAGAAGATGCAGGAGTAACCATCTGTATGGAACTTCTGAACAGCAAACGCGACCACCCCGACTATCAGTGCGACCATACTAAGTGGGGTGTGGAACTCTGTAAGCGTATCAACTCGCCCCGCTTCAAACTGCTGTACGACATCTACCATATGCAGATAATGGAAGGCGACGTATGCGCGACGGTGACGGAGAATATCGAGTATATCGCGCACTTCCACACGGGCGGCGTACCCGGACGGCGCGACATCGACGAGACCCAAGAACTGAACTACACCCGCGTCTGTCAGGCGATAGCAAGCACCAAATACAAAGGCTATCTCGCACATGAGTTCGGACCCAAAAACAAACTGGATTCGCTGGCGAAAGCCATCCGTATCTGCGATGTGTGAGTTTCGTGCGGTAAGGTTGAAGTAAGAAAATTAAAGAAACGATAGGGTAAGCGATGGATACCAGCTGGGCGATAGACTTTGGAACGACAAACACCATACTGGCAAAATGGATTGGCACTCATGCCATTGTGGTTCCCATTGAGGAACTCGCAGACTATGAACCCGCATGGCAAACGCCGCTTATCCCTTCGGTTATCTACTTTCAAGATGCCAACAAAGCGATAATAGGCAGACCCGCACTCTCGGCACGAGAGATACTGCCTTCCGGTGATATACAGATACTCTCTCCGTTCGCCCGCTCCTTCAAGAAGACACTTGCCCGCTCTAGTCAGCAAGCGGTAGCGCAGGTCGGAATGGAGACCATCTCCGCTCGACAGTGCGCCTCCGTATTTCTGGAAAACCTGTTTGAGAACATGGCAGACTACGAACGAAGCCATGCCGCCCCCGACCCCTCCCTCAAAAAACGGCTAATGCGCCTCCTCTACTTTTGGCGTAAAGAGGGGCAAGTCACTGACCTCACCATGACCGTTCCGATAGACAGTTTTGAACCCTACCGCGCCGAACTAGGACAGATAGCCCGAAAACTAGGGGTATCGCGCTTCCGAACCCTCGACGAACCCGTCGCCGCCGCGCTAGGCTACGGCTTAGATCTCTCGGAACAGAAGCATATCCTCGTGGTGGACTTCGGCGGAGGAACTCTCGACCTTGCTCTTGTGAGAACCCACCCCTTTAGTGCGACGGGGCGTTCGGCACAGGGGGCGGCGCGGCGTGCTACTCTCATTGCAGGGCGCGGTATCACCTACGGCGGAGAGACCATCGACTCGTGGATAACCGACTTCGGTTGTGAACGCCTTCGCGCCCATCAAAACGTGCTACGCCCCAAACTCGCCGAACAAGCCGAAGCCATTAAAAAAGACCTTAGCAATAAAGCCAGTATCGCCGATAGCAGTTTCTTTTTACTGCAAGGCGGACGCATAGAGATAACGCGCCCCGAATTCCTAGAACTCCTCGAACAGCGTGGGCTATACAAAACCCTCGAAACGATTACCGAAGCCATTTTAGACGACTGCCGCCACGAAGTAAACGAAACCGAACTTGATGCAGTTCTCTTGGTGGGCGGCTCTACCCTGCTTCCCGGTGTACGAGACCTGTTCGAGCGAATCTTTGGCTCTCAGCGCGTACACTACTGGGAGCCGTTCGAGGCAGTGGCAAAGGGAGCCGCTATCTTCGGCGCAGGATATAGTGTAGACCAAATCGTTCACCACGACTACTCCATACGGGTCTATAGCGATAGCCAGAACCGCCCAGAGTACGAGAGGCTTGTGCGACGTGGTACACCCTATCCCACCCCAAAACCCTTCGAGACCCGCTACTACGCGGTTGCAGAGGGACAGTCGCAGTTTCGCCTTCCCGTATGTGAGGTAGGGTACGCAGGACGACTTAGCCTCCCATGGCAACGCCGCTCCAATGGTAACGAGTACTGGATACCCACCGGCGCAGAAGAGGACGAGTGTGTTATCACGCTAAACCCCGGCGATACCGTGCGGCTTCCTGCGGCGGGGGCGGGGGCGCAAGCACGTCTACGCATCGACTTCTTTATCGACGAAAACCGCTTCCTCTGTGCCACGATACATGACCTCCTCAAACAGAAGGACATTAGTACCGATAACCGGGTGGTGCAGTTGCGCTAAGAGTAGGGAGAAGAGCCATGTACGTTACGCTGTTTATGGATGTAGAAGACCTCGTAGCACTAGAGGCAGACGACATCGCAAAAACCTGTTCTGATATTCTGGCGGAAGAAGAGGTTCGGGCTACGATGTGCGTGGTAGGCGAGAAGGCGCGGCTGCTAAAAGAGCGGGGGCGTACCGACGTTATTCGCGCATTAGCACAGCACGACATCGGATTCCATACCGCTACCCACTCCGTACACCCCACCATCACTGAATACCTAAAAGATAAAGACTGGGAGGCAGGGGTCGCGGAGGCAATTCGCCGTGAAAAGCCTGGTGTGCAAGCGATACAAGATGCTTTCGACCTCATGCCCTCCTGCTTTGCCGGACCCGGCAATACGTGGGGCGCACAAATCTGCGGGGCGATGGAGCATCTTGGTATCCACGCCTTTGTATACGCCCATACACGCATACCAGAGGGCGGTATCCACCGTTTTAATGGGCTGATAGCCTATCCTTGGGGCGGTGGGTTTAGCGATGGAAACTACCCAGACGACGTAAAGTCCCAAGCCGACAGAGACAGGGTAGCGGCGCACCTGATAGCGCAAAGAGACAAAGGGGAGTTTTGGCAAGAGGTTTTCTTGGGACACCCAACCCGTATCCTACACGAAGCCTTTTGGGATTTAGCCAACTTTGGAGGGGGAAAAGAGACCCCCAAAGCCCAATGGCAACCCGCGCCCCGAAAATCAGAAGCCGACCTTGAACGCGCCATTAGCAACTTCCGACTCGCTATCCAGACCGTGAAAAGCGTTCCCGGTGTAGAGATACGCACCATCCGCCAAATGAACCAACTGCTTGCCCCCATTCCACACCACAACATTACACCCCATGAGCAGGGCGCAGTTTGGAAGCAGATAGAGGCAAACCTATTTGCCATGAGTGGCTGGCCCATTGTTCCCAAAGACATCGACCTTTCCCGAATTGTCTCTGTTACCAAAGACCGCCTCTTCACCCTCAAGCGTTACGACTGGAAGCATCTTTAGTCGAGAAGAGGACTAAAAGTGCGATTCTGCTTATGCGTGCCACTGACTAGGGGAGGCACTGCGCAAGGTTTAGCCTTACCTAATTGGAATGTATCGTGCAGACTAACATCGTGAAAAAATGCACAAGATAGTAAAATTCCTCTTGACTTGCCCCCCTGCTATTGGCTATACTCTAAGATAACCGTGTGAAAACGAACTAGACCGAAACACATACGGACGTGGAGCGGAGGTTTGTAGAACCGCTCGAACCTACATGGAGTTGCCTGTATGGCTCAAGTCTTTCATCCAAAGGCGAATGTCCTCGCGAAATTAAGCCTCATCCTTCTGTTGACGGGTCCTCTAATTCTCCTTCTTATCGGTACAGGAGTTAGTCGCGCTTCCTACAACACCAAAGCGGGCATTGTTGCCGACCAACCCGTCCCTTTTAGCCACGAACACCACGTAAGCGAACTAGGGATAGATTGCCGCTACTGCCACTCGAACGTAGAGAACTCGGCACACGCCACCGTTCCCGCTACCGAGACCTGTATGTCCTGCCACTCGCAGATATGGACAAACAGTCCGCTACTGGAACCCGTGCGCCAGAGCTACAAGACCAATACCCCCATCAAATGGGCGCAGGTCAACAAAGTCCCCGAATTTGTCTACTTCAACCACAGTATTCACATTAAGCGCGGGCTAAACTGTAATATCTGTCACGGCTCCGTCCAGCAGATGCAACTCGCCTTCAAAGGCAAGCCCTTCTTCATGGTGTGGTGTCTCAACTGCCACCGCAACCCCGAAAAGTATGTGAACGACCCCGACAAGGTGTTCAGTCTCTATGAAATCGGGCAGAAGGGGACAGACCGCGAGTATTCCAGTGCTACCCCCGAAGAGCGAGACATTCTTAACAGCGGCGAACACGTCCGTAGTCCCGAAGAACTCGCCAAAGGCGAAGCGCTCGTCAAAAAGTTTGGAATTAAGAAAAAGCAGTTGGCAGACTGTTGGATATGCCACCGCTAAACGCAAAATAACACCGTACAACGTCCTACGATTTAGGTGCCGCACACTATGGAGAATCCGCAGAAGACAAAACTCAATATCGACCAGATACGCGAACGCCTTGCCAACAAAAAAGGGCAAGAGATGTGGCGCGGTCTGGGAGAACTCGCCGAAACCGATGAGTTTCAGCAGTTCCTAGATGATGAGTTTCCACAAATCGCCCGCCCCCTGCGCTTGCAGATGGATCGCCGACAGTTTATGATACTATCGGGGGCATCGCTTGCACTCGCAGGGCTGTCGGGTTGCCGCTTCCTGCCCCAAGACCGCATCGTTCCCTACGTAAAAGCCCCCGAAAACACCATTCCGGGAAAAGCCCTCTACTACGCTTCCGCTTCGCTCTTTCAGGGCTATGCGCGAGGTATTATCGTAGAGAGCCATGAGGGGCGACCTACCAAAATCGAGGGCAACCCCGAACACCCCGCTGTACTCGGCTCTACCGATGCCTTTATGCAAGCAGAGATACTCAACCTCTACGATGCAGACCGCTCGAAAACCGTGTTCGGAAAAGGGCAACCTAGCTCCTATGATGCCTTCCTAACTGCCGCAAGAGCCGCTCTTGCCAAGCAGAAAGACAAAGAGGGTGCAGGTATTCGTATTCTCACCGAAACTGTCACCTCTCCCACGCTCTATGCCAAGATACAAGAGTTTCTAAAGCTCTACCCCAAAGCGCAGTGGGTGCAGTACGACCCCGTATCTCAAGACAACGTGCGGCAAGGCTCTCTTATCGCGTTTGGGCAGGTCGTCAACACGATTTACCAGTTCGACAAAGCAGATCGTATCCTCTCCCTCGACAGCGACTTCTTCTCGAATCACCCCGCTAGTGTCCGCTTTAGCCGTGACTTCAGTGACAAGCGGCGCGTAGACGAAGAGAAAAAAGAGATGAACCGCCTCTATGCGGTGGAGTGTACTCCTAAACTTACGGGCGCAATGGCAGACCACCGCTTCCCGACCAGAGTAAGCGACATGGAGGCGATTGCCGCGGCAGTTGCGGCAAAAGTCGGTGTGACCGGTATTACCGCTCCCGCAGTCAATGCCCCATGGCTTGACGAAGTAGTCGCCGACCTGCAAGAGAACCGAGGACGCTCCCTAGTAATCGCGGGTGAACACCTCAGCCCCGCAACCCAAGCCCTCGTCCATGCGATAAACGTCCAACTCAACGCCGTGGGTAGTACCGTTGTCTACACCAACCCCATAGAGGTACAGCCGCGCCAACAGGTAGAAGACCTCCGTACTCTTACCGCCGATATTCAAGGTGGTAAAGTAGAGTTTCTGCTGGCACTCGGCGCAAATCCCGCCTACCATGCCCCCATCGACCTACAGTTCGGCGCAAACCTCTCCAATGTAGCCTTCTCGGCGCACGTAGGCTTGCACCGCGATGAGACGGGCTTCATCTCGGAATGGCACATCCCCGAAACCCACTTCCTAGAGGCTTGGGGTGATGCTCGTGCCTACGATGGAACCATCTCCATTGTACAACCGCTTATCAACCCTCTCTACGACGGCGCGAAGTCCCCGCTAGAAGTGCTATCCGCGCTTATCGGCAGACCCGCAACCAGTGAAGAGGCAGTTCGCACCTATTGGAAGGCTCGCCTAAACCTCTCTAACTTCGATAAAGCATGGCGCAAGTTCCTAAACGACGGACTTCTACCCGGAACGGCGGAAGCACCCATTACCGTCATGCTCAAAACCGATTTCGCTACGGGAATTAGCCTCACCCCCGTTACCGAGGGAAGCAAAGACAATATCGAAGTCGTGTTTGCGCCCGACCCCACTATCTGGGATGGACGCTTTGCGAATAACGGCTGGATGCAAGAGCTGCCCAAGCCAAATACCAAAATTACGTGGGACAACGCAGTACTTATGAGCGTTCGCACCGCGCAAGCCCTCAACGTCTCGAACGACGATATTGTAGAGGTAGAGGTAGGCAACCGCCGCGTAAAAGGTGCAACACTCATCGCCTTCGGTCATGCCGACCACTCCGTTACGGTTCACCTCGGTTATGGACGCACGCAAGGCGGTGCAATCGCATCAGGTGGTAAAGGAGTTATGCCCGTAAACGGTTGGGACGGCGCAGGTTTCGATGCCAACCAAATCCGTACCTCCGACGCGCTCTGGTCTAAAACTGGGTGCAACGTTCGTAGGGCAGGGGGAACGTGGCAAATCGCGACCACCGAAAACCACAACCTCATCTCAGACACCAACGGCAAACAGATAGATAGTCAGTTTGGACGCGATATTATCCGCCTAACCACTCTCGACGAGTACAAAAAGGGTAAGTATGGCGAACCCGAAGGTGAAGGTGGAGAGCATAAAGAGGGTGAGCACAAAGAGGGCGAAAAGAAGGAAGAGCCAATCTCGATGTATCCCAAAGTCGTCGGTGGTTCCGAAGAGGCAGGACACTTCGGAATGGACTACGACTACAAAGACTACAATGCTTGGGCTATGGTTATCGACCTCAATACCTGTACTGGCTGTAACACCTGTACCATCGCGTGCCAATCCGAAAACAACATCGCTGTAGTCGGAAAAGACCTCGTGATGCGCGGACGCGAAATGCACTGGATTCGTATGGATCGCTACTACAAAGGTAGCCTCGATAACCCACAGACCTACTTCCAGCCGATGGCGTGTCAGATGTGCGAACTCGCGCCCTGCGAACCCGTCTGCCCCGTCGCCGCCACCGTGCATAGCCACGACGGTCTGAACCAGATGATATATAACCGCTGTGTAGGAACCAAATACTGTTCTAACAACTGCCCCTACAAAGTGCGCCGCTTCAACTTCCTAAACTACACAGACCGCACGGAAGAACCCTACACCGTTCTTACGTTGGCAAGAAACCCCAACGTAACCATGCGCTCTAGGGGAGTTATGGAAAAATGTACCTACTGCGTACAGCGCATTAGCGCGGCACGTATCGAAGCCAAAAAAGAGGGCAGACCCATTAAAGATGGCGATGTCGTGACCGCGTGCCAGCAGGCGTGTCCCACAAAATCCATCTCCTTCGGCGACATGAACGACCCCAAGTCTGCCATCGGATGAGGATCGGCAGCCCCAGCTCCCCCTGCACAGGCGGCGATGGCCACCGCGCACGCGCTGCTGCAAACCGCTCCTCAATCTGCTGCGCCGTGCCTGATGCCGCCTTGCCCTT
>OMJJ01000274.1 GCA_900299305.1 bacterium | reverse complement strand
CGAGCCACCTAAGAAAGAGCCGGCAAAGCAGGAAGAACCCGTAAAAAAGGAGCCTGTGAAAAAAGAGGAGCCTAAGAAAGAAGAACCAAAACCGGAGCCTGTAAAGAAAGAAGAACCCCAAAAGGAAGAACCTAAGCCGGATCCTCCTAAGAAAGAGCCTCCTAAAAAAGAAGAAGAACCGCCCAAGAAAGAAGAGCCTAAAAAGGAACCGCCTAAGAAGGAAGAACCTAAAAAGGAACCGCCTAAGAAAGAGCCTGTTCCCGACTGCTAAAAGCCTTTTGCCCCTACGTACTCAACCTACTCTGTGCGTGGGGGCTTTCATTAACAACACACAACGCCCCTAAGAAGGAGACCGCTACCTGTGACCAGCCCACAAACCGATTCCGCTACCCTAAGTCCCGATACCGAACTCTCGCTTGCCGACCTAAAGCCCCTACCCGAACGAGTACTTGGGCGTATTGGGCGAAAAATCCCCGTTATCGGCTATGGAACGGCTCCCCTTGGCAGTGATAACACCCACCCTGACGAGGCGACGCGCATCCTCAACTTCGCAATGGACATGGGAGTACTCTACCTCGATACCGCCCCCGTATACGGAGACCCCAACAGCAAATACGGCAACGCCGAAATGAAACTAAAGGAGATTTTGCAGGTACGCCGTAAAGAGGCATTCCTAGTCACCAAAGCAAACGCACAACGCCAAACTCACGACGGTATCCTAGAGCAGATAGAGGAGAGCCTACAGCGTATGGGAGTGCAAGAGGTAGATTTAGTGCATATCCACAACCTCGGTGATTTCGATATGGAGACCTTCTTTACAAAAGACGGCGCACTCGCAGGGCTACAAACCGCGAAAGAGAGAGGGTTAATCCGCTATATCGGTATCAGTGGGCACATCCGCCCCGCTCGCTTTACAACGGTACTAGATACTGGGCAGATAGACCTCACGATGGTAACTCTAAACTTTGCAGACCGCTACAACTACGACTTTGAAGGGGCAGTGCTGGCTACGGCTCAAAAACATAACGTCGCCGTGGTTGCCATGAAGGTACTAGGAGGGGCAGTAGAGTGGAGGTACGACGCAAACACTCCCGGAACCCTTGCAGACTACCATGAACCCGCTATCCGATACGCATTGGGAATACCGGGGGTCTCTTGTGCTGTGATTGGGTTTGCAAATGAGCGTGAGGTGAGTCTTGCCCTAGAGGTCGCCCGTGAGGATAAGCCACTTAGCGAGGAAGAGCAGACCACTCTTTTGGCAAAAGGGAAAGAACTCGCAACGGCACGTGCTCTCTACTACGGGCCTGTAGAGGGGTAGGCTACGAGGAGAGGCGTTGAAGTAGGGCGGCACTGGTATCCGCGGGTTGGGGTTTTATCTCGTCGATAGTACTTGCCGCTTTGGCTATCCACTTATCGGTAACGGTACTCATGTTCAACTCGTAAGGAGGAATACGCCGCCCCTCCGCCGAATAGTAGATGCGGACAATAGGGCGCATAGCACTCCCCATCTCCACCGATGCCACTAACCCGCACTCCCCCGTATTCAAGCAGACGGCGTGTCCTACCGGATAGACCGGCACACACTGGGCAAGGCTGAAAGTAGCCTCTTTAGCGTAAAGCATTCCCACACCCTGAAGAATGGTCTTTATCGCCTGTTCGGGTTGTATAGGGCGGCCATATAGGCGCGGGGAAGTCATCGAGTCGTAGACCTCAACTACTGCCGCAATACGTACCAAAGGACTCAAATCTTTCGCCGTAAGTCCAGAAGGATAGCCGCTTCCATCCAACCGCTCATGGTGAGAAAGTACGATTTTTGCCGTATCTTCATCCAGCACGCCCATGGTTGTTACTGTCTCGTACCCTAGTTGGGAGTGCTGGCGCACCACCTCTTTCTCCTCAAGAGTTAGCCCTGTGTTCTTTTCAAAAACCTCACGAGGAAGCAGTAGGTTCCCATAGTCGTGGAAAAACATTCCCAACCCAAGCCTCTGGCAATCCGCAAGAGCCATACTCTGCTTTTGCGCCGTTAACATGGCAAGCAGAGAAGTGTTCACAGAATGTTGAAATAGAGTCTTATGCCAGTGTAGCATCTCCATCGCTAACATCACCGCCGCAGGGTTGGAAAGCACCTGACTAAAGAGAATATCGGCGAGGGTATCAAAAAGAAGCGGTGGGAAAGCAATCTGTAGCCCTTCGCACTGCTTATGATAGTCGTTGACTGCCCTCTGGATATGGACACGGCACTGAAGGGTTGGTTCGTCCTCGTGAAGTGGAACGCGCTTATGCTCTTGCCCGATATACGCCCCAGTAATCCCTTTACGGCGCAGATGTTCAATATGGTTAGAGGTGAGACGAATACCCGTGCGAAGTAGCAACCAGTTTTTCTTATCGCGAATCTCCTTCGCGATGAGCATATCCGGTTGCAAGTCATCTATCTCCACATAGGTAATTGTCCACATAGTCTTTTACCACCACTCTCTTTACAGAAAGCTTATCCGATTATATTAAGAGATGCAATACTTCCAACAGGATTATTGATAAATTAGAGCAAGAGACTGCTGACAAAAATACCTGTTTTGACGCTACGCACCAAAGAGAGAATACGATTCGGCTAGAAAATGAGAATCCTATCTCTGCCTTGCTTCCAGAGGTTGCAAACTACGCCGAGACGTGCTAAAATAGTGGAATAGTAGATTCCCTTTCGCAAGGGAGTCTCACATCCAATTTTGAAGAGGTTAAAAAATATGGCTACCCCGTCCGATGGACTACGCGGCGTTGTCGTTGGAGAGTCCACGATTTGCGATGTTCAGCCCGAAGGAAAACTTTACTATCGCGGTTATCCTATTGAAGTCGTTGCAGACCACGCCACGTTTGAGGAGGTGGTCTATTTATTGTGGTATCAGAAGTTGCCAAACGCCGCTGAATACGCCGCGTTTCAACAGCAGATAGCAGAGAACGCCAACCTTCCCGAAGGCGTACTTCCCATCCTGAAAAGCATCCCTGCTACCGCCAACTCGATGGATGCGCTTCGTACCGTTGTCTCTGCGCTTGGGATGTTCGACCCCGACCAAGGCGATAACTCTCCTGCCGCCAACCTTCGTAAAGCCCTGCGCCTACAAGCACGTGTTGTTACCGCCGTCGCCGCTATCGAGCGCCATCAGCAAGGGCTAGACCCCATAGCCCCCCGCGCCGACCTAAACCTCGCCGCCAACTTCCTCTATATGCTCTGGGGCAAAGACCCCGACCCGCTCCATGTAGAGACCATCGACAAAGACCTCATTCTTCACGCCGACCACGAACTCAACGCCTCTACCTTTGCGGCGCGTGTCACTGTAGCCACCTATGCTGACCTCTATTCGGGTGCGGTTTCGGGTATCGGTGCACTCTCCGGCCCAAGACACGGCGGCGCGGCAGAAGACACCATGAATATGCTAAATGAGATTGGAGAACTGGACAAAGTAGACGGTTGGGTGCGCCCCAAACTGACAGGCGAGAAACGTACTCCTATTGCGGGCTTTGGTCATGCCGTCTATCGTGCGCCCGACCCCCGCTCCAATACTCTCCGTGAAATGAGTCGACGGCTGGGCGAACTCCACAACGACACCAAGTTCTACGAGATGACCGTTGCGATTGAGAAAATTGTGGACGAACTCAGCAACACCCCTGAACGCCTCGCCGCAGGAAAACAAGCCATCTATCCCAATGTAGACTGCTTCTCGGCTACCTGCTACTACCAGATGAAACTGTCGGTGCGCCTCTTCACCCCCATCTTCGTTATGAGCCGTATGGCAGGGTGGTGCGCCCACATGATAGAGCAGTACCAGCCCGGTCAGCGCATTATCCGCCCCCGTGCGGAGTATGTAGGAACCCACGACCTGCCTTGGGTTGCTATCGACCAACGCTAAGAAAAAAGCCTGTTCTTCGGGAGACGCTTCCCTGCTCCTATCAGATACAAAACCTATCTGACGGCGGCAGAAGCGTCTCCCTTTTTTACCTAATCTCATAGAAGGAGAGTTCTTTGCTATGGAAACCGTTCATATTCGCCTTGATTACCCGCTCAACCATGTAAAAGAGCCTATTATCTACCACCTCGTAAAAGACTACCACCTGATACCCAACGTCTACAAAGCCAATATAGATGTTCATACTGGAGGAATGTTGGTGCTAACCCTAGAGGGGCATCCCGAACAGGTGCAGGCAGGTATCGCCTTTTTGCGTGGCTTGGGTATCCAAACCACTATACTAGAAAACTAATCTGCTCGCTTGGAGGTTGTTATGCGCTTAGGAAACTACTCTCGCAGAGGCGCGTTTTTGCTTCTGTTTACCCTTATCCTCTCCCCCCTTTCGGCACAGTCGCCCACTGCAAAGCAGACCATTATGGTTCCTATGAAAGACAGCAAGCGGCTTGCCACCGACCTCTACCTACCCACCGGACAAAGCCGATTTCCTGTTGTGCTGGTACGCACCCCCTATAACAAAGATGGGATGCAGGGCTTTGGCATGGATGGAGTAAAGCACGGCTACGCAGTGGTGATACAAGACACCCGTGGGCGATGGGCTTCGGAGGGAGAGAACCTGCCCTTTATAGGAGATGGCTGGTGGGCAGGACACCAAGATGGTGTAGATACTCTAGAGTGGATTTCCAAACAGGTATGGTGCAACGGTAAAATTGGGACGTGGGGTGCCTCTGCACTCGGAATAACCCAGTTGGGCATGGCGGGAGCGGGTACGAATCTTCTTTCGGCACAGCATATCACAGTAGGAACTTCCGACTTCTACCCTTACCTTGTTTTTCCAGGTGGGGTTTTCAAAAAGGCAATGGTAGAAGACTGGCTGAAAGCCACTAAACACCAAGAGAACGCCCAAGACCTCTGGGTGGGTCATGCGAAGCGGGACACCTACTGGAATCAGTATGACCTCAACACCCGTTGGGGCAAGGTAAATGCCCCTGCGGTACACCTTGGCGGATGGTACGATATTTTCGGGCAAGGAACCATAGATTCGTTTGTGGGCTACCAGACCAAAGGCGGAAAAGGCGCACGGGGTAAGCAGGTGCTTATTATGGGACCTTGGACGCATGGAGTTCTGCAAAAACGCGCCGGTGAACTCGCCTTCCCCAACGCCGACAAGCCCATCAATCAGGTAGCAGATACGTGGCAGTGGTTCGACTACCACCTCAAAGGGGTACAAAACGGCTTTGCAAAGATGCCTGCCGTTACCTACTACGTTATGGGCGATACCAACGACCCCACTGCTCCCGGTAACGTATGGCGCACCGCCGATACTTGGCCCCCCATCCCTACTACCTCTACGCCCCTCTACCTGACTCCCAAAAAGAGCCTCTCGTTTACTCAATCAGCAAAAGGCAGTCTCTCCTACCGCTACGACCCCGCGAACCCAACTCCCACTCTTGGAGGTGCCCAACTCACACTTCCATTTGGGGCTTTGGAACAGAGTGCCGTCGAAAACCGCTCGGATGTCCTTGTGTTTACCACCGATACTCTCACCCAACCGCTAGAGGTAACAGGGCGTATCAAAGCAACCCTATGGGTCTCTAGCGATGCACCCGATACCGACTTTACGGTAAAACTGTGCGACGTGTACCCCAATGGAAAATCGTACAACATTAGCGAGGGGTTGCTACGCGCTCGCTTCCGCAAAGGCTTTGACCGTGAGGTACGCCTCAAAGTGGGTGAGGTTGTTCCGGTAGAGATAGACCTCTGGTCTACCAGTATCATTTTTAATAAGGGGCATCGCTTACGGGTACAGGTCGCCTCTAGCAGTTTTCCGGGCTACGACCCCAACCCAAACACCGGCGCAGGGTTTCGTGCAGGAACCGAGAAGCGAATCGCGAATAACACCCTCTATTTTGGTGAAAAACACCCCTCGCACATACTCCTACCCGTCGCCACCGAGAGGCTACCGTAAAGAGAACCCAAACCAAACAGGAGTCATCCCGAATGGAGCAGACAGTGTACTCCTATTATTGGGATGGCTCACCCAGAGGCGACTGAAAGCCGTTCTCAAGTGATACAGAGGAGCCAGAACTTCTTGGCTCCTCTTTCCTGTTCTATGGCAAAAAGAGCGCAACAACCAACTTCG
>OMJJ01000273.1 GCA_900299305.1 bacterium | reverse complement strand
CAAACTCTGCCCAAGTGCGCGGGGCTTGCCAGCCATGTTCACGAAACAGTTTTTTGTCGTACCAGCAGACCCACGCGCCCAAGTTAGAGGGAATCACATACGCCTTACCCTGATAGGTGTAGTCGGCAAGAACGCCTTTGGTAAGCGTATCCTTCCACTTCGCAGGTTGACCGTAGGCGGGGGAGTCCAGCGTCTCGTTTAGGGGGTAAAGTTTTCCTGCCACAATCAGTTTCCACACAGGCAGACTACAACTCGCAAGGTCGGGAGGGTTGCCGCGCAGTACACGAGGCTTGATTTTGTCGTCTACACGAGGGTCGCCCCATAAGTTGACACGGATATTGGGGTGTAACTCTTCGTAACGTTTCGCGACGCTTCTGTGCCAGTCCAGCCCATACCCCCCCTCAAAACAGGCGACCTCTATCGTGATTTTGTCGGAGTTACTCTTCTTCTCGAAGGTGCAGGAGAGAAAAGTGAGAGGAAGCAGAGCGAGCGAGACTCCTCTGAGCCAGTAGCGTAAGCGAAAAGCGTGTCTCATTTTCATTTGGGCTTATCTTGTCCCGGACGAATCCCCTGATTCTGGAGTCGTATGCGGTACAAGCCTGTAGTCGCAGTCATGTAGAGGGTCTTATAGTCCTTATCCCCAAAAGCGCAGTTCGCGGTGGGCTCAGGTACACGAATTTTGGTAAGGAGTTTACCGCTAGGTGCAAACACCCACACGCCTCCCGGTCCGGTACAGTAGACGTTCCCTTTGATGTCTACCTTCATACCATCTGGTACACCTGTCTGCCCTGTTTCTTTTAGTTCTGCGAAAACTTTGCCATTCGCAAGTGTCCCATCGGGTTTTACGGCGAAAACACGGATGTGCATCTCCTGCGAGTCGTTTACGTAGAGGAGTTTCTCATCGGGTGAGAAGGCGATACCATTCGGACGCTGAAAATCTTTGACAAGGAGCGTAATACGCCCGCTCTTATCGATGCGGTAGACTCCCGAAAAACTGAGTTCTGCCTGTTCGGGCTGAATACCATAGGGTGGGTCGGTAAAGTAGATGTCGCCGTTCGACTTGACTACAATATCGTTGGGGCTGTTCAGTTTGGAGCCGTTGTACTTCGTAGCGAGGGCGGTGATTTTCCCGTTCTTTTCTGTGCGAGTTACGCGCCTATCGTGTTCACAAGAGAGAAATCGCCCCTCAAAGTCGAGGGTGTTGCCGTTGGCGTTCCCAGAAGGCTTTCTCCATACTTTCGACTTCGTGCCAGGTGTCCACTGCATAATCGCATTGTTGGGTATGTCGCTAAAGAGCAGGTAGCCCTGCGGTATCCAGACCGGCCCCTCAATAAACTTGAAGCCGCCATCTACCTTCTCCACCTTTGCATTGGGGGCAAGCACTCCCCCAGAACTCTGCGCTACCACAACACAGGGCGCAATGAGCAAACTTACCATTAAACCTAACCCCGAAATCGGTTTCCGCATCCTTTATACCTCTCCTTACGGATTTAACTCTCTTGAATTGAGGGGGTTACTTCCCCCTGTAGGCATCTCCAACCCTTTCCCATTTTGCGAAGATAGCATGGGAACCAGTACCTTGAGCGCAACTGCGGTCAGCGATTGTAGAGCGATAAAGCCAAAAACAAGATGCACTATCAGCCCCACGCAACTCCACCAGACGCAGAACCGCCCTATCGCCTGCTTCTTATAGTCCTCTACCATCATAAACGCCCACCCAACAGGCAAACCGATATAGGGCAACGAGAGTGCCAGCAGAATAGCGGCACGCTTTGCTACTTGGGGGTCGCCCCCGCTCGGTAGGCTCATTGCGGCAGGAAACACGGGCGCAGACGCAACCCGCTCTTGCGGTACATTGTAAACAGGCGTAGAGGCAGCCGGTGGTGGAGGCGCAACTGCCCCGCCTATCCGCGCCGAGTTGCATTTCCAGCACTGCGTAACTGTATCGAAGTTATTAGACCCGCAACGCGGGCAAGTCCAACGTCCCGTATTCATAGCAAAGGGTGTCCTTTTCCATGGCGATAGATGCCTACCTCTATCGGACGCTCTCACTATTCCACAAGTTCCTGCCCATTTCCTACAAATTCGGCAGGATTACGTGCCACTAATCGCGTACCCTAATGTCAGAAGAGAACGCTACCCCATTTATAAGATAGGAATATAGACCATGCGACTTGCAGGATTGCTTTTAGGAATGTTGGCGTTGGGCAGTTCCGCCCTCGCGCAAGACACCAACCTCACTCTGATTCAGGCAGACAAACTGCCCCCGCCCTACGACACCCCCTCCGCCAACAATGGCCCCATTGTCATCTCCAAGCCCGAAGGCGCAACGCTTCGCGCTCCCGCAGGGTTCAAGGTATCCCTCTACGCCTCCCACCTAAACAACCCGCGTTGGTGCGGTTCTGCCCCCAATGGCGATGTGTTTGTTGCGGAGGCAGGAGCGGGGCGTATTGTGGTACTGCGGGAAGACAAAGCCACCAAAACGGCGTACCCCATGAACGTCTTCGCAGACAACCTCGACTACCCGTTCGGAATCCTGTTTCATAAGGGATACCTCTATATCGGTTGCCGAACCTACGTGGCACGGGTTCCCTATACCCCCGGTCAGACCAAAAACTACGCGCCCCTAGAGAAAGTACTTACTGGTCTTCCTGAAGAGGGACACCGCACCCGTGCCCTCGCCTATAACCCGCGAAACAACAAGATGTACATTGTCATCGGCTCCTCGAAAGACATCGGCGAGGAGACCGATAACCGACGCGCTACCGTGTGCGAGTTCAACCCAGACGGCACTCAGTTCCGCATCTTCGCTACGGGGCTAAGGAACGCTTGCGGCATGGACTTCAACCCTGCAAACGGCGAACTCTGGACAGCAGTAAACGAGCGGGATGGGCTTGGTGACGACACCGTACCCGACTACGCGACCTCGGTAAAAGACGGCGGCTTCTACGGCTGGCCCTACTACTACGCAGGCAAGTACCCCGACCCTCGTATGAAAGAGATGCCCGAACTCAAAGCGAAGTCGCTTGTACCCGATGTTCTGCTAAACTCCCACGTCGCTTCGTTGGGGCTAACCTTCTACACAGGCAAGCAGTTCCCCAAAGAGTATCAAGGCGACCTCTTTGTCGCGCAACACGGCTCTGGAAACCGTCTGGAGCGAATTGGCTATAACCTCGTGCGCGTCCCCTTCAAGAATGGGAAGCCTGTGGGTGGTTTTACAGAGTTTGTGGGAGGCTGGATGCTAGGCAAGAACAAAAAAGAGGTGTGGGGGCGACCTGTCGGGGTGTTTATGGCAAACGACGGGGCGTTACTCATGACCGACGACGGTGGCAACTGCCTATGGCGTATCTCCTACGGAGAGTAAAAGGCAAACCAAATTAGCCCCCTTCTCTTGGTAGTCTAGGAGAAGGGGGCTTAATAGTGGCTAATTTATCTCATTAAGGATTATGAGAACCACATCAGTTGGGTTGAATACCATCCGCTCACCTTTAGCACAGATTTGGCGAAAATGAGGTTAGCGAGTAGTAGAGTGTATAGCATGGGACAGCCACTCCTTACGAGTTTTTCGGTATATCACGGTACAGGCTGGCAGGTAGGGAAGTCCCCCATAAAATCGGGGTGTACGTGCATTGAGTTGTACCCTGAGTCTTTTAATAGTACTTCCCATGCCCCCTCTGCTATCAGAAGGGCTTTTGCTAAAGCAGGGGCTACCACATAGTCGCCGTCAAATACCTTTTCTCCGAGTTCAGTTACCCAATATGCGTCGGTTTTAGGGATAGATTCAAATTCAGGTTTTAAGAGTAGCGAAACCCTCCCTTGCACAAGAATTATCGGCTTGTGGTAGTAAATATCGGGGGTAATTACTGCTTTAATGCCCGATATTACTACTTCTATTACCCTCTCTTCCTCTAAAACCTTAAAACTTAAATCCATTCTATCACCTCTCTTTATATACGTTGTAGTGCTAACTCACAGTAGCAGTTATCTATCTCTATGTCTATTCCGTTACGCCTACGTTTACACGCTAAGAGCGTAGTACCGCCCCCGCAAAACGGGTCTAGTACCGTATCCCTATGTATGAGAAGAGTTGTATACACCTTCTAGGTAACTTAAAAGGGAACGGCGCGGGGTGTTCGATACGGGTTTGGCTCTCTCCTCCGAACTCTGATAACCCATTAGTCCAAGACACAAAGCCGCTCCTGCTAATGTCAGATACCCCTGCTTCCCTGCCCCAAGTCTCCTTATAGAATACGGCTATCATCTCTACAGGGCTTATTACATTGGGATAGGAATGGGGTAAGAGGCTATCGACCTCCTACCCCATTGGTTTACCCTACCGGAAACGGGTTGCGGTCAAAGCCATACTGATGCCAGTACGGATAGGCACGAGGGGTCGCGCTTGCCGCGTCTAGACGTGCTACCTGCTCTTTCGTCAGGTTCCAGCCCACTGCTCCCAAGTTCTGTAGCAGTTGCTCCTCGTTTCGCGCCCCGATAATGAGAGTAGAGATGGTAGGGCGTTGTAGTAGCCAGTTCAAAGCAACTTGCGGAACGGTTTTCCCAGTCTCCTCTGCCACGCTATCCAACGCATCCACCACCCGATACACATACTCGTTATCCACAGGGGGGCCACTATCTATCACCAGTTGGCTCTGTAGACGACTGGTCTCCGGTAAGGGTTGTCCCCGCCGTATCTTGCCCGTCAAGCGTCCCCAACCCAACGGACTCCACACCACTCCCCCAACCTTCTGGTCGATTCCTAGCGGCATCAGTTCCGATTCGTAGTCCCGCCCTATCAGAGAGTAGTACGCTTGGTGTGCTACATAACGCGACCAGCCGTACTTGTCCGAGACCGCCAGCGACTTCATTAAGTGCCACCCTGAAAAGTTGGAACAGCCGATATAACGAATCTTACCCGCCTTCACCAGAGTATCCAGCGTGCTAAGAGCCTCCTCTACCGGGGTAAGTGCATCGAAACTGTGCAACTGATACAGGTCGATATAGTCCGTACCCAGACGCTTTAGGCTCTCTTCCACCGTGCGAATCAGATGGAAACGGGAAGACCCCGTACCGTTGGGGTCTTTACTGGTACGAAACCCGCCTTTGGTAGAGATAAGCACCGAGTCGCGCTTTCCCTTTATCGTCTTCCCTAGTATCTCCTCTGCCGCGCCCCCCGAATAGACATCTGCCGAATCGAACATATTCAGCCCGTTATCGAGGCATATATCCACAATGCGTTGTGCCTCCTCAAGCGTGTTCGACCCCCACGCCTTAAAAAACTCCGTCGTACCGCCAAACGTGCCAGTGCCAAACGTAAGTACCGGCACGTTCAGCCCCGAACCCCCAAGCAGTCGATGCTCCATAGTCCAAAATTCCTCCTAAAACTTTTCTCTCCTGTTCTCAGATTATCCGCCTACTTCCTCCTTGATTTGTAATTTCGGTGCGTTTCTTTTCTCCTCCGTTGACATTAGGCAGAGGCACAAGGTATAGTAATTCAGTCATAAATGACCCGCAGTCAGTTTTACACAAGGCTCTGCCCATTGGAAGCCATAGAAGCCCACTCAACCTCTGCCTTTGAAGCCACCTGCCCCCTTTCCCGCAGGGAGAGGCGGCGCATTGAGACCCGTGACCGCCTCTTTGAAGCCGCTATACACCTTCTTTCTGAACGCGACTTCGATTCGGTGACTGTCGAGATGATTACCGAAGCCGCCGATGTAGGCAAAGGAACTTTCTTCAACTATTTTGCGAACAAAGAGGGGGTCATCGCCTACTACTTCGAGTACGTCTCACAGTTTATAAGTAAGACCCTGCAAGAGCAGATGCTGGTACTAATGGAGTTACAAGAGACACCTGTCTCCCCTGAAGAGGCACTTGTGGAGTGGGACAGACTCTGCTGGAAGTGCTTAATGGGGATGGTACACCAGATTGCCGCCTTCGACTCACGCAGCAAACGCTTCGCCCGAACCCTCCTTGCCCTCTGCCAAACCAACGATACCGTGCGAAAAGAGAGCCTTCACATTAAGGCGCAGATGCT
This sequence comes from bacterium, assembly GCA_900299305.1. GTDB lineage: Bacteria > Armatimonadota > Chthonomonadetes > Chthonomonadales > Chthonomonadaceae > CAIJLM01. The sequence goes on along the minus strand of OMJJ01000273.1, from coordinate 23,475 downwards.
GAATTCGGCAGTAGACCTGATGCGCCTAGAGCAGTCTTTAGGGATTGTACGCTCAGACTACCCTCCCGATGTTATCGCCCGTTTCTTGCGAAATGTCTACTTTAGCACTCTCACCGAATGGGCGCAAAGCGACGAAGAGAGAAACCTGATAGAGGCATTAGACATGAATTTTGCGCTTGCCCGCTCTGCGGTACAGCCGCCCACAAATAACAAGCAAGCCTAGCCTTTTGGAAAGAGAGGATACCTTCACTATGTTACACCGTTTGATTCGCTTCAAGCCTACTCGTTACCACTCTATGGTGATGATGAGCGGAAGCCTTGTGGTCTCTCTTTTGGGTAGCAAGGCAGTAGCACAAACTCCAGAGAGGTCACACACGGTTACGCCCCCGCCCACCGGGTTGCAAGCACCACTCCCTGCGCCTTCTCTCCCCATAGCCAGAGCGGGCAATCCCCTACTAAAGTCACCAAAACTTGCCCCAGAGATGCTCGCACACCCTCTCACCATTCAAGAGGCAGTAGCGATTGCCCTAGCCACTAACCGCAACCTCGCCCTCGCGAACGCCAGCCTACTCAAAGCACAAGGGCGCGTACAAGAGGCGAAAGCGGCGTTCTTTCCAACAGCAGGCTCCACCCTCTCCTATATTCGCATCAATCAGGGGCAAGCATTCCCGATTGGCGGGGTAAACGTAACCCTCGTGAACGAAGAGCAGAAGACTATCGGCGTACAGATGAGCCTGCCTATCGACGTTTCGGGAATGTTAAGAACGGCGGTAGACCAGGCACACTTTAGCGAAATCTCTCTGCGCCTCGACATCAACCGCACTACCAACCAGATTGTATCTGAGGTAAAGTCGGCATTCTATGAGGTACTACGTGCTCAGGGGCTAACCGTAGTTGTAACGGAAAGCCTCCTAAATGCACAGACCCGCCTAGATGATGCGGAGATGCGGCTAAAAGCGGGAGTAGTAGCGGCTTACGATGTACTTCGCGCCAAAACCGATGTAGCAAATGTCCAACAGCAGTTACTCCAAGCACGAAACAGTGTAAGTCTGACGATTGCCAACCTAAACAATACGATGGGTATCGACATTAACACCCCTCTCAAAATCTCAAATGAAGGCGCATTAGAGACCCCTACAGGAGACCTGAGCACCCTTGACCTCAATGTAGGAACCATTCCCGAAGAGAACAAGTCGGCAGATATGGAGACCCTAATTAAAATTGGAAGCGTTGCCTTCGACTCGTTGAACTTGGGCGCAGACTACGACAAAATTCAGAAGGAAGCCCTTACAACTCGCCCCGAAGTGTGGCAAGCCGAAGCAAACCTACTCGCCTCGAAAAAAGGAATCCTGCTCGCACGGCGTAGCGAACTCCCCTCTTTTGCCCTCAGTTGGGGGCTAAGTTACACCCCAGACTCCGCAGGTTTTGCCCCCCAACAGGTATCGTGGCAAGCTCTTGCCCAGGTTACTCTCCCTCTCTTTGATGGTGGAAACGCCAAAGCACGGCGAGAACAGGCAAAAGCCGATGTCGCTTCCGCTGAAGTATCGAAACGAAGCACCGTCGATTCCGTAACTCTAGATGTGCGTCAAGCGTACCTAAACCTCCTTTTGGCGCGGAACAGTGTTATCGTAACGCGGCAGGTGGTGGTGCAGGCAAAAGAGAGTTACCGGTTGGCAAGAGTACGTTATAACGAGGGGGTCTCTGCGCAAGCCGGGATCTCACCGCTCCTAGAGATAAGCGACGCGCAGTCGGCTCTTACTCTCGCCGAGAGCAACCGTATCAACGCCATCTACGACTACAATAACGCCCGTGCACGGCTAGACCGCGCTATCGGACGCTACTCTTATACACTTAAAGGCGGTGGCTACGCCAACCCACCGCTATCGAAAACAGGGACAGAGAAGAAGTAAGGAGAGGTAACACCCATGCAGGGAAATCAGAAATCTATTCGGAAAATCGTGACCGCCGTAGGTTTGGGCGTGCTGGTTTTGGGAAGCGGAGCCTGTAAGCGCGGAGGCGAAGCCGCAGAAGAGAAGAGTACTGCCAAACCCGCAACCGCAGTTGCAAAGCCGCCCACGTTGGTAGGCATCTCTACCGTCTCTACCTCAAAAATTGAAGACGTGGTTCTGGTAACGGGCGCACTAAACACCAAAAGCGACGTAACAGTAGGTGTAAAATCGGGAGGTAAACTGCTCTCTGTGTTTGTACGCGAAGGCGATGTGGTTCGCGCAGGGCAGATAGTCGCTAAACAAGACCCTACCGACCTTCAAGCGCAACTCGATAGCCAACGCGCCAACCTTGCCGCCAACCTCTCGCGATTAGAGCAGGCTAAAGTGACCATGCGAAATGCACAAACCACCCTGAAATGGACGGACGAGCAGACCATGACCGCCGTTCGTCAGAGCATGGCGGCACTAGAGGTCGCCAAGCAACAGGCGATACTCGTACAATCAGGGGCACGTCCACAAGAGAAGCAACAGGCAGAAGAGAGCGTCGCCGCCGCCAAAGCCGACAGAGACAAAGCCCGCGCCGACCTCAAACGGTATCAGAACCTCTACCGGGGGAACGCTATCTCTGCCCAACAACTCGACCAAGCACAGTCTATCGCCGACTCAGCGGATGCACGGTACAACTCCTCTGTCCAGGCTCTAAGCCTTATAAAAGAGGGTGCACGGGTCGAAGACATTCGCCGCTCACAGGCGGCGGCAGAGCAGGCAAATCAGGCACTTGCCTCTGCCCAGTCAAACCGTGAACAGGTCAATATGCGCCGCACCGATGTTGAAAACGCCCGTGCGGGTATCTTGGCGGCACAAGCGGCAGTACAACAGGCACAAGCCAATGTACGCCTCGCAGAGCAAGCCCTCCGCGACCTCGATTTGCGTTCACCCATCGACGGCATAGTGCAGTCTCGGCTAGCAGAGCCGGGTATGCAAATCGGAAACGCCAAGCCCGACGTAGTGCGTATTGTAGATGTACGCACCATCTACTTCGATGCCCTCGTTCCAGAGACGCAGTACACCAAACTACACATCGGTCAGCCTGTAGAGGTTGAGGTCTATGCGATGCAGGGGCGCAAGTTTATGGGTACGGTCTCGCAGGTATTTCCTGTAGCCACCAGCGCACGTAGTTTCACCGTCCGGGTCTCCCTAAAAAACGATGGCAACCTGTTGCGCCCTCAGATGTTCGCCTCTGGTAAAGTGGTACTCACCACGCACCAAAACGCCGTCGTAGTTACCCGCGATACCGTCATGGATAAGAACGGCAGTACAGGGCGCGTCTATGTGGTTAAAGACGGAGTAGCCGAAGAGCGCAAGGTGACGATAGGTATTCAGAGCGGCGACAAGTTCGAGATAACCGAAGGGCTACAATCCGGTGACAAGGTTGTCTTCAGCGGTCAGGGACAGATACAGAAGGGCGATAAGGTAGAGGACACCCACGAAGAGGGCAAGCCAAACCCGTAACTCAAGGTTGTTGCCCTCATCCTGTCCTTGCAGGACATCCTTCCCCCAATTCTGAGGGAAGGAAAAGACAGAAAGGTGTTTCCGTTACAAACAAGGTACACCTGTGAAAAACGGCTACCATCTTACTACATAGTGCATTCGCCTCTTCACCCAGAATTGGGAGAAGAGGTTGGTGATGAGGGCTAAGGGGAGGGAAACACCATGCAAAAAGCGATTCGGGTGGTGTTATGCTTGGCGTGTTGGTTCTGTGCTTTGGGAGCACTAGCACAGACAACCGCCGATAAAAAACAGGCATTAGCGGGGGTACACCGTATAGTAGTGATACCCCCGTTCTTCGGAACCCCCACGCTTCTCGGAGACGACCCTGCCGAGAAGCGCAAAAAACGCCCTGCCCCCAAACTCTCTCCCGAAAAGCGCAAAGAGTGGGATACCTACCGCGAGTACCTTCAAAAATTAGAACAAGAGGCGGAAAAACTCCTGCCAACGCGATTAGCAAAGCGCACTCGGTGGGAGGTACTCCCCAAAGAGACGCTAAAGGATGCCCTCAAAACCCTCGAACTCTCCCCCCAACAACTCTTCGAGAACAAGGGCTACCTAAAAGGCACGAAGTTCCCTCCCGCCCACAAAGACCACCTCATCGCACTCGCCAAAGAGACGAAAGCAGACGCTTTTCTGCTTACCATGCTCGACGAACCCCTCAAGATAACGGGCGGCGTAGTCAGTGACGGCTTTAACCTCTACTATGAGACCCCTCAAGTACGGCTACGCGGTAACTTTATCGTGGTGCTTGCCGATGGTAAAACCCTCCTATCCGAAGCGATGGAGGTCGTAAACCCCTATACCAAACGTGGAAACCGTGAGTACCTACTTACCGACTGGCAAGACGCACAGGCAAAACTGTTCGAGAACTTCATGGACGAACTCAACCGCTACACTCCCCCACCTCCTTAAAAACTAACGGGGCTAGTGTGTTCCATTTACCAAAATTCACGCCAAAATTTCTTTGATATGTAAAATAGCCGTGATGGTCTGGCTACTTTGCTCCAGCTTTCTCCAATATTCTCGCTATTTCAAAGTACCCATACTCTATTGCTAACGCACGTGGATTATCATCATTCACATCAGCACCATGGGTTATGAGAAGTTGTACCATATCCCTATTTCCTTCCAGAACGGCACTGCTTAAAGGTGTAAACCCATAGTTATCTGGTACATTAATATTTTCTCCTTTCTCCAAAAGACAAAGTACAATATCCTTATCACCTTGCTCTGCCGCTAACACCAAGCCCGGACGCACAAACGTGTAGTCGCGGTACTCATCTTCTCCGCCATTACCGTGTTCCAAAAGCCTTTTGACTAACCGCACGTCATGAGCCATTATCGCTTCTATAAGAGGAGATTGAGATGGTCTCAGACGATGGTATACATACCTGCACACATATACGAACAACCAGGCATATAGAATATATACCCATCTATATCGCTTTGACTTCATTTCAGGTACTCCTTTACAACTTGCCCTGTCTCATTGGAAGGGTTATAAAGGGAGAAGGTTCCCAAATGCCACCTATAAAGCCACGACGTTTCGGGGCTTTGTGTAAGATGCGATACAAGGCGCAACTTCGCGCCATGAATATCTGAGCGGTAGATGTCACAGGATTGAGGATGTTGCTCGTCATAAAGTACCCATGCGAGGGCGTTCTCTTCAAGCGAATAGACTGGCGTGTTCCAAAACGCTTTGCCTGCTGGTAAATAAACGCGCCATGAGCGAATAGTTCGTCTCCCGAAACGAAATGAGTAGAGATAGTAGTATGGTAAGTTGTGCTTAAAGCCTTCGTCAGCGTCCAGACCGGAAAGAACTAGGATGGAACTATCTTTTGTCATACCCAATACATGGTGGTGACACATATCGGGCCAGCCATGTGTGCCGGGCGGGTATTTGAGAGGCACAATATCCACAATACTTTTCTGTCTCAAGGAGACTTTAACCCCATAGAGACCCGTCTGGGAGTGAACGACAGTAACCCAAGCTTTACTATCTGGCAACCATATCGCAGTCGTGAAGTAGTACGCCATTTCACCGAACGCTTTTTGTATACTCTTCTCTGAAAAGGATACCCTACGTATCGCTCCCGTTTTCCTACAGGCAACCTTCCAATCTGGAAAGCCTCCTGCCAGTCTCCAAACACCATCAGGGGATATCAATCCAAAGGCTCCGCGAGGGGACATGCGTTCATAAGGGTAGTCAGCAGGAGGACGTGGGGTGGCAGGTAATGTAGCCTCAATACCCAGCAAAAAGAGGATTACTAGAACGCAAACGAATAAGTGACGACCAGTATCTCGCGATTTGGCAGGGAGGGTGGGGTGGTGGTTCATGCACACTATTCCTCCAAAAGTACGTACATCTGTTATCCTACGCCTTCCCTTACAGGTAACACCCTCTACCAAGTAACGAAGAGCATCATGGTCGAATGGAAAGTCCATACAGAGGGAGTATATCCATGTGGGCTACTTTTTGTCAATTATCCCTGCCATAAAAGAAATACCCCACCTCCCTAGACAGGGTACAATATCAGATAGATAAAATCTAAACAACGGAAACGAGCCACAACGAATGTCTGTAGTGACCGAAAGCCAGATTCGAGAGGCGTTGAAAGCGGTGCAAGACCCCGATTTGCACCGCGATATTGTCTCACTAGGATTTGTGCAAGAGATAGTAATAGAGGGCGGTAACGTCGCCTTTAAGATAGAACTTACCACCCCTGCTTGCCCCGTAAAAGACGAAATGAAGGCACAAGCCGAGCAGATAGTACAGGGTTTGGAGGGAGTAGAGAGCGTTGCGATAGAGATGACCGCCAGTGTGCGCGGACGCACTTTAGAGACCCAAGAACTCATCCCCGGTGTGCGCCATGTCATCGCAATCGCAAGCGGTAAGGGCGGTGTTGGGAAGAGTACCGTCTCCACTGCACTGGCGGTTGCCCTTGCCAAAATGGGTGCAGAGGTCGGTTTGCTGGACTGCGACATCTACGGACCCTCTATTCCCATGATGATGGGCATATCACAAGACAGAGAGCCGCAAGTAGTGAAAGTAGGCGAAGAACTACGTATGAAGCCCCTACTCGCGCATGGGGTTCAGGTTATGTCGTTAGGGTTTATTTTGAAATCTGACCAAGCGGTAGTATGGCGCGGTCCCATGCTAGGCAAAGCGGTACGCGATATGCTCACCGGGTGCGTTTGGGAAGACCTCGACTACCTTATCGTAGACCTACCACCGGGTACGGGCGACGTTCCCATGTCGTTATGCCAACTGGTTCCCCTCTCTGGTGTGGTTATCGTTACCACCCCCCAGCACGTCGCCCAAGAGATAGCCCGTAAAAGCCTCTTTATGTTCCGAACGCTTGCCGAAGCCACCAAAAAGCCCATTCCAATTTTGGGCATGGTAGAGAACATGAGCGGAAGCGTGTTTGGCACAGGCGGCGGAGAGCAGGCGGCAGAGCGGTTTGGGGTTCCCTTCTTGGGAAGTATCCCCATGAACGAAACCATCTCGTTGGGTGGTGATACCGGATACCCCGCGGTTTTGGGTGGGAACGATACCGAGGTCGGGCGTGTCTTTATGACACTCGCGCAGAGCCTAGCCGCAAAAGTCAGTGTACTTCAGTTCGAGACCGAATCCGAGTAGCCAGTCAGAGTGGAGGCGTTGCCGTGCCGCAAATCGTAGTAGAAAACCTGTGCAAGACGTTCAAGATTTCGGAACGCCAAGCGGGGCTATGGGGCGCAGTGCGTGGGCTTGCACAGCGCACCTATCGGCACGTCGAGGCACTTAAAAACGTCTCTTTTACGCTGGAAGAGGGAGAGCTAGTAGGCTACATTGGGCCCAATGGTGCAGGAAAATCGACCACTATAAAGACCCTCTCCGGTATCTTAGTTCCCGATAGCGGACGTTGCGAAGTGATGGGCTTTACCCCCTGGAAACAGCGTAGCGAGTATGTAAAACACATCGGAGTTGTCTTTGGGCAACGTACTCAACTCTGGTGGGATCTGCCCGTTATCGAGTCGTTCGACCTCCTCAAAGACATCTACCGCGTTCCCAAAAGCAACTACACAAAAACACGGGACGAACTCATCGAGCGGCTCCAAATCTCCGCCTACCTCGATATGCCCGTGCGCCAACTCAGTTTGGGGCTACGAATGCGTTGCGACCTCGTAGCCACTCTCATACACGCCCCCCGACTCCTCTTTTTGGATGAACCCACCATTGGGCTAGATGCGGTCTCGAAACTTGCCGTGCGTGAGTTTATACGCGAACTGAACCGCAAAGACGGCACTACCATCATTCTCACCACGCACGACATGGACGATATAGAGGCACTCTGCAACCGCGTGGTGGTTATCGGTAAGGGGACGATTCTCTCGGATGGAACTCTCGATGCCCTTAGAGCAACCGTGAGCCGTGAACGAAGGCTACGCATCGACCTACAAGACCCCAATGCCCCCATAAATGAACCCACCGCAACTATCTGGAAGCGCGAAGGTAGCCAAGTCGTTTTGCAGTTCGACCCCCTTATTATCTCTCCTGCGGAACTGATAACCCGTATCGCCTCACAGGTCGCCATCAAAGACCTTTTTGTAGAGAACCCACCCATCGAAGAGATTATCGCACGGCTCTACGAGGAACACTTCCAATGAGCGCCTACTTCGCCGTGTTTAGCGCACAGTTTCGAATGCTACTACAGTACCGCGCAAAAGCGTGGGCGGCAGTGGGAACCCAGATGTTTTGGGGGCTTATCCGTATTGCCATCTTTACCTCGTTCTATCAGTCCTCCATAAGAACCCAGCCCATCTCACTACCAGACACGATAACCTACCTCTGGTTGGTACAGGCACTCTTCTCGCTTACCATGTGGACTGCCGACCCCGCCGTCTGCGAAAAGATACGCGATGGCTCCATCGCCTACGAGTTGTTGCGCCCCATCGACCTCTACTGGTTTTGGTACTCGCGCTCGGTTGCTAGCCGCTTTGCCACCACCTCACTTCGCTCTATTCCGCTCTTTGCAATCGCGGGGCTATTTTTCGGAATGGCTTTGCCTCCCTCTTTGGGTGCGTTCCTTCTCTTTCTATTTGGGCTAGTAGTTGCAGTGTTACTTATCGCCGCAAGCGCGAACCTACTAACCACTGTTGTACTCTATACCATCTCAAGTGAGGGTATTATGCGGCTCTCTCTGCCGCTAACCCTCCTGTTTTCGGGGTTACTCATCCCCCTCCCCTTCTTCCCAGAGTGGTTTAAACCAATCGTCTACTTTCTCCCCTTCCGCCACATCCTCGACACCCCCATTCAGTTCTATACGGGTAGAGTCTCCTTAGAGCAATCGGGGGGGATTCTTCTACACGCGGGAGTTTGGATATTGGTTTTAGTAATGTGTGGGCGTATCCTAATGCACCGCGCAACAAAGCGGCTCGTAGCACAGGGCGGATAAAACACCCTACTTCAGTATGAGATACAAACCAAGCAGGATTGCGGCGCGAACATGACGAAACTACTACCTACTAAATCTCTTAATACAAAACACGAGGTCAGCGGGTGTTCTCATTCCGTTATTTATTGATAACCGCCCTTCTTTTTTTCGCGGTATCTGTGCCTACCTTCGCGCAGGTAGCCCCCTCCCAAACGCCAACCCCGATGTGGATATGGGCAGAAAAGGAGTTCCCTACACCGGATACTGTCTTTTTTCGCCATGCGTTCCGTCTACCGCAAAAGCCCTTTTCTGCCCGCCTTCTTATAGTAGGTGATGACCTTTTCAAAGCCTACCTCAATGAAGACCGTAAGCCTATAGGCACGGGCAACGACTGGACTACCGCTCAAGAGTTTGATGTCACCCGATTTCTAAAAGCAGGAAAGAACCTACTTGCCGTCGAGGTAACAAACACAGCAGGCGCGGCAGGGCTGCTCTACCGCTTAACGGTAGTGCTACCCAACGGTAAAACGTTGGTGTACGTCTCTAATAAAGCCGTACTGGTAGAGAGAAGACCCCCCCCCGTCTGGCTAGAGATAGGCTTTGATGATAAAGATTGGCTTCCTGCCCGTGAGATTGCCCCTGTGAACGGCGGTGTATGGGGTACGCTACGCACCAACCCCCAAAGCGACCCATCCCGTATCGTGCGTATCTGGAACCCCCTCTCTAGTTCTGCCCCCAAAGAGAACCCCTACACCGTTGCCCGCACTATCGGCGATAGAATGCTCCTTACTACCAGTGTGGCAAGCAAATCCGAGATGCAGATACTCGCAGGTGAGGGCTTTACCCTGTTTCAATCCGACTCGAATCATATCTCTACCAACGAAATTGAAGAGGGCAAGTGGGACTGGCTAGAACTGAACAAACAGCGCAGTACCGTCCAAAAACTCGGCTCCGATTGGGTCTACTTCCCTCACTTTGCCTTCCCGCCCAAGTGGTATCGTGATAAAGTTCCCTTCACCCGTATTCAGTGCCTAGAGCATAAAGAGCCAGTACAAGCGTTCTCCCCGTGGGAACCCAAGTGGGCAGAGGTTGTCGAGAAAGGCTATACCGCCCTAAGCCAAGCGTTTCAGGAGGTGGGTAAAGGAGACAAACCCCTCTCGGCAATCTGTGTCGGGGTACATGGAGATTATGGCGAAGTCGGTTTTCTCAGCGGGGGACGGATCGCGATGGGATTTCAAAAAGACGACTGGATTCACGAGTTTGGAAACGACCACGACCATATTGGCTACTGGTGCAACGACCCTCTTGCTCGTACCAACTTCCGCGAAACCATGCTAAAGCGATATGTCACCCTAGACAAACTGAACGAAGCGTGGCGACGTGATTTCAAAAAGTGGGAAGAGGTTATCTATCCCGAAAAGCCCCGCGCCGATGCAAGGCGCGAATGGCTGGACTTTGTGGAGTGGTACAAGGACGGGGTGGCTACTGCGGTAGATACCAACCTTTCGGCGGCACGAAAGCACTTCCCCAATACCCTCCTTATGCTGACGGCAGGGTTTAAGGACGAAGACCCCCGCGGCGGCAACGACAACAGCCTTATACCCAAACTTGCGGCGAAATACAAAGCAGAAGTCCGCTCTAGTCACAGTGCTTTCAAGCCCTTCGCCGAGAACGCCTCTACCATGTTTGCACGGTTGGCAAGCGCGTGCCGTTTCTATAAAGTACCGTTTTGGGTGGAGCCGCAAAACAACCTCTCGGCGGAGGAAGAGGTCGCACGAATCTTTGAAGCCGTTTCACAAGGCGCAAAAGGGCTGTTCGACTGGTCGGGGAACGCCCTCCGCCACAGAGACGTGTACTATCGGTACGGAAAGTATCTGCGTATCGAGAAGCCTGTTGTAGATGTAGCGATGTTCTACCCTGCCGCAACCCAACAACTCCGTACCGACCAAGGCTATCACCTACTTTTCTCGCAAGCCTGTGCCTACCTACGTGACGTGATGAACTTCGATGTGGTAGACGACAGAATGGTACGAGACGGGTGCTTGGAAGGATACAGGGTACTGGTACTCTGGGAGGGAACCTTTGCGGAACCAGATACCCTCGAAAAGATAAAAACATGGGTGAATAACGGCGGAGTCGTTCTCTCGTATGACTTTGGGAAAATCTCTACCTTTGAGGGCGATACCAGTTGGTTCGACGACCTCTTCGGCTACAGCAAAGAGTTACTTCGCGCCAAAGTAACCGAGCGATATATAGGGGCGATGTCTAGCCACTACCGCATGAACGTAGCACAGCCCGAAGTTGCCGACTATCTTAGCGGAGACTGGTTCGAGCCAGAACAGCGCGGAACCAATATGTACCGCTGGATAGGCGCAACCGCAAACATCCTGCTTCCCGTAGACCCCGACAAGCAGTACACCCTTACCATACGCGCAAACGTAGCCGAAGAGGCTTCGGAGTTGGTACGAAAGATACTCATCAACGGTCACGAAATCGGCTCGATTGCCAGTAGCGGCGATGTAACCTACCGCTTTGTGGTGTCTGGTGATATTTTCGAGAACGCGGGGCTTGCGAGAATCACCTTCCAATCTCAAACCTTCCAACCTGCCAAACTCCAACCCAACTCCCGCGATATGCGGCGGCTCTCGTGCCAGATATTCTCCGTAGAGATGATGGAAACCAACTCAAAGGCTCTCCCGAACCCGATGCCCCCCGCCGGTGTCATTCAGCGTGACCTCGATTTGCAACAACTCAATGGAAACTGGTCACGCCGCTATGGAAAAGGGCTTACCATCTTCTTTCCGGGCAAGCGCAACCTGTTGCGGGGCTATCTGGAAGTGGTGCGCCGTGCAACCTACAATCTCAGCGCGATTGATGCAGGAAGGCGCAACGCCATACCTGTAGATTCGGGGCAAGACGGGGTATATGCCACCCTCTTCACCGACAAAATCCTATACTACAACTCCACCGATATGCCCGTCACGAAAACCGTTACCATCCCCCCAAGTGCCTTTGCCGATTGGCGCGGTGAGGTAGCAATTCCTACCGAAAACAGTTGGAAACTCTCGTTAGAACCGCACAGTATCGGAGCCATTCCGCTCACCCCGCAACCCCGCGAACTACTCTTCGAGTGCGAGGAGTTTATAGATACTGGCGGGGCAAAACCCCTCCAAGACCCAACCTGTAGTCCCGGTACTGGTAATACTGCAATCAAAGTAGTGGGGGGAACCAGTATCTCAACGCGGTTCCGCATCGACACGCCGGGGCAGTACGCCCTCTATACACGCTGTATACGGAATAATCAGTTGGAACCCGTAGAGGTACTGCTAGACGATATGCCCCTCAAAAGCATGAACCTCCGTCTGGGGCAAGTACTGCTAGGGGGAGTGGTCAACCTCTCTAACGGAACCCACAAACTCACGCTACGTGCCGCAAACAAGCGAGATGTTCGTGCCGACTTCGTACTGCTCACTAACGACCCCACCGTTGCGGGCTACGACTTTGCGGTACGTATCCCACCAGTAGAGTAGTTAGAACAAAATCCATCCCTTTCCCCCTTTACAAAGGTGATTCGGAAGACCTTTTGTCAAAGGCAACGTTCCTTCCCCTTGTGAAATCAAGAGATAGTCGTAGTTTTTAATCTCAAAACTCTGAATTTAGCATTGGTACTTGTATTGTTATACCACCTTACTCTAAAATTGGGTAATGAGGTCTAATACACACCAAATTGTTGTAAACTACAGTATAATGATTAGGGTGCAATTTTTGAGGACACTTTTTGAAAGGAGGATACAGGCTGAGTTCAAACCGTCCGCTAGAGAAGGTTCAGCCTGTACAATCAGAGTGAATATCGTCATTCTAGGTTGTGGGCGCGTCGGCTCTTCGTTCGCTCGCCTAATGTATCGGGAGGGTCACAACGTGACTATTGTCGATATGCAGAGCGAAGCGTTTCGCCGTTTGGGAACCAAGTTCAAGGGCAACCGCATTGTGGGTAACGGTACGGATGAAGATGTGCTTCGCCGTGCTGGTATAGAGAAGGCAGACCTGTTTTTTGCCGCAACACAGGGCGATAACCGTAACATTATGGGGGCGCAGATAGCCAAACACGTCTTCGATGTTCCCCAAGTTATCGCTCGTATCTACGACCCTATTCGTGCAGACCGTTATCGGCAGTTAGGGATTACCACCCTCTGCACCACCACCATTGCGGCGGGGCTACTCCGTGACCTCGCTACTACAGGAGACTGGGGTCTCTCACGAGACTACTCACAAGACTATTTGGACATGAACGTCTGATTTCAAACATGGCGGCTCTCGCTATCGACCTTTGTGTCTGTTAGCAGAGCAGGAGTTACAAGCGCAATATGTATATTATTATCGTTGGCGGTGGTAACGTAGGCTACTATCTTAGCAAAACGTTGGCATCCGCCGGACACGAAGTACTGCTTCTCGAAAAAGACCGCTCCCGCTATCGCAACCTCTCGGAAGAGTTGGGCGAGATGGTGATGCAAGGAGACGGTTGCCAAGCAGATTTGCAACAAGAAGCAGGGTTTGGGCGAGCCGATGTAGTGGTAGCCGTATCGGGTAGTGACGACGATAACCTCGTGGTCTGCCAGATGGCAAAGATGGAGTTCAATGTACCCCGCACCATTACCCGCGTCAACTCGCCAAACAACGAGAGCCTTTTCCGCAAACTCGGAATAGATGCCACTGTAAGCGCAACCAAAATTATCTATAACCTGATAGAGCAAGAGGTTGGCGGTGGAGAGGTGATACCTCTTGCTGCGCTAAATCGGGGTAACATAGAGATTATTGATGTGGAAATCAGCACCAAATCGCCGGTTCTGCACCATGAAATCAAGAGCCTTTCGCTCCCGCCAGATGCACTCATCATCTCGATAATTCGAGACGAACACGCGATACTACCTACCGCTGAAACCCGTTTCGAGGCAGGAGATAGCGTTATCGCACTGGTAAACGCCGAACACGAACACGCGCTACGGGATGTCTTTGCGGAGGGTTAAGAAAGCGGTTCCTTTATGACCGAAGAGTCGGTGCAAGCACTGCCCACAGTTGTAGAAGAGCCTCATGCACAGCTTGAGGCTCCCGACCTTCTACGTACCTATGCTGTACAGACGCTCACCCCTCGCCTTACAAAAATGCTCTCGTTTGCAGAGGGGGTACACCAAGAGGACATGGAGGCGATACGCCAGATGCGGGTGTGGTCGCGCCGCTCTCGTGCCGCCCTCGATATATTTGGGGTCTGTTTTGCCGAAAAGCCCTATACAGCACTTGCAAAAGAGGTTAAAGCGGTAACTCGCGCACTCGGAACCGCCCGCGACCTTGATGTAATGGGGGGTCGGTTGGCAGTAATGCAAGGCGAACTCCCGCCAGAACAACAGAGTGGGCTTGCCTACGCCATAGAGACCCTGCTAGAGCAACGGCAACAAGCACAACCCGCCGTCATACAAGCCCTCGAACACCTAACGCAGTTCGACCTAATGAGTCGGTGGAAGGCTCTCCAAGTGCTACCCGCCCACGCACTCAAAACAAAGCGTGCCCGCTCCGCAAGCCGCCCACAGCTACTAACCCCTACCGATACACTGGTAGTAAACGGAGCGCGGGTACTCCTTCTACGAATCGAGGGACTACTCAGTTACGCGCCTAGCCTAACCGATGCCAAGCGTGTGCCAGAGCACCATGAGATGCGGATAGCCGCCAAACGCTTGCGGTACACCCTAGAGATATTCAAAGAGGCGTTTGAAGCGCACCCGTGTTCTGAGGTACTCTCCGACCTCCTACAAGACGTTCGCGCCCTACAAGAGTACTTGGGAGACATTCACGATGCCGACGTTCTGGTACCGCAACTGGTTGCCCCTATGCGGCAGTTACTAGAAACAGGCTACGGCGCACTTCCTAGCGGTGAACTCCCCGTAGGAACCGAGCGCGTCGATTTCAGTGGATTATTGGGTCTGCTTTCGGTATGCAAAAGCTCAAGTGCGTGGCGCGAACAACGCTTTGGCGAACTACAACTCTTCTGGAACACGCTCACAGAATCACACCGTTTGGAACAGGTACAAACCGCCCTAGAGTCAATTGGTAAAGGAGATAACTAGCAATGGATGTCCCTCCCTCCTCCGATACAACTACCAATGTCCCCCCCACTCCGCAAAGCGTTGCCGATATTCCGGGCTTGGGACCTATTCGTATTCGCGCCCTGCAAAAAGCAGGCTGGACAAACCTCAAAAAACTACGGGAGGCGAAAGTAGAGGCACTCTGCGCCACCGTACCGGGGCTAACTCCTATTAAGGCGAAGTATATACTGGACTACCTTGCTCAGTTTCAGAGCCTCCCTGCCAAGCCCCCAAAGCCCCCCAATGCCGAGAGTACAGAGCCTATCAAGGAGGTTGTATCTGGTGCGAATCCCTTGCTACGCCTCTGTGTAGATGTTCTCTACCGTATCTCTATGCTCACTATCGCACTGATGGAAGAAGAGGTACGCCCCAAACTACTGCGCGAGATAAAACAGATAACCGGCAATGTAGACATTCTTGCCTACGCCAAAGAGTTGACCGCCGAACAACAAGACAGAGCAGAAGGGTGTTTGCTTGGTATCTGTCATCAGATAGATGATAGCACTAAACACAAATTGAACCGCAAAACACAGGGCGATCTTACCGAAAACCTCGCCCCCTACTCTGCGGTGCTGGATAGCCTTGTGCAGTAGGAGATTCCTGTGACACAGAGACGTTGTGCCAGTATCGACGTGGGAACCAACTCCGCGAAAATGACCATTGCCGATGTCGTTGAGAACACCACCAGCTGGGTTCTGGACGAATCAGCAGTAACACGCTTGGGGGAAGGGATGCAGGGAACCCGCAAGTTTCTGCAAGAGGTTCCTATGCGGCGTACCCTAGAGGCGATAAAGCACTTCGCACAAGTAGCAGAGCAGGAGGGAGTAGAGGCGGTAGCGGCAGTAGGTACGGCGGCTCTGAGAGACGCAGAGAATCGGACAGAGTTTGTGCGGCGCGTGTACGAAGCGACGGGTATCTCGGTAGAGGTTATATCGGGAGAGGAAGAGGCACGTCTCTCCTATCTAGCCGTGCGCCTAGACCCGCACTGGCAAAACCACCAACACCTTATCGTGATAGATGTAGGTGGGGGCAGTACCGAAGTGATATTTGGGCAGGATACTCAAATCGTATCGCGCATAAGCGTCAATACGGGCGCGGTAAAACTGACGAGCGCGATACTGCGTTCCGACCCGCCAACCATCGCCCAACTCTCGAATGCAAACCTAGAGGCAAAACGGCAGTTCGAGGGAGTCCCCTTTGGATACGACCCCGCTACGGCAGTAGTAGTCGGGGTAGGCGGTACACTCTCCAACCTCTCGGCAATGGAGTTCGGGAAGTTCGTTACCGCCGAAACCCTACACGGCTACGAACTCTCTTTAGACGCTCTTGAGTATAGAATGGAGCAGTTGGCAACTCTGACCATAGAACAGCGCAAAACAGTAGGAGGTTTAGACCCCAAACGTGCCGATATTATACTAGGGGGTGCTATTTTGCTCGCGCAGGCACTAGCACATTTAGGAAGCAACAAAATCGCGGTTAGCACACGAGGGCTACGCTGGGGAGTTCTCTATGACCGGTTTCTGTTATAAGGAGTAACAAGATTGTCTGTAAGTGACCCTAAAACAGACTCCATCTTGGAGTTGGCAAAACGATACCACTACGACGCAACCCACGCACATCAAGTAGAGTGCTTGGCGGGTACGCTTTTTATGGAGTTGCAGTCGTTACACCGATTACGCCCCGAAGACCGCAAACTACTAGAGTACGCGGCGGTTCTGCACGACATCGGCTACTTTGTCTCGTCTCGCGGGCATCACCGCCATACCCTACAGATGATAATGCTAGAGCCTCTCGCCCCATTTACGCGCCAAGAGAAGTCTATTCTTGCGAATGTTGCCCGCTATCATCGTAAGGCACAACCACAAATCGAACATACCGCCTATGCTATTCTCCCTGTAGAAGACCGCATCAAAGTAAACCTGCTTGCCGCCATTCTCCGTATTGCCGACGCACTCGATAGGTCGCACCTCTCTTTAGTCTCGGAACTCACCTGTGAGGTACGCCACGACCACATCATCATTCATGTAACGGCATCGGGAGATATGATGTTGGAAGAGATGGCACTCGCCAAAAAGGCGGATATGTTCCACGATATTTTTCAGCGAGAGGTTATGCTAGAGGTACACCGAGCCGATAATCCTTTTGTTTTGGAACGCTCCTCCGTTCCCATCTAGCCTCTGGAGAAAGTGCCGTTGTTCGTATGGCTGTACCCATTGCAAAACTAAAGCCCACCTCCCCAAGCGACCCCTATACCAAGACCCTCTCCCGCTCTCTCCTAGTCTTACTGATAGGTTTTGGGGTTGCTCAAATCGCGTGGAGTACTTGGATATGGTATCGCCTCTCATTCCTAGAAGCCACTCACCCCGAACACCTTTCTCACCTCACCTATACAATTAGCCTCGGAACCTTTCTCTTTATAGCTGCAATGGGGTCGGTTGCGCTTATCAGTTTTGGCTACTGGCGCAAGCACTGGGCAACCTACCTTCGCAACCTCGCCGAAAACTCCGAAGCATACCGTAACCGTGAGGCGTTCCTCGAAGAGATACAGTCGCTAGCACAAGTAGGGAGTTGGGAGTATAACGCCGTAAGTCACCAACTGCTTTGGAACGAACTCACTTATCAGATAATGGGGATGGATGCCTCTGTTCCCATTACACCCGACAGGATGCTCACCCTCCTTCACCCAGAAGATAGAGAAGCAACGAAAAAAACGGTAGAGAACGCCTTTAGAAACCTCAAACCCTTTGACCACTACTATCGCGTCTGTATTCCTTCGGGACAAGTGCGCTACATCCACGAAATAGGTCGCCCCTATACCGACGAAACGGGGAAGTTCTTAGGTGCTTATGGGGCAGTACAAGACATCACCCTCCTTCGCGAAGCAGAGGAGCTACTACGTACCACTAATGAAGAACTCGAAAAGCGTGTAGCAGAGCGCACTACCGAACTAAGTATCGCAAACGAAACCCTGCAAGAGCGTGAAACCTTCCTCCGCCTTCTCCTCGAACACATTCCGCTCTACCTCTACTGGAAAGATAAAAACTCTGTCTATCTGGGCTGTAATACCAACTACGCCAAAGCACACTACAAAGAGACCCCCGAAGAGATTATTGGTAAAACTGATTACGACCTTGTACCCAATAAACAACGCACCGAAATCTATCATGGTTTAGACCAGCAAGTAGTGCAGACAAACCAACCTATTCTGCACGAACTTCAGAAGATAGATAGCCCCACCGCCGCAGTAAAGTGGATAGACTCTTCCAAAATTCCTATGCATAACGCACAAGGGGATATCATCGGTATATTAGGCTACTTTGAAGACGTTACTGAACAGATGACTGCTCTGCAAGCCCTCGTTCAGCGGGAAGAGGTACTTCGCACCGTTATACATAACGCACCAGTCATTCTGTTTTCTGTAGACAAAAACGAGATGTTCACATTTGTAGATGGAGCCGTATTAGAGGGTATCCACCGCACTTCTGCCGAACTCTTGGGAACCTCTATTACCCAGTTCGTAACCTCTGATGACCCCTTCATTCACTCGGTACGTCGCGCCCTAGGAGGAGAACACCATGATGTTCTTTTGGAGAGTGAGGAGACCCGTTTCGAGACTCATTTTGCCCCAATGCGAGACGAGAACGGAGAGATACAAGGCATTATTGGAGTGGCTGTAGACCTTACCGAAAGATTAGCGGTGGAGCAGATAGCAAAAGAGCAACAGGCTCTCCTCACAAACGTTCTAAATACCGCCCCCAATATCATCTACGTAAAAGATGGTGAAGGACGCTTTACCCTAGCCAACCAAGCCACCGCTGACCTCTTTGGGGTAACAGTAGAAGAGATGCTAGGGAAACAAGAGAGCGATTTCACACTGCTTACCGAAGACGAAACGCCCCTCTTCTCTCACTCCACAGGCTACCACCAAGAGCAGTTCCTACCCGAAAAGCGGATAGTTACTCCCAACGGAGCGGTACGCTGGATTCAGATTATCAAACGCCCCCTCTATAGCGCAAAGGGGGAAGCGACACATATTCTAGGTATCGTTACCGATATTACGCAACGCAAAAAGGTAGAAGAAGACCTGATTCGGGCAAAAGAGGCGGCGGAAGTGGCAAACCGCGCCAAAAGCCAACTCATTGCGAGTATGAGCCATGAACTGCGTACCCCTCTCAATGCAGTACTAGGCTTCGCCGAGATGCTTGCCGAAGAGAGTGTGGGTGAACTAAACGCAAAGCAGAAACGCTTCTCCGAAAACATCATCACAAGCGGAAAGCAACTACTTCGCCTCATTAACGACGTACTAGAACTTGCCAAGTTAGACGCAAACCGCCTAGAGATGGAGTTTATGGCGTTTGCCCCAAAGCAAGCGATAAACGACGTACTCCAACTAACGGCACACGCCTCCGGTGTGAAAAAAGTGGTCATCCACACCGTAATATCCGACAACCTCACCGAGATAACCGCAGACCAAGCCCGCTTTAAACAGATACTCTATACCCTCATAGACAACGCCATCAAGTTCTCTCCCGAAGGGGCAACCGTTAGCGTAACCGCAGAGATAAAAGAGACTAACACTAGCGACGATAATCTGCTCATCACCGTTTCGGACGAAGGGAGCGGTATTCACCCGGACGATCTAACCCGAATCTTCTACGAAACGGAACCGCTAGGAGCAAGCGAGCGTCATAAGTATACGGGCATCCGCATAGGGTTGGCACTTATCCGCCGCCTTGTGGTGGCACACGGGGGTCATATCTGGGCAAAAAACAGAGAAGACACCAACGGAAGCCGCTTCTGTTTTGAACTCCCTCTCCAAGCAAACTACTCGCTACTCTCGCATAGTCAGTCACAGGTGATAGAAGGGATTCACTAAAATTCCCTTGTGTAGCAGGAATTAGAAGAGCATCTGACTAATAACCCCTCACCACTGACACGTACTCGCATAACGGATGAGTGAAAGGGAAAGGATTTCCAGCCATGTCTCAAAAAAAGCATCTCTTGGTAGTAGACGATGATGCCATGAACCGCGAACTGCTCGAAGCGATTCTATTCGGTTTGGGCTACACTTGCGAGATGGCTTCGGGGGGAGAAGAGGCGTTGGCAATGCTCGACACCCGCTTCGACCTCGTACTCCTCGACATCAATATGCCCGACATGGACGGCTATGCAGTTGCTCAGTCTATCCGAGAGAGGGAGAGCGTTGCCGATATACCTATCGTGATGGTAACAGCCCTCTCGACAAAAGAGGATAGGCTTACCGCCGTAGAAGCAGGGGCAAACGACTTCGTTACGAAACCCATAGACCGCACGGAACTCCGTGTTCGCATCGCCTCTCTGTTACGCATGAAAGAGGGGCAAGACGCGATAAAACAGCACCGCGAAGTACTTCAAACCACCGTTGAAGAGAGAACCCGCGAACTACGCGAGACACTGGAAAAGGTAACACAAGCAGAACGCTTTGCCCAAGAGGCAAAACTAGACACCGTTCGGCGGCTTGCTATGGCAGCAGAGTACCGTGACGATAACACCGCCGCGCATATCTATCGCGTAGGGCAGTACTGCGCCCTGTTAGGCAACCTACTAGGGTTCGACGAAGCGGAGTGTAACATCCTGTACCACGCCAGCCTCATGCACGATGTAGGAAAGATAGGTGTTCCCGACTCGATACTGCTTAAGCCCGGCTCCCTCTCGGACGAAGAGCGCAATACCATGCAACTCCATACCCTTATCGGCAAACGTATCCTAAGCGAATCGCCCTCCGAAATTATCAGCGTGGGAGAGGTTATCGCCTATACCCACCATGAAAAATGGGACGGCACGGGCTATCCCAACGGTCTTGCAGGTGAGCAGATTCCGCTCTATGGGCGTATCTGCGCGGTAGCCGATGTATTCGACGCTCTCACCACACGCCGCCCCTATAAAGCCGCCTTCTCCAACGAAAAAGCCCTCGACATTATGCGCTTAGGACGCGGTACACACTTCGACCCCACTATACTCGACCTCTTTCTTACACACTTCCCGCAGTTCGACGCAATAAAACAGAAATACCAAGATGAGCATGAGGATGCGGCGTAAGGATTGGTTGGCTACTCAAGTTGTGTATAGAAAAAGGGGTATAAGCAGTCTTTAGTGCGAGTGGCTATGGTGGTGGGTCTCTAAGGAGCAGTAGAGGGTTGCTTGGGCGCAGTCGTCGCACTCGGTTTCGATGGTCGAGTGGCTCACTGCAAAGTCAATATCAAGCAGTGCCTTCACTTCGCGCACCACCCGTTTCACCTCTGGGGCACTCGCCTCCTCTACCCGTAAATGGCACGAAAGCGCGTGTATCCCATCCGAAATCGTCCAGACGTGCAGGTCGTGGATGTCTTGTACACCGGGAACCGTTCTTACTGCCGCCAGCATCCGCTCCACATCCAGCCCTTTAGGGGTTCCCTCCAGCAAAATGTGAACCGTCTCCCGCAGTATTCCCCAAGACGAGTAGGCGATATAGCCCCCTATCACAATCGCGATAAGCGGGTCGGCATACAGCCAACCCGTTTTGTAGATAATCGCCCCCGCTACAATCACCCCTATCGAAAAGAGCGCGTCGCCCATCATGTGCAGGTACGCACTGCGGATATTGATGTCGCTATGCGCCCCCGTATGGAGCCACGAGGCGATAAGCAGGTTCACCACTACGGCAATCCCCGCAACTGCCATCATGGGAAAGCTCTGTATCGGCTCCGGTTGCCACAGGCGCGTTACTGCCTCATGGATAATATAAGCACTGGAGAGAATGAGCGTAAGCGAGTTGAAGAGAGCAATAAGAGTACCCGCCCGCTGCAACCCAAAAGTGTTTTGAGAACTTGCGGGTTTGAGGGCGGCACGAAGCCCATACCAAGAGAGAATAAGCGCGAAGCCGTCCGTAAAGTTGTGTACCCCATCCGAGATAAGCGCAAGGCTCTTCGCTTGCCACCCCACCACGCACTCAATAAGCACAAACAGAAACGTGAGTGCTATCGAAAGGCTCAGTTTGGTAGCACTAAGTCCGTGTGCGCTATGATGATGTCCGCAGTCGTGTGCCATGCCCCTGCCCTCCTACAGAAAAAAGAGGAGTAACCCCAAAACAATCAGTACCACCCCAATCGTAACTCCCTCGTACTCTTCTAACCAACGTAGCCGAACCTTCTCCAATCCCAACCTCGCCCCCGCTACCAGTACCAGCATTACCGTAAGCGTCACTGCCGCCATTACCGCGCTGATACCCACCAGTACGCCCCAAGAGGACTGCGACGCAACCAGATAGATAGAGAGTAGATCGAGGCAAGGCGAAAGGGTCATGCCGAGCAATAACGCCCCTACTGTCGTGACCGAGCGCAGATGGTGTTCGGGGTGATGGTCGTGTACATGGTCTTCGCACACCTCCGTCTCCTGCTGATGAACGTGATGCGTATGTAGACAGCCATGCCGTCCCCGCAAGCCCGATATAAGAAACGCGATACCCAAGCCGACCAGTACCAGAGCCGTAAGCGCGTGGGTAAGCCGTTCCGGGATACTATCCAGCCCCCAAACGTACTTCCCCGCCGCCGCCACAATAAAGCCTAGTACCACCGTTGAGGCGATATGCCCCAAGCCCGCAAGCGCGGTAATACGAAGGGTACGCTGAAGCGTCCAGTGTTGCGCTTTGCCTACCAACGCAAAAACCAGCCAGTGCGAAGGAATCAAAGCATGGAGCGTTGCTATCAGCAACGCCCCTACCAAAAGCGCACCCGTATTGTGAGGGGAAACGTGCATTACGTTCTTTACTAGCCTCTCTCTTCATCCAGCAAGTTCGCACACATCACCGTATCATCATGCTCATACGCGGGAGCGCAACAACACAGGAAAACGAGGTCTTCAGCCCCGATGTTTCTTATCTGATGACGCGCCCCCGGCGGAATCGCAATCCCGTCACCAGGTCGCACTACCTGAGTCTCTTCCTCTATCGCCATTAAGCCCACCCCACTCAGGAGGTAGTATATCTCCTCGGTAACAGGATGATAGTGTGCCTCTGTCTGCTTGCCAATGGGAATAGTAGCCTCTGCAAGACTCTGCTTCTGCACCACAGCGTTACGATATGCTAATATCTCGCGTATGGTCGAGCCGTCTTTAGTAGTAAAGGCAGTGGTCTCGTTACGGTTAATTACATCCATTTCGGTTAGGGCTTCTTTTGGAAACTCTGAATCTTCTTCATTACCGCCGCCAAAAGAGTACGCTGGAGATTAATACCCGCCGTAGCCGTCCCCATCGCTATAATTTTCCCTGTCTCTCCATCTACCAAAATAGAGTAGGGTGTCGTCTTGATACCGTAACTCTTGGCGATACGCGATTCAGTGGCTTTGTTATCGTATATCTGATCCCACTTTATCTCGTTCAGTTTAAGGAAGTCTTTTAGTGCTTGCCCCTGAT
>OMJJ01000272.1 GCA_900299305.1 bacterium | reverse complement strand
GTTGTCGCCTTCCACGCCGATAAGCAGAGTCACGTTGCCTTCCCGCAAGAAACCACCCGTACTTCCAATTTTGGTAAATGTGAAGCCGTTCTTTAGAAGGCTATCTGTTATTCGATTTTTGTCGCGGTCATGCACCACCGTTACGACCAGTTTCATTCCAACCACCCTCTCCACCTAACACTTTGGGAGTATTAACTCACTATTAAGATTGTAGCACATCCAAAACGATTTGAACTATCTTCGCATGAAGACTCTCGATATTTTCTTCTGCCGAAATCACACGAAACCGTTTTGGGTCGCGGTCTGCCTCTTCCAAGAACCCCTGCCGCACCTTTTGATGAAAATCCAAGCCCTCCGCCTCCATACGGTTCTTGTCCTGTTGCCGTGATAGCCCAACCTCTGGGGATATATCTAGTAACAGAGTAAGGTCGGGTACTAGGTGGTTGGTAGCGAAATCGTTTAGGGTGGCAACACTATCCCGCCCTAGCCCCCGCGCTACTCCCTGATAGGCGATACTGGAATCGGTGAAGCGGTCACATAGCACAATATGCCCAGCCTCTATATGAGGGCGCACCACTGTCTCTACATTCTGCGCTCTTGCCGCCAAAAACAGAAGCAACTCGGCACGGGAAGGCATCTTCTGAGAGAGGAGAAGACTCCGTATTCCCTCGGCAAGGGCATCGCCTCCCGGCTCACGGGTGGCACAGACCGCATAGCCTCGTGCCTCGAGTTCCGCTTTCAGCAGTCGGATTTGGGTGCTCTTCCCTGCCCCTTCGCCGCCCTCAAACGTGATAAAGCATCCCCGTTTGGTCATTTAGGTTCCCCTTCCAGTACCGCGGGAAGTGCCTCTGATAGTCGGCGATAACAGACCTCTAGGCTCTCTGGTATCACGCGCACATCAGCAAGAACGGGCATAAAATTGGTGTCACCATTCCAGCGGGGAACGATGTGCCAGTGGATATGGTCGGCGATACCTGCCCCCGCTACGGTTCCCATGTTTACCCCCAAATTAAAACCGTGTGGGTGAAATACCGCCTTCAGTAGGTTGATACCGATACGAGTCAGGCGCATAATCTCCAGCATCTCTTCGGGGGCAAGGGTGTCTAAAGAGGAGGTATGTTGATACGGAACCACCATTAAATGACCATTGCTATAGGGAAACGCATTCAGAATGATGTAGGCGTATTCGCCGCGCAAAACGATGTGGCGTTCCGCGTCGTTCTGCTCTTTGGGAAAGTCGCAGAAGATACAGCCGGGATGTTTCTCGTGGTTTTCGATGTACTGTAGCCGCCAAGGAGCCCAGAGTTGTTCGGTCATGGTGTAGGGTTCTCGTTTAGGGTTTTGAGAGGTAGCGTTCGTCTTTTTTGTAGAACCGCCACGGCAGTTCTGTCGCTTTTGTTATCCCGATTCGCGGGGTAGCCACGATTTCTGTAGTGGGCAGGCTCCACTCGGCATCGGCAGGGGAAATCCAGAGATGTTCTGGAGTTCGGAAGTCCATTCCGTTCTCGCTAAGGGTGATACCAAACGCCTGACACAGTTTGCCGGGACCGCCAGTAAGTTGTACCCCAAGTTGTATGCGTTCGCGGGAGAGGCGCGGCATGGCGGCTATCTCCGGCTCCAGAATCAACTTTTTCGCGTTACGAACCCGTTGCATTTGAGCAAAGCCGTGCAGAGGCTCTACTGCCCGAATCAGGACGGCGTTACCCACCCCTTCCGATTCCGTTACCGCATTGATGCAGTGGTACATCCCATAGGTAAAATAGACGTATACGGTTCCCCCAACCTCAAACATAGGTGCATTGCGCGGGGTCTTCCCTCGAAATGTGTGGCAAGCGGGGTCGTCTTGTGTATACGCCTCCACCTCCGATATGCGTCCCACCATTATCCCCTCTGAGGTCTCTCGTACCAGAAGGCAGTCTAGTAGGCTTTTGGCAACGTGCAGGGTCTCTTGCAGATAGAACTCAGCAGGTAGCGCACACTGGTAACGTTGGGGTTGCGTGGGAGACATCTGTGTTTTGCCTCGTTATGCGGATTGAACAACACGCCCACTTTAGATTTCATTACTATACCCTGTTTCTGCCCGAATTCCTGCCATTTCGTAACGTTTCGTCTCGTTTTGAGGTAGGATAGAGACGTGAGAATTCATATCAATGGAGGGAGTACTATGCACCATACCATTACCCTACTGCCGGGAGACGGCATTGGTCCCGAAGTGACTGCGGCTACCGTCAAAGTTATCGAAGCGACGGGTGTAAAGGTGAACTGGGAGGAGTATCAGGCAGGAATGGAGGTTGCCATTAAGTATGGAACCGCCGTACCAGACGAGGTTATCAATGCGATACTGCGTAACGGGGTTGCGTTAAAGGGACCCATCACTACTCCGGTAGGTAGCGGTATCCCTAGCGCAAACGTTGCTCTACGCAAGCGGCTAAACCTCTATGCCAATGTACGCCCCTGCCGCAGTATGGCGGGAGTAAAAACCCGCTTTGATAATGTAGACCTCGTGGTGATACGGGAAAACAGCGAAGACCTCTACTCTGGATTAGAGCATATTGTGGTTCCGGGAGTAGTGGAGAGCCTGAAAATTATTACCGAAGTTGCAAGCCTACGAATAGGTAGATACGCCTTCCAGTACGCCGCAAAAAATGGACGCAAAAAAGTGACCGCCGTACATAAAGCCAACATTATGAAACTGGCAGATGGTCTCTTTTTAGAGTGCATTCGACGCGCACATCGCGAGTACCCCGAAATCGAATACGAAGAGATGATAGTCGATAACACTTGCCAACAGTTGGTAATGCGTCCTGAAAAGTTTGATGTGATGGTGATGGAGAACCTGTACGGCGACATCGTTTCGGATCTGTGTTCTGGCTTGATTGGGGGACTAGGGCTTACGGGTTCTTCCAATATCGGTGAGAGCGGTGTTGCCATGTTTGAGGCGGTACACGGTTCTGCCCCTGATATTGCCGGTAAGAACCTCGCGAACCCGATTGCGCTCATTCTTTCGGGGGCGATGATGTTGGAGTACTTACAGGAGGGGCAAGCGGCTCACCGTGTCCGCCGCGCCGTCGATATTGTGCTACAAGAAGGCTCTAAAATGACGGGCGACTTGGGGGGTACGGCAACCACCACCGAGATTACCGACGCGATAGTAGCGGCGTTGTAGCATCTGTTTAGAGAGAGCGGATAGAGGTATGAGCAACGAATCTTTTGAAGTACGAGAAGATATTCGCGAGGCGCAGACTTTGCCCAAAAGCGTCTATACCGACCCCGCTCTCTTTGAGACCATGAAGGAGAGCATTTTCGCACCTAGTTGGCAGTTTCTTGGGGATTCGGATAGAGTGAAGGTGCCGGGACAGATATGCCCCGATACGCTCTTAGAGGGCTATCTGGACGAGCCTATACTGCTTACCCGCGACAACTCGGATACGGTTCACTGCCTTGCAAACGTCTGTACCCATCGGGGACACCTTGTAGCGGAGTGCGGGGGTAATCAGCGGACGCTTAGGTGTAGGTATCATGGAAGGCGTTTTGGGCTGGATGGAACCTTTCAGTTTATGCCGGAGTTTGAGGGAGTAAAGGACTTCCCCTCCGAAAAAGACAACCTCCCCCGCCTACCACTTGGGGAATGGGGCAAGTTTCTGTTTGCGTCGTTAGCCCCGCAACCCGCTTTCGAGGAGTGGATAGCCCCCATGCGTGAGCGTATGGCGTGGCTCCCACTAGAGAACTTCCACTACTCTCCAGAGCGTACCCGTGAGTACCTTGTTCGAGCGAACTGGGCGTTGTATGTGGAGAACTACCTCGACGCGCTCCATATTCCGTTTGTACACAACGAACTGAATGAGCAACTGGACTACCAGAACTACCGCTTTGAACTGTTTCGGCACTCCAACATGATACTAGGGACAGCCTCTCCCGATGAAGCCCATTTCGACCTCCCGCCCGCCTGTTCCGAATACGGTCAATCTATTGCCGCCTACTACTTTTGGCTGTTTCCCAATATCATGTTCAACTTCTATCCGTGGGGGGTATCGGTGAATGTGGTACGCCCCATAGAAATTGGCTTAACGAAAGTGGTGTTTCTGCGTTACGTTTGGGACAACAAACGGCTTGGTGTTGGAGTGGGCGACGACAGAGCCGTAGACCGTGTAGAGCGGGAGGACGAGGCGGTAGTCGAGGCGACTCAACGTGGGGTACAGTCACGCTTTTACCAGAGGGGGCGGTACTCTCCGCAAAGGGAGGTGGGTACACACCACTTTCACCGGCTACTGGCGGAACACCTTACTACTCCTTAGGAGACCTCACCATTGCACTTCTCTTTGGTAGATAGTAGCGGTAGAGTTGTGGTTCCTAACCTCGAAATAGCGCGTACCCTCTCTCAACAGGTGGTAGGGCTACTAAAGCACTCCTCTCTGCACCACGATTCCGGGATGTGGTTAGAGCCTTGTAATGGGGTACACACCTTTGGTATGCGCTTCTGTATAGATGTTGTCTATCTGGACAAAGAGGGCAGAGTGCTAAAGGTGAAGGCGAACGTTGCGCCTAACCGCATCTGCCTACCCGTTCGTACTACCCGTGCCATACTAGAAATTGAAGCAGGAACAGCACAAACAAAAGCGATTCTTGTTGGAAAACGTTACGCTATCCGCGAAACCCAAACCATCCCATAAGGAGAAACACTGTGTTTACCACCTTCCAAAACGAACCTTACGTCAACTTTTCGGAACCCGAACCCCGCGCCAAAATGCTGGCGGCACTCCAACAGGTAGAGAACGAACTAGGCAAGACCTACCTCCCAGTGATTGGCGGCAAACGCATAGAGACGGGACAGATTGCAACGAGCGTTAATCCCGCGAACCGTACCCAAGTAGTAGGCTATGTACACGAGGCAACCGAAAGCCTTGCAGAGAGCGCAGTGCAGTCGGGGAAAGAGGCGTTTCGTAGTTGGTCGCGTGTGCCTGTAGAGGTTCGTGCGCGGTATCTGGTGAAGGTTGCCGCGCTATTACGGCGGCGCATCTACGAGTTTTCGGCGTGGTTGGTACTAGAGTCGAGTAAGAGTTGGTTAGAGGCTTATGCCGATACCGCCGAAGCCATCGACTTTCTGGAGTTCTATGCACGGGAGGCTGTGCGCGTCTGTCGCCCCCACCCCACTACTCCCTTCACAGGAGAAGAGAATGAGGTGATGTACCTCCCTATAGGGGTAGGAGTCTCTATCTCCCCTTGGAACTTCCCACTGGCGATAGCGGCAGGAATGGCGGTCTCGGCGGCAGTGGTAGGTAACACCGTAATTATGAAGCCAGCAGAGCAGACTCCCATTGTCGCCGCTAAGTTTATGGAACTGTTGGAGGAGGCGAGTCTGCCCGCGGGGGTGATAAACTTCTTACCAGGGCGGGGCGAAATAGTTGGGGAGTACCTTACCGGGCATCCCGAAATCGCGTTTGTCTCGTTTACGGGTAGCCGAGATGTGGGCTTGCACATTCACCAACGCGCCGCAACACACCAAAAGGGGCAAAGGGGACTGAAACGTGCTATCTTGGAGATGGGCGGCAAAGATGCGACTATCGTTGACGAAGGAGTAGACCTTGATGTCGCGGCGGAGGGGGTAGTCGCGGGGGCGTTTGGCTTTCAGGGGCAGAAGTGTTCGGCGTGTTCCCGCCTGATTGCACACACCGATATTTACGACGCACTACTGGAAAAAGTGGTAGAGCGCACCAAACGGCTGACTTTAGGCAACCCCGCAAGCCCCAACAACGTAAACATGGGGGCAGTGATAGACGAGGAGGCGTACCAAAAGATTCGTGCCTATATCGAAATCGGGAGGCAGGAGGGGCGCGTTATGCTGGACGGCTCTGGCGCGGATGCAAGCGAAGGTTGGTTTCTTGCCCCTAGCATTATCGCAGATGTAGACGCGAAAGCACGAATCGCCCAAGAGGAGATTTTTGGTCCGGTACTCGCGGTTATTCGTGCCGAAAACTTCGACCACGCATTAGAGATTGCCAACGATACCGACTACGGCTTGACGGGGGCACTCTATAGCAATAACCGCGAACATCTGGAACGCGCACGGCATGAGTTTATGGTGGGCAACCTGTACCTAAACCGTAAGTGTACGGGGGCGTTGGTAGATGTTCAGCCTTTTGGCGGCTTTAAGATGAGCGGAACGGATAGCAAAGCCGGTGGGCGTGACTATCTGCACCACTTTCTACTTGGCAAATCGGTCTCTGAGCGTTGGTAACGGGCTATAGGAGAAACTCCAATGTCGTTACGATTTGTGTGTACTCTTTTGGGGTTGGCTCTCTCTGCGATTGTGGTAGCAAAACAGAGTGAGCCACCTCAACCTACCCTGAAAACAGAGCATTTCGATAACGACCCACAGTGGGAAGGAGTAAACAACCGTCCCAAGCCCAACAAAACGCGCAAAATACGGCAAGATTTCGGCTTTCGCCCTGCTACTGCCCCTAACACGCAAAATGCGATAGGCGGGTACATCACTCCGTCAAGTACCCCTGCTTACTATGCAAAGCCTCTCCCCCTCCGAACCTTAAACCAACCTTTAACTGCCTCCGGTACGCTTTTGGTTCCCAATGGTAAGGCACACCTTTTACTAGGTTTCTTCAACTCCAAAACTCTCAACGAGTGGAGAACTCCCAATAGCATCGCCTTGCGGATACAGGGGCGTGGTAACGTCTTCTTTGCCTATGTGGAGTACTGCACCCAGAAATGGAGGGCGGGGGCAGATAGCCCGGGTGGCTTCGCTACTATAAAGGACGATATTACGGGGAGGTCACACCTCAAAGGCTTTCCTTGTGGAGATACCGCCTACCCGTGGACGTTACGTTATGACCCAGATGCCAATGGGGGTAACGGCTCTATTACGGTGACACTGGGGGGCGAAACCGCACAATGTTACCTTACACCGGGTCATAAAATGGACGGCGCGACCTTCGACCATTTCGGACTGTTGAACATTATGAAAAGCGCAGATAGTGGTGGTGAGGCATGGCTTCCTAACATCTCGGTTGAGGGTAAAGCGGAAGACCTAAGCAAAAATCCGCAATGGGAGGGCTTGGGCAATAGAACCGAATACCCAACCACTGACGTTCGCCCACAAGGAGACTTTGGGTATAGCCCCACCGCATTTGCAGGGGGCAACCGAGGAGAGTTGGGTGGTCTGATATTTCGAGGGGACTGCCGTTATCCAAATAAAATGGCTTGCTACGGAGACCGACTCTCCCCGCTTACACTGGACAAGCCTCTTCTGGTATCTGGAAAAGTGAGCCTGCGGCGGGGGGTGAGCGATAGCACCACGCTTATCGGTTTCTACCACTCCAAAGAGAGTATGGCAACCAACGATTCGCAAAAATATGCCTTGCCAAACTGTTTTTTAGGAATCGCGATTGAGGGACCTAGCCGTGACGGTTTCTACTTCTACCCAGCCTACCGCATAGACGAGTCGGTCACAGAAAGCACTCCCTACCGTATTGCGCCCCGTATTCTACCAGATGGCACAACACACAACTGGAGCCTAACCTACACCCCTACTGCCGAGGGTGGGGAGGTTGTTCTGACCTTTGACGGCAAATCCGTCACACTAAAGACACCCCAAAGCGTAACACAGAGCAAAGCCACCTTTGACCGCTTCGGTATCATCACCACATGGATAGACGGCAACGGGCAACGGGTATACTACGACGATTTAACCTACACGGTTCGGCAATAAGGGGCAGTTCGTACTAAGAACGCCGTAACTGGTGTAAAAACTGCTCGAAGTTATACTGTGGGTCGTAGCCTAGCATGGTTATCGCTTTATCTATGTTGTAGCGTAGATGTACACGGGGTGCGCGAAGATGATGTGCCTGTAGCAACTCGACTGAACCGGGATAGTAACGTTCAATAACGGCATCTGGGTTGACCTCGATTTCGGGCCAGTCGTCGTCTGCAAAGGGTTTTGCCGAGTGGATAAGGAAGGTTTCACAAGAGAACTCTTCGGCTAGTACCGCCCCTAGCGCGAGTTCGTTTGCTTGGGCTACGTCGTCTCTGTCTAGCCAGTTGTTTAGCCGTCCCAAGCCGGCAGTCTTCCAATCGGCAGGAATGAAACAGCCATACCGTAATATCGCAACATGAAACTGGTGTTTTCGGGCATAGAAGCGACACATATCTTCTGCCATTAGTTTGGTAAGCGGGTAGATGTGAGTTGGGATACAAGGAACCGTCTCATCTAGGAGCCGTCGTCCTCGCATCCCTTCTCCGTGTACCAGTTCGGTAGACGAAAAGACCAACGACTTGATATTATTGAGTTGCATGGCGCGAAGTACGTTGTGAGTTCCAGTTACGTTAATGCTATAGAAGTCGTCGTAGTTACGGGCATCTGCCATGGTTCCGTGTATTCCGCAGGCGTGAATAACGGCTTCGCACCCCTGCATCGCCATTGCGAGGGCAACCCCATCTCGAATATCTGCCTGCACTGCGGTAAAATCTTCTGAGGGGCGGATTGGCTCTAGGTCAAAGAGAACCGGCTCGTGACCTACCGCCAAAAGTTTAGGTATGAGCGCGGTAGGGAAGTTGCCCTTCGCGCCAGTTATCAGTATTTTCATGGGGTGTCTCCTCGAAGTGCGAAGAATAGATGTGCTACTATTCTAGGAAGCACCCCCAAATTCCTGTAAAGAAGGAGAAGGAATGGAAAGAAATCGGTGGATGGTCTCGCTACATGGCGGACACAGTGGAGAGTTTTGTGACCACGCGGAGGCGACTCTGCGCGAAATGCTAGAAGCCGCCGTACAGGCAGGCTATCATACCTTTGGTGTGAGCGAACACGTTCCACGCCATGAGGAACGCTTCCTCTACCCAGAGGAGGTGGCACGAGGTTGGGATATACCCAAAATTCATAACGACTTTGCACGGTACACCCAGCACTTGCAGGAGTTAGTCCCCGAATTCGAGGGTAGGCTAAACGTATTACGAGGGTTGGAAGTAGAGGTAGTTCCTACCGCAAAATACTCTGAACTGATGAAGGCGTTTCGGCATTATAAACTAGCAGATGGCTCTCCTGCCTTCGACTATCAGGTAGGTTCGGTACACTATGTAGACGAGATTCAGATAGATGGTAGCCCCGAAAACTATCAAAAAGCAGTGGAGGCTTGCGGAGGTATCGAAGCGTTAGCACTTCGCTACTACCGCCTACTAGCAGAGCTGGTGGTAGAGTTGCGTCCAGAGGTGGTGGGTCATCTCGACCTTATCAAGCGGAACTTGGCACTTGCAGGTTTCGGAGAGTTCTCACTGGATATACCCTCTATTCATAAGGCGGCAACAGAGACACTGGAAGCGGTACGCTCGGTGAACGGAATTCTCGATTTGAATACCGCAGGTTGGCGCAAAGGGCTAGGCGAACCCTACCCTGCCCCCCCATTAGTAAAACAGGCTCACGCGATGGGAGTCGGCTTCTGCTTTGGAGACGATAGCCACCGCCCCTCCGATGTGGGTGCGGGAGTTCTGGATGCACGGGAGTACCTCCTCAAGTGCGGTGTGCCTACCGTCACCGTGCTGAACCGTGAGGGAACTGTTTCGGGTGGGCAGGTGGTGCAGAGTGTGGTTGAGTTGTAGTGTGGTTTTCACTCACCCCACCCTAACCCTACCCCTTTACAAGGGGAGGGAATCTCGCGTCTGACAAAAGGCTTCCTTAATCTCAAAAGTGAGTATGGAGGCGTATTTTAGTACTCACAAGCGATAAAGGTTGACCGCTTGCAGTAAAACGTGCTAGAATCAAAGACATTACTACACGCATTTTTAGCACACAATGTGCGATTAAGCACGTAGAATCATAATTCCTTTGTCAACGTGCAAAGGTGAAATATAACGAGGAGGATACTTATTCCATGGCAGTCCGTGTTGGTATTAACGGTTTCGGGCGCATTGGTCGCCTCGCACTCCGTACCATGCTTTCCCGCTACCCCAACGACATTGAGGTCGTCGCAGTAAACGACCTTACCGATGTCGCCGTAAACGCCCACCTACTCAAGTGGGACTCGACCTATGGTCCTTTTGATGGTGATGTGACCACCGAAGGCAGTAATATTGTTGTTAATGGCAAAACCATTAGCGTTTTCGCCGAGCGTGACCCCGGAACTATTCCTTGGGACAAAGCTGGTGTAGACCTCGTTATCGAATCTACCGGCTTCTTTACCGATGCCACCAAAGCAGCGGCTCACCGCAACAGCGGTGTGAAGAAGGTCATTATCTCTGCTCCCGCAAAGAATGAGGATATTACCATCGTTCTAGGTGTGAACCAAGATAAGTACGACCCCGCAGCCCACAACGTTATCTCGAACGCCTCTTGTACCACCAACGGGCTTGCCCCCATTGCCAAAGTTCTGAACGACAGTTTCGGAATCGACAAAGGGCTTCTCACCACAGTTCATGCCTACACCAACTCACAACGGCTACAAGACACCGCCTCCAAAGACCTTCGCGATGCCCGTGCCGCCGCTCAGAACATCGTCCCCTCCTCTACCGGAGCGGCGAGAGCAGTTGGACTGGTTATCCCTGAACTGGTCGGTAAGTTCCACGGTATGGCGTTCCGCGTTCCCACTCCCACCGTTTCGGTGGTAGACTTTACCGCTCTGCTTTCCAAAGATGCCACCATCGCGGAAGTGAACGGAGCTGTAAAAGCGGCGGCAGACAGCTACCTCAAGGGGATTGTAGAGTACACGGAACTTCCGCTCGTCTCTACCGATATGCGCGGTAACTACCACTCCTCCATCTACTCGGCTATCGACACCGTTGCGGTGGGCGGTAATCTGGTGAAAGTCGTCTCTTGGTACGACAACGAGTGGGGCTACTCTTGCCGTATCGCCGACCTCGTGAACTTTGTCGCGAACAAGGGTCTCTAATCTCTTTTCAGCCACAGAGAGAACCAAAACGCCTTACAACAAGGGGGCGAAAACGTTCTTCTGTGGCTGATTTTCCGTTATAAGGCTGTAAACGATGAACAAAAAAACCATTGAAGATATAGAAGTAAAGGGTAAGCGCGTTCTTGCCCGTGTCGATTTTAATGTGCCGCAAGACGAAACCGGAGCCATTACCGACGACACCCGCGTAACTGCCGCGCTTCCCACCATTCAGTACCTTATTTCGCAGGGTGCGAAGACGATACTGGTTTCGCACTTGGGCAGACCCAAAGGCGTTACTCCCAAGTACACCCTCAAGCCCGTGGCAGAACACCTCTCCAAACTACTTGGGAAAGAGGTTGCACTTCTGCCCGACTGTATTGGCGACGAGGTAGTAAATGCCGTTGCAAATCTGCAAGACGGCGATGTGGTACTACTAGAGAACGTGCGCTTCTACCCCGAAGAGGAGGGTAACGACCCCGCTTTCGCTGAAAAACTCGCCTCTCTTGCAGAGGTCTATGTAAACGACGCATTCGGAACCGCTCACCGTGCTCACGCCTCTACCGAAGGAGTAGCACACCACCTACCTGGTGTTGCCGGCTACCTTATGCAAAAAGAGTTGGACTACTTGGGTGGTGCGCTCACCGAACCCAAACGCCCCTTCGTAGCGATACTCGGCGGTGCAAAGGTCAAAGATAAAATCGGGGTTATTCAGCAACTGATTCACAAGGTAGATACTCTGATTATTGGCGGAGGAATGGCGTACACCTTCCTAAAAGCACAAGGCAACGAAATCGGGAAATCGCTACTCGATGCCAAAAACCTAGAGTTCTGCCAAGAGGTTCTTGCGAACTCCGATGGCAAAATCCTCCTTCCCGAAGATGTGGTTATCACCAACGCGAACCCCTTTGATGGAGGGGAAGAGGCTTGCGAAACCAAAGTAGTCTCTACTTCTGCTATCCCTGCCGACTGGGAAGGGGCAGACATTGGACCCGCAACCATCGCGAAGTTCAGCGCGGCGGTAAAGAGCGCAGGAACGGTAGTTTGGAATGGACCTATGGGAATCTTCGAGTTTTCCAAGTTCGCCAATGGAACCCGCTCGGTAGCAGAGGCTCTTGCGGAATCGGAGGCGATTACGGTTATCGGAGGAGGCGACTCTGCCGCCGCCGTACAACAGATGGGCTTTGGGGATGCCATGACCCACATCTCTACAGGTGGCGGTGCTTCGCTAGAGTTCCTAGAGGGTAAGCCCCTCCCCGGCGTGGTGGCACTGCAAGACAAGTAGCCCCAATCTACCCCATAAGGAGATGTCACCATGAAGGCGATTGCTTGGTATGCGTTGGCGGCTCTTGCCGAAATCGGCGGCTGTTTCTCCTTTTGGGCATGGCTAAAACAAAACAAGAGCGGAGTCTGGATAGTACCCGGACTCTGCTCTCTTGCTTTTTTTGCGTTCATACTCACCCGAATAGAGGTGGAGTATGCGGGGCGTGCCTACGCCGCGTATGGGGGTATCTATATCCTGATGTCGCTGCTGTGGATGTGGGGAGTAGAAAAAACACGACCCGATAGGTGGGACACATTGGGAGCAACTCTGTGCGTTATGGGTACGCTAGTTATCCTGCTTGCACCGCGTAAGTAAGGGGTATACCAAGTAAGAACTGGGCAACTATCCATTCGAGTATCATTGGGAACCTGTCCTATTGTAAATTATTTTTGATTACCAGAGGGCGCTCTCTCGTTTAGAATGTCCTCCATCCTCTGGCGAATCGCCACCTTATAGTCAGGGTGCGTCAGGATATAGAAGCGCTCCTCCTGTATCGCCTCGAAAACGGTATTCGCTACCTGTACCGGGGCGATACCAGCCTCCACGCCCTGCCGAATCGCGTCGCGTATAGCCGAGTTTGCAGGGACTGGCGAAGCACCGCCAGGGCGATTGCGCTCAGACTCCAGAATTTGCGTCTTGACAAAGCCGGGACAGAGTACGGAGACGCCGATGTTCGCGCCAGTCAGAGCGAGTTCTTGGTAAAGTATCTCGCTCAAGGTCGTTACGCCATGCTTGGAGACGCAATAAGCGCTCATGCCTGGCGGCGAAATAAGCCCCGCCACAGAGGCGGTATTCACGATATAGCCCTCCTCGCCCTGCGCCAGCATACGCGGAACGAACGCCCTCACCCCGTGAATCACGCCCATCAGGTTCACTCCCAGAATCCACTCCCAGTCCGCCAGCGAATTCTCCCATACGAAGCCGCCGCCTCCCACTCCCGCATTATTGAAGAGCAGGTGCGCCGCGCCAAAAGCCTCGTAAGTCTTGTTAGCGAGATTGGCGACGCTATCGGCACTCGCGACATCCGTGAGAACCGCCAGAGTCGTCGCCCCATTCGCCTTTAGTTCCGCTTCCGCCTTTTCCAGCGCCCCCGCCTCTATGTCCGCT
>OMJJ01000271.1 GCA_900299305.1 bacterium | reverse complement strand
TTTATGAAAGTGACCTTCCAGAACCTAGGGCATTGGGAGGTGAACGACCAGATTGAGGGGGCGAAGTGGCTTGCCGCGATGCCGTTTGTAGACCCTGCTCGTATCGGAATATGGGGTTGGAGTTATGGAGGCTATATGGCTTCGCTCTGTATTTTGCGGGGCGCAGACGTGTTCAAGGCGGCGATAGCCGTTGCGCCCGTTACTCACTGGCAGTTCTACGATAGCATCTATACCGAACGCTACATGAGGCAACCCAAAGACAACCCCAAAGGCTACGAGGACTCCTCACCTCTCAATATCGCGGAGCAACTGAAAGGGCGGTTCTTGCTGATACACGGCACGGCAGACGATAACGTCCATTTTCAGAACTCGGCACGTTTGGCGCAGGAGTTCCAAAAGG
Source organism: bacterium (assembly GCA_900299305.1). Lineage (GTDB taxonomy): Bacteria > Armatimonadota > Chthonomonadetes > Chthonomonadales > Chthonomonadaceae > CAIJLM01. Next base: position 3,415 of record OMJJ01000271.1, on the reverse strand, counting down.
GGGGGAAGCAGTTCCGTACTATGTACTACCCCGGTAAGCATCACGGTTTAGAAGGAGTCTCGAATCACTTGTACGCCATGATGACCAGTTTTGTGGTGGAAAACCTATAACGATGAGCGAATACCCCAACGCCATTGAGGTGGTAGAACTCACCAAGCGTTTCCGCGTCAAGCACTCCTCGCACTCTCTAAAAGGGGTGATTATGGGCGGGTTTCGGCGAAACAACCAAGTGGAACTACTTACCGCTCTGGATAACGTCTCCTTTACGGTTCCGCATGGCGAAACGCTCTCGGTTATCGGGTGGAACGGCTCTGGGAAATCGACCCTACTTAGTATTCTGGCACGGGTCTACCGAGCGACAGAGGGGAGTGCCAAACTGTTCAATCGGGAGGGCAAAGCCGCAAGGTTGGCTCCTCTGTTGGCACTGGGGGCAGGCTTTCACCCCGAACTGAACGGTTTAGAGAACATCCACTTCTACGGTACACTACTAGGCTTGACCCGCGCCCAACTGGATAGCAAGCAAGATGAGATTATCGCCTTTGCCGAACTGGAATCGAAGATAGATACGGTGATGCACAGTTGGAACGACGGCGCGAAACTACGACTTGGGTTCGCTATCGCCATAAACACTGACCCCGATGTGATTTTGGTGGATGAAGTGCTTGCGGTAGGAGATGAAGCGTTCCAGAATAAGTGCTACCGCAAAATCGAGTCGCTACAGCAGTCGGGTAAGACCATCGTGTTTGTCTCGCACGATTTGAAGGTGGTGGAGCGGGTTGCGACTCGTGTGCTTTGGTTGAACAAGGGAGTGATTGCAAAAGACGGCGATGTGACGGAGGTGCTGACCGCCTACCGCACCGCCGCCGCGCAGAGAGCGGAGGGAGTAGGTTAGTTTTGTTTAGATTGAGTATAATAGAGGTATGAGTGTCAACTTTACCGCGTGGAACAACACGGGAATGAACGTCCTCTTTGGTCTCTCCCAGATAATACAGCCTTATCCCGCCTCAACGGTGGCGATAGGAACCTTTGACGGGGTTCATGTGGGGCATCAGGCGATTATTCGTACCGCCATAGAGGACGCGAAGGCACACCAACGCCCCGCCCTTATCTTTACGTTTGACCGCCACCCCGCAGAACTCGTCGCCCCTGAGCGCGTGCCGGGCTATCTTACCACCCCTTCCCAACGCCTACACCTGCTCTCCGAACTCCATCCCTCTGCGGTTATCGTCGCTCATTTCGATACCGCTCTCTCCGAACTCTCACCGGAAGCGTTTGTACGTGGGATTCTAAAAGAGAAGCTGAACGCAAAAGCAATTATCGTAGGGCAAAACTTCTACTTTGGGAAAGGTAGGGCGGGGGATGTAGGCTACTTGGCGCAGGTTCAAGAGGAGTACGGCTACCGCCTAAACGCACTGGAAGCGGTGGAGGTAGACGGCGAACCCGCCAGCAGTACCCGCATCCGTGAACTGTTGCGGCAAGGAGAAATCGCGAGTGCAGAGCGGGTTTTGGGACATCCCTATCTTTTGGCGGGGCAGGTGGTTAAGGGGCTACAGTTGGGACGCACTCTTGGATTTCCTACCGCTAACCTCGCTTTAGAGGTGCGCCAAGTGGTTCCTGCCGATGGTATCTATGCGGTTCGTGTTACCCTAGACGATGGGCGTACCCTAGGAGGCGTGTGTAGTATCGGAAATCGTCCTACCATCGAAGGGGCAGGACACTCTATTGAGACCTACCTGTTCGACTTCGATGAAGACATCTATGGGAGAAAGATGGAGATACAGTTTGTACAACGCCTTCGAGAAGAGCGCAAATACGACACCCTAGAGGCACTCGTAACGCAGATACACCTCGACGTAGAACAGGCGAAGTATGTTTTAAGGAATGCCTCTTAACGCAGTAGGAAGACAATACGACCCTGGTGTGTGATACGGAGAGTGAACCGTCTCCTTTCAACCATTTGGCATGGGAGAAAGGAGACAGAGAATAGAGGGCATGGGCAGATTAGTGGGAAACACCTATAACTAACTGTTTGCCAGCATCGAAGCGGTCATAAGGGTACGCACCCAACAAATCAGAAAACCAAATCCTCCGATTAGCATTACCAGCCCTGCAAGGATAAGTAGCGGTGGGGCGAAAACCCCTAAAATCGCTCCCCCAAACCCTCCCAACAGGCAGTAGCCGCTTGTCTTAAACGCTTTCAGGGCACGAGTCGCTTGCTCCTCTGCAAAGGAGTTGTTCAGACCCATCGAGAGTTGTAGGAAACCTGTGCAGGTGAGGTAGAGGGATACAAACATGGCTACTGCACTGATAATTCCCACGACACCTAACGCCCCTGCCGCCGCAATCTGTTCTGGGCTAAAGGCGCGCATAGAAGCGTTACGAACAGGCGGTGGTGTTGCCATCGTTAGTGTTGTGACGATACTTACCACTCGTTCCAATAAGAGTATCCACCCTGCGGTTCCAATCTGCTGTACTCCACTCGCTTTGTGTGCCTGTATCATCCCCACGCCCATAACAATTCCTAGTATCGTTGTTATAAGAGTTGAGCCTTTGGAGACCGTCGCCAGTGTTTCGGGTGAACCAAATAACGCGATACCACCGACAATAGTCAAAATAAACATCACTATCATCCCGTATCCGCCATAAGCGTACATAAGTAACCCTTTACGGTTCTTTTCGCTATCGACGGTAAGGGAGGCATAGGCAGGAGCCGCGCTGTACGGCTGTTGTGGAGCCTGTCCGTAGCCCTGCTGAGGGGGCGCGTAGGGATTTTGAGGAGGGGCATACCCCTGTTGTGGTGCGACGGGAGTGTACTGCTGTGGTGCAGAGGATTGCGGCTGATAGGAAGGGGGAGCCTGTTGCGGAGAGAGTTGTGTGGTGGGCACTTGCGCTTGATTCACTTGGGGAGGGCGTACAAAATCGAGTGCCTGCTTCGCTTGGGCATAGTCGGGTTGGAGGGTAAGTGCTTGCTCGAAGGCGGTAGCGGCTTCGTTTGTCCACCCCGCTTTTTGGAGAGCAATGCCAAGATTGTAACGGGCTTGTGCGTTGGCAGGTTCAAGGTGTACCGCCTGAGTGAGTATGTTCACCGCGTCGTTAGCGCGATTGACCTGTGCGTAGGCGGCTCCCAAAATGAGGTGTGCCTGAAAGTCGGAGGGGTCGTTTTGAACCGCCTGCTCTAAGAGGGGGACGGCGGCGTTAGCATTGCCTTGTTGTAGTGCCGCCAAACCTTGTTCGCGCTCGGTAGCCATGAGTAAGTACCTACCCTTCTAAAGTGTTCGCAATACAGGGAGAAGAAATGTTGAATTTCTATTCGCTTTGCACTGCCGAACCTCCTTCTTGTGCCGCAAAAAAGGTACAATAGATTCCAACTACAATTTTACAACGTACATAACTGGCGTTCACGGAGAGGCTACTC
>OMJJ01000270.1 GCA_900299305.1 bacterium | reverse complement strand
CATGTATATGTATGCTCAAGACTACGACGAGCAACTCTTCCCTTACCGTGTTGTAGATCGCCCCGCGCACAACACCATCAACCCCTTTGCTGGCAACCCCAACGTCTGCGGCAGCTCCCTAGACCGTGTTTTCTGGAATCAACTGCTCTACCCCTACGTAAAGAACTGGGACATCTATAAGTGTGCGTCTCGTAACAACTCTTGGGTGAACGTAGAACCCAACGGGCTTGCAAATGGCAACTGCTCCTACGGTGGTCAGAACTCCTATGGCGTAAACAAGTACGCCTTCCAACCCGACAACGGTTCGTTTGGTATCAAGTTTGCGGCGATGGCGGCTCCTGCTAATCTGTTGATTATCATGGACACCACCTACTACGACGTACTTCCCAAGTATACCGACGACAGCGGTACTCAGGTGATTTCCGGTCAGCTTCTGGGCGACAACATCGGCTTCCGACCTTCCTATGGAAACGGCTACCTACCTTACTGGAGCCAGATTGCAAACGGCGAATACACCTCTCCCGAACCCGCTGGTGATGCTCTAAAGGCGTTCCAAGACCACGCAAAGACCCGCCATTCGGGTATCATAAACACAACCCTTGCCGACGGTCATGCGAAAGCTATTCCTTACGACAAACTCATCAACGACCTGAAGAACAATCCCAACACCAGTATGTGGGATCCCTATCAACAGGGCATGGCTCCTCTATAGGTTGTCTTGTGAGTGTGAGAAACGATGCCCGGACGGAGGAGTTTCCGTTCGGGCATTTTCTTCGATTTTTAGGAGAGAGAATAGATTATGTTGCGCCGATGTCTGTTGTTAGCCTGTACCGCGTCCCTTCTTGTGGGTAGCACCTTTGCCGCTACTGCCCAACCCCCTGCAAAGACCTACACCCTCCACAACGGATGGAAGGTCACTCCCGCTGGAGAACTCCATGAGATAGCACAGATGCCCATTGGGGTCGCCCTCTCTCCAGACCGAAAACAGTTTGCGTTTGCGTGTGCCGGCTACGGGGCGCACACCCTTACCCTGATAAGCGCACAGACGGGCAAAATACAGCAAGTACTCCCCGTAGACTCGGCATGGAACGGAGTCGCGTGGTCACCGGATGGGGCTACTCTCTATCTCAGCGGCGGTGGGCAGCCTAAAATTCATGTCTTTACCAAACACGAGAGCGGGCAGTTTGCGCCGAGTACCCCCATTGCCATACCGGGGCTGTTCCACGAACAAAAGAAGGGGCTAGACCAGTCCTACCTCTCCGGTCTCGTAGTCTCTCCTGATGGCAGTACCCTCTATGCTGGCAACTTCGCTACGGATGCTATCTATGCTATTAGCCTTCCTGATGGTGCTATCAAGACCCAACGGAAACTAGACACCAACGCGCACCCCTACTGCTTGCGCCTCTCTCCCGACGGCACCAGCCTCTATGTGACCCAAGGGGCGTTGGCAAGCGTCTCTGTCCTAAGCCTTACCGACCTCTCTACTCTAAAAACGATAGATACCGATAAGCACCCCAACGACATGGTTTTCGCCCCAGATGGTCGCCTCTTTGTCTCTTGTGCCAATAGCGACTGCGTGGACGTAATAGACCCCGAAACCGCTCTCTTGCGGGAACGTATCCGCATGACGCTGACCACATTCCGCGCACCCGCAGGGGCAAATCCGCAAGGACTCGCCCTCTCGCCAAACGGTAAGCAACTCTACGTCGCCAATTCGGATAACAACAATGTAGCGGTGGTAGATGTCTCTGTACCGCAACGAAGCAGTGTGCTAGGGTTTATCCCTACCGGTTGGTATCCCACCAGCATCGCCGCCTCTCCCGACGGTAAGCGGCTGTTTTTGGGAACGGGTAAAGGAATGGGAGTCGGTCCCAACTCTCCCAAAAACTTCCCCAAGGAGAAGGTACGCAAAAATACGAAATACGTCTATGCTCCCGGACTGTTTAAGGGCTACATCGGGGTACTATCTACTCCGAACCCCGTGCAACTAAAGCAGTACACACAGCAGGTTATGGCGAACTCTCCTTACCGCGATTCGATAGTCGATACCCCTGCCTCTGCCCCTGCCAAAGGCACGAACCCTATCCCCTCCCGCGTCGGCGACCCCTCTCCCATTAAGCACGTCCTCTATATTATCAAAGAGAACCGTACCTACGACCAGGTTCTTGGCGACCTTAAAAAGAACGGGAAACCCTACGGAAACGGCGACCCCGACCTAACCCTCTTTGGGGAAAAGACCACCCCCAACATTCACGAACTGGCACGGCAGTATGTTCTCCTAGATAACACCTTCTGTAGCGGAGACGTTTCGGGTAATGGACACCCTTGGAGTACCGCCGCGTTTGGAACCGATATTGGCGAACGAGCATGGCAACTCAACTACTCCGGAAGAGCGGCTTGGCCCCTCTCAGACCGTGATTTGTTTCCCCCCGTTGGGCGTATCTGGGATATTGTAGAGGGCAAAGGGCTGTCGTGGGTATCGTACTACTACACATGGACGACCACCAACACACACCGAAATATGCCCGTCGTATGGGAGAAGAACCTTAACAAACTTCGAGATTACGAAGTAGCAGACCTGTTTATTAACGACCTAAAGCAGTACGAACGCAACCACAATCTACCCCGCTTTATGATTATGTCGTTGCGAGAAGACCACACGCACGGAACCAGCGCAGGTGATTTTACTCCTACCGCCTGTGTTGCCTCCAACGACTACGGTTTGGGCAAAATCGTGGCGGCGTGTAGCAAAAGCCCCTACTGGAAAGAGATGGCGATATTCGTTATCGAAGACGACGGGCAGGACGGTCCCGACCATGTAGAGGCACACCGCACCGAAGCACTCGTTATCTCCCCCTATACACGCACGGGGAAGATAGACAGTACTTTCTACACAACGGTCTCCCTGCTTCGCACAATGGAACTGATACTTGGGCTACCCCCCATGAGCCAGTACGATGCCGCCGCAACCCCCATGTACCGCTCTTTCGCCGCAAAGCCTGACCTCACTCCTTACGCCGCAATCCGCCCCAAAGTGGATGTTTTAGAAAAGAACAAAGAGACCGCTTACGGTGCAAAAGAGTCGTTGGCGATGGACTTCTCCGATGTAGATAGGCTAACCGCAAAGCAGGTCGATAGGCTGAACCGTATTCTATGGCACAGTATTAAGGGCGAAAAGGTTCCCTACCCAGTCACAAACCGGCGTGCTATCCTCTCCTCATTAGGAACGCCCACCAAGGACGATGATGATTAGTAAAAGGTAGATTAGGTAGAAGGATTTTCAGTAGAGGGGGCGGAATAGTCCGCTAATTCAGGAGTGGGAGCAGAAACAGCGTTTTCTGTTCCCTTCTCTTCTTTTCAAAGGAGAAGCGTATCATGGAACAAGAGACAAAACTGGCAAAATTCGCCCCCATAATTTTAAGTTTCTTTTTGGGGGGTATTTTGGGTCACTTCTTCTACTCTGTTACCGTAGGTCAACCCATCGTCGTCGCTGCGCCCCCTGCTGGTGGCCCCGGTGGGGGCGGAGGCGGTGGAGGTGGAGCTAGAGCAGGAGGGGGTGGCGGCGGAGGTGGAGCCAGACCGGGCGGAAAACCGAGTAGTGCGATGATTTTGCCGATGGTCGTTCATAACCTCTCTACCCTACAAAAAGCACAAAGCAAAGGGCTGACCGCAGAACAGACCCAAAAAGTACTCGCTACCCTACAAGAGATTAAATCCGCCGACAAACTCCCCGAAAAAGAGTGCGATGCCAAACTGAAAGCCCTTGAAGATGCCCTAAACGAAGACCAAAAAAAGGTACTGGCAGACCTCTCGCCTATGGGTGGCGGTATGGGGATGGGAGGTGGGGGTGGTCGCCCCGACCCAGAACGCCCGTTTGCCTCCGATGCTAATAAAAAGACCCTCACCGAACTGATTGCGGTGCTACAAGGGGGCGCGAAGTAGGTTTTTGGCATAAACCAACGAAAGAGAGTGAGAACGTACCACAATGAAGGTTTTAGTAACGGGTAGTGCCGGCAATATCGGGCGGGAACAGGTACGCCAACTGCAAGCCGCAGGGCATGAGATACGCGGCTTTGACCGTGTTGCAAAGAGCAAGGAGATGGATTTCGAGTACATTTCTGGCGATTTGCGCGACATCTATACCGTGCGTCAAGCCGTTGGGGGCATGGACGCGGTAATCCACCTAGGCGCGATACCGAGCGATAGGCAAGGTTGCGCCGACGATGTTCTCTCTACCAACGTGCAGGGAACTTGGAATGTGCTACTCGCGTGTGTGGAGGCGGGGGTAGAGCGTATCGTCAACTACTCTAGCATCAACGCGCTGGGATGTGTGGGCGGGTACAAAGACGGGGTTCACCTCCCAATAGGAGACGACTACCCCCGACACCCGTACTCCCCCTATCAGATTTCTAAGCATTTGGGGGAGGAGATGTGTACCGCCTTTACCAATCGGCATGGGCTTATCACCATTAGCCTACGCCCTACTGCGGTGCTTGGTGCAGACTCGTATCAGTGGTTCAAAACGACCCAAAACCGAGGCGGAGGACACTCCAGAGTAGAGTACTGGGCGTATGTAGACAGGCGCGACACGGCACGGGCGGGAATGTTGGCACTCACGGTACAAGGAGTTACCAACGACGCTTTTCTGCTCTCTGCTCGCGATACTACGATAGATATTCCCACGCAAGAACTCGTCGATACCTACTACCCAGACACCCCTTGGGTAAAGGATAGGGCAACCTATATCGGAGACGAAACCTACCGCGCCCTGCTAGACTGTAGCCATGCGGAAGAGGTTTTGGGGTGGGTTCCTCAGTACTCTTGGAGAGACGAATCCTGACAAGGAGGTTTGCACTATGAGACTATCACGCTACTGGCTCTTGGGGAGCCTTCTACTCGCTATGCTCACACTAACGCGCCCCGCGTTGGCATGGCACGCCGCCGGACACCAAGCCACCGCTTGGATTGCCTACCTTACTTTGGGGAAAGAGAAGGCGCATAAAGTTGCCGATGTACTTCGCAAACACCCCGACTACGCCCTCTGGATGAAAGACAAGTCCTCAGACTTAGAAGAAGACCTCTATCTGTTTCTACACGCCGCAACCTGGCCCGATGATATTCGTGACAAAGACCACCCTTCTCACAAACTGGCACACTCCTCTTGGCACTACATCAACCGTTTCTTTACTCTGGATGGAAAGACCCCACCCACACCAGAAAAAGGGAAGCACATCCAAGAGGCATTTGAACTGAACAGCAAAGCCTTGAGTGGAAGCGGTTCCGATGCCGATAAAGCCGTCGCTCTCTGCTGGGTGTTTCACCTTATGGGGGATATTCACCAACCTCTGCACACTACCGCACTGGTCTCTACGAATTTTCCAGAAGGGGATAGGGGCGGCAATCTCTTTTGGGTACAGCGCAAAAAAGGAACGACCAACCTACATAACCTTTGGGATGGCTTTTGGGACAAGGAGACGGCGGTTAAACGTGCCTCCGACGCACCCCCTACCGAAAGAGTAGACCACCTTAAACTACAGAAAATAGTGGACGGGGTGAAAGCACAGTACCCCGCAAGCGGCTTCAAGGAGTTGGGAGTTACGGACTTCAACGCATGGATTGATGAGGGCTATGCGTTCGCGACTCATAACGCCTACCTCGACGGCAAACTACAAGGAAATAGCGACAAAACGATGGCGGTGGCTCTCCCCGATACCTACGAAGCGGATTCCCGTAAACTGGGCGAACGCCAACTGGCTTTGGGGGGCTATCGCCTTGCGGGGCAACTTACCAGCCTTCTAAAACTCTAGCCTTCCTCTCCCTCACTACCCTCTACCCGCTCTGTGGTATCTGTTGCCCAGAGTGGGTACTGAAACCCCAAATAGTACCTCTCTTTTTCGCGCATCTCTTGGGTTCCCTCTACCGTTTCGTCCTCATAGCCCAACAGGTGTAGCACCCCATGCACCGTTAGTAACGCCAACTCCTGTTCTAGTGTAAAGCCGTGCTGTTCTGCTTGGCGTAGCGCGGTATCTACCGAAATCACCACATCCCCCAACTCAACAGGCATTCCCGGCAGTTGAGGGGGTTGCGGTACACCCTCCAAACTCTCCTGAAACGCAAAAGAGAGAACATCGGTAGGCTTATCGTAGCCACGATAGTCGCGGTTGAGGGTGTGTATGGCGTGGTCGTCTACAAAGGAGATGCTTACCTCTGCACGGGCAGGAGCCTCCGCTTTCAAAAGGCGGTTTGCGGCTCTACGCAACAGCGCAGTGGGAAGCGTTTGGGGGTACTCGTTTCGTAGCGAAAGGGGCATGATTAGAGGCGGCTTTGAGGTTCCGAAATAGCAACCTGCTCATTAGCAGATGCAGTCACGGATTGGAGTTGTACCTCCGCGCTGGTGTTTTCGAGACCCGAAACCGCCCCCATCTCCGCAAACCGAATGGCATCTTCGGAGGGGGTAGGAAGCGGCAGACGACCCGCAACGGGATTGGGGCGGAGGTCTTCGCGCACAATCTCCATCGGTTGCCCAGTGGCGTTTTGGGGTATCTGCGGGTAGTCGATACGCTGGTGCATCATAGCGCGAAGCACGTGCATAAAGGCATCGGTAATCAGTTTTACGTCGCGGAAAGTGAGGTCGCAGTCGTCCATCTGCCCATCCTCCAGTTTATCGTGGACGAGGGTGTTCAGCATGGCTTCTAGGCGTTCTGGGGTCGGCTTGTCTAGGGTACGGGTTGCCGCCTCAATGGTATCGGCAAGCATGACAATCGCGGCTTCACGGCTCTGGGGCTTGGGACCGGGATAACGGAATCGCTCCTCCAGTCCGGGAGGAACTTCGTCCGAACCGCAGTCCATAAGGGCTTGATGATAGAAGTAGCGAATCAGTGTGGTTCCGTGATGTTGGGCGATAATATCGCGAATCTCTTGAGGAAGGCGGTACTCTTTTGCCATCTCCACCCCATCTCGAACGTGTGCCGTGATGATAAGTGCCGAGAGTGAGGGACTTAGTTTTCCGTGTACGTTCTCTTTGCGCTGGTTCTCTACAAAGAAGTCGGGGCGTTTCATCTTGCCAATATCGTGGTAGTAGCCTCCTACTCTTGAGAGTAGCCCATTCGCGCCTACCGCGTTCGCCCCTGCCTCTGCGAGTGTTCCCACCATAATACTATGTGCGTAGGTTCCCGGCGCAACGGCGCAGAGTTGTTGTAGCAGAGGACGGTCAAACTGCGAGAGTTCCAGTAGCACGGTATGGGTAAGAATACCAAATGGCTTTTCGAGGAGTTGCACCCCGCACCAGAACAGGAACGTGGTAAAGATAGCGGAACCCACTGCCCAACCGGAACCCGTAAGCACCTCTTGTAACGAGTCGTTTAGCAGTAGCCCCAACAGCCAAACCAAGCCGATATTGGTAACAGAGAGGATAGCGGAGATAAGCGGGGCATTCGACCGGCGGCGCACGTTGTCTACGCACGAAATCGCCACGAGGCTACTCATCATCGTCATAACGGTAAAGCGAATCTCGTGGTTCATAACCAGACCCGATAGAATCGCCAAGAGTGCTGTAATCAGTACCGCAAGGTGAGCGTCTAGCAGAACACAGACCAGCATACCCGCCGCTGCCACACTACTCATTCCCAAATAGCCCAGTTGTCCGCTAGAGAACTGTAGCCCAAGCATCGTCGCGCCCACCTTCAAGCCCAATACAGAAAGCAGAGCAATGACCGAGAGAAGCGTAAGGCGGCGGGTATCGGCGTAGAGTTTGGGCATGGTACGCCGTATCTTGAAGGCGACTAGCACCACCATCCCTCCCGCAAGCACGGCGACGGCGGCTCCCGTCGCGATTTCGATACGCGGATTGATAAGCCCTAACGCAGTGAACTTGTCGAGATGCTCCTGTTTTACCGTCTCTCCTGCCCCGATAATGCGGTCTCCGAGTGCAATGCGCTCTAGTTTCGCAGGGGTCTCCCGAACGGCTTTCTCGCGTGCAAAGCGGGTTGCGGCGCGGTTGTAGATGCTGTTGGGGCGAATGGCTTGCTCTGCTACAGCGGTAATAATGTCTGCCTCGTTTGTATTTGGGCAGAGGCTATGCGCGGAACTCTCCACTGATTGCCGTACCAGTGCGATGTCGTTGGCGGGTTGCTCGTTGCGGTTTTTGTCTCGAATATCCCGCTCCATCGCCTCTTGTACCAATTTGGTAGTGGTGCTACTCAGTTTTTGGAACACGGCGGGGGGAACGGTAAGAATATACTGTAACGGTATGTCGGATAAATCGGAGCGGAGTTGGGCAGGGGTGCGAGACAGAAACGCGGCGGGTGTAATACGGGGACGGGCAATCGCAAACTGTTTGCGTAGGTCTTCGAGGCGCGTAAAGTACTCGTGTACGGTGCGCTCTGCCTCTAGGTTTGCGTTCTCTTCTCGAATGTAGACGGGAGGGACATTGAGTTCGTTGGCACGTTGGGCGCGTTCCGTCTGTACGCTGTCGTAGTAGTAGACGCTTCGGCTGGCGCGTATCTCCTCTTTACTGGTATCGCCGACCTTCATTGAGATTCGGGTGGGCATAAAGTGCATGGTAAGGAGAAGCGATAGAGCAAAGATGGTAAAGCACATCAAGATGCTTTTGGCTTTATCGAAGCCGTAAAAGTGCGTCTGCTTCGGGTGTTTGTGCGAAGTAGATTTGAAATACCGCCTTTGTAGGAGGCGTAAGCGTGTCCATATCTTAGGTGATTTGGTCATATTAGCGTTGCGTCAAGGCATAGGAAAACAGATAGGTACCGCGTATTGTGCCACTCCTTAATAGGGTTGGGAGGGGGTGGCTTACTCCCAAATAGTAAGACATTAGATTCGGGTTGTGGTTACGCATTATAAGATGGAACGCGCATTTTGTCAAGCAGGGTACACCTTTACCCCTAATCAAAGGCTGAAATCGGGCGAAAGTCCTGTATTTTTGCCTAAGTTGCGGTATCCTGATAGGTGAGAAGAAGCCTGTTGGGGCGAAGAGGAGACTTTACTATGCAGATGAGTTATAACCAGAAAAAGCAGTTCTTTGAGGAGGGCTATATTGTCCTACCAGGAGTTGTGCCGCAAGCGATGGTGCGTGAGGCACGTAAAGCGATAAACGCCTCTTTGGGGCAAGGAATGGACGCAGAACAGATGACTAAGTTCCGCGCACAGTCGTACTGCCCCGAACTACAACGCTCGGAACTGATGACCGACCTTGTAATGAAGACCCCGATATGGGGCTACGCGGAGTCGATGATTGGGGAGGGCAACCTTCTACCCGTTACAGGCGCACAGATAGCCTTGCGGTTTCCCACCACACAAGACCCGCCTCCCATTCCTAAGCCCCACCTCGATGGGATGTATACCCCCACCAACGGAGTAGAGAAGGGCAAAATCACGAACTTTACCCTGCTGGCAGTGGTGCTTCTCAGCGACCTAAACGCACCCTATTCCGGCAACTTTACGGTATGGCCCCGCACCCACAACCCCTATCAGGACTACTTTCGAGAACACGGGGCGGCGGCTATCTTGGAAGGAATGCCCCCCATCGACCTACCGGAACCCGTGCAGATTATAGGAAAGGCAGGAGATGTCTGCCTAACCCACTACCAGATAGCCCATACCGCCATGTGTAACGCCTCGGATAACATCCGCTACGCAACTATCTATCGCCTGTACCATAAAGACCACACCTCACAGATGGCGGAGGTGCTTACCGATATGTGGAAAGAGTGGGACGGTATGCGCGATTTTGCTCCCCGGTAAGGAGGGTACTTCAATGCTTTTCTTCGTGTATAAACTACTGATTGGTTTGGAGATGTTAGGGGCGAATCTGCCGCAACACCCAAAGATAGATGTTCGCAACGTAAGGTTTTTATCTGTCCCTGCGCTTAAAGTGAATGGGAAACTGGGTTTGACGGGTGTCGGCGGTGAGGAGCCTCTGCATGAGGTTCTCGTTTTCGTTCCTAAAGACGGGAAAGAAGCCCAAAGAGTCTTTCGTTTGGAGGAGTTGAAAGGGCGTGTCGCAATCTTAAACAGAGAATCCGCCTTACAGTACATTCGCCTCTTGACCTCTCCTTTCACCTTCCGCGGGTTTTCTGCGGGGAGAGAGGAGGTTGTCTCCTATTCTTGGATAGATAAGCAGTTTTTTTATGGAAATGAGAGAGTCTATAAGCACTATGGAGATGCAACGGGCATCTACTACGGACATGATGGCATTCTCGCTCCTGCAATCAGCAAAAAGTTAGGAGTCTCCCCTCCTGTTGTTCAGGAAATCGAGAGTGGTTATCGCATTACGCGCACTCTGTTTGAAGAGAAGGGATTTCCTCAAAAGGTGACATTAAAGGCGTATCGCGTGGTAGAGATTGTTGGTAAGGAGGGAAGTTATCGTGTGGAGAAGGAATGGGAGATACCCTCCAAAGGTTGGGGGCAGTCTATGCGTATAACTAGGTTAAAGTAGTGATACTGAGATAAACACACGGCAAAATAGGGTGATACTGTGCTGGACGTGGGACGGTATGCACACCCGCTTGCAATAAAATATCTTCCATGAGGTCAGTAGAAATGAACGCTTGGGAACAGAATCAGATTGGTGCGTATGGCGCATGGGCGGCAGAGATTGTAGGGCGCAAAGTAGGCTCTCATTCACTACGCTCTGGAGATTTTTCGGATGTAGATACGTGGCGAGAGGCGGCGCGGAAACGTGTTTGGGAACGCCTTGCGCCCCCCGAACTGCCCGAACTCCCTGCCGTGCAAGTAGACGCAATCGGTACTTACGAGGGACTCTCTTACGAGCGGCTTTCGTGGCAACTTCCCTACGGACCACGCACGGAGGCGGTCTTTCTGAAACCAGAGGGCGCAACCGAACCGCTTCCGGGGGTGCTGGCACTGCACGACCATGGGGGCATGAAGTATTTTGGTTGGCGTAAAATCGCCCGTATCGAAGAGGCATTGCACCCCATTTTGCAAGAGCATCAGGAGAGCGGATACGGGGGCTTGGCGTGGGCAAATGAGATTGCAAAGCAGGGATACGCGGTACTGGTTCCCGACACGTTTACCTTTGGAAGCCGCCGCGTTCGGATTGCGGACGTTCTTCCCCGCATTGTGGGAAAAGGCGTAGACCCTAGCCCCGACGAACCTTCGGAAGAGATTCATGCCTACAACCGTTGGGCAGGGGAGCATGAACACATTATGGCGAAGTCGCTCTTTTCGGCAGGAACTACCTGGCCCGCCCTCTTTTTACGGGACGACCAAGTGGCTCTTAGCGTACTAGGCGCACGTCCCGATGTGGATTCGGAGCGGTTGGGGTGCGGGGGACTGTCGGGGGGAGGATTGCGAACCGTCTTTTTGGCGGGAATGGATGACCGTATTCGTTGTTGCTTCTGCGCGGGCTTTATGACGACATGGAACGACTTGGTACTTTACAAAAACCACACCCATACATGGATGACCTACGTGCCACTACTCCCGCGTGAACTAGACTTCCCCGAAATTTTGGGGCTTCGCGCCCCCAAGCCTACGCTGGTTCTGCACTGTACCGAAGACCCTCTCTTTACGAACGACGAGGTAGAGGTAAGCCGCCAGATTTTGGCAGAGGTCTACCAACGAGCAGGGGCATCGGAAGCATTTCGCCTCTCCTGCTACGAGGGTGGGCATAAACTGGATGCACCTATGCAGGAAGAGGCGTTTGCGTGGTTTAAGCAGTGGCTATAGGAGAACTACCGCGACAGCAGGCGCGGCTGGTTCTCCACCCATTTACGAATGGCGAGATAGCCGGGGTCGTTGGGGGCGTAGCGTCTGCCTCCCTGATGCCCGTCCTCTTTTCCGTCTTGGATGTTGAGCGGTTTGCGTAGCATCTTGCTCTTTTCGAGGTCGTCTAGGCGCACTTTGCCCTGCGCCACCCGATAGGTAAACAGCAAATCGGCAGGGGAGATGTATCCGAACTTATCGGGGGGACGCATATAGAACGAGGGAACTCGCCCCACTAGCCCATGACACCCCATACAGGACTGCTGGTCGTTGCGCTTTTGGCGGCTCATTTCGGGAACGATATAGTCTCGGAAGTAGATAACATCCTCTTTGAACTCGTTGGTAAGGATGGGGTTCCCCTTCTCGTCGTACTTCGTGGTCGGGTGCTTTTCTGCCTTTAGTGCCTCGATAAATTCGGGGATAAAGCGTTGCGTACCCTGCCGTAGTGTGTTCTCCACTATCTTTCGTAACTCCGGACTCTTCTCTAACTTCAACACCTCACCCAAAGAACGAAGCACCTCCGGATTACTACGCAGAGCCGTCTGGTTGGACATCCGAATCGCGATAGCACGGGTTTGGGGGTTCGCGGTGGGCTTTAGAGCATCGAGATAGAGCTGGAGAGCGCGGTCTTTAATGCTCAACGCCTCGTCGGGGGTATCCTGCTTGCCTTGCTGTAAGGCAACCGTGCGTACCCCAGCGGTAGCAGAGCGCGTGGCAGGGGAGAAGGTGAGCAGCCACTCCACACTCCGAATCCAGAAATGCTCCTCCAGTGGATTTTGGAAGGTGGTAGGGAAGTACTTTCGGAAAACAATCTCTTGGTGTAGGTCGGGATTACGGAAGAGTACTTCGCCTAGCCTGTCGGCAAGATACCAGTTCGCGTCCATCTCCTTTTGAAGATTCGCTTTCTTTACGGGGTCGGTTAGCCCTGCAATCTCTTCGGTGGAAGCGTACTGCGTAAAGCGCGGCACAAGGATATTGAAGAAGTTACGCTGCTGCTCTTCGGTTTTGGGAATAACCCAGTTTACTCGCGCCCACAGGTTGATAATGGGTTCAGAAATCTGTTCGCGACGCGGGGGTTCCATCGCGCCCCGCTTTATCTGTACCATCTGCGGCTCTACCTGCTCTGGTACGGCTTGTAGGCTTACCGAACGCGGGTCGCTAACGGCACTCGCGGCGAGTTGGCGTAACTCTTCGGGTCCGCTAAGGGAGTAGTCTACAAGGAACTTATTCAACTCGCCATGCGGTACGTTTGCCCCGCCCTCTAGTCCTGCCCGAATCGCGGTCATGTCTCCTTTTGCGGTTGCTGATTTTAGGTAGATAAGGCTTGCGGCTCCCATCATATCGCCAGAACCGGGCGTTACGTATCCCATCTGTCCCGGTCCGCCGTCTCCGCCAGAGGTCTCGAAGAAGGTTCCCCCGACACCCACTATCCGCTTGGCAAGGCGAAGGCGGGTCTCCGGCTCTTTGAGGTCGGTGAGGCGTTGCGTTAGTGTTTTGAAGAGGGCTTCTAGTTCGAGGTACTGGTGTTCGGTAGAGCCGTTTGCCTTATGCCCGTTTGCGATAAAGAGGGCTTGGCTAGAGTAACGAATGGTATTCTCGGTGGTTATATCCGTTTCGGGTCGCTCTAGTAGTTTTGCCCATGCCGCATTGAGTGCGTTGCGGGTCGGCTGATTCCATACCCACCACTGCCAAGCCGCTTTGGTTGCCCAAGAGCGTACTGCGGGGTTGGTGTCGCGGTTCATGGCGCGGTCTAGGAGGGTGGTGAGGCGGTTCCAGTTGAGGTTGGCTTTGGTAGAGGTGGCATCGGCGCGAATGTTGAGGGTTTGTAGCACCCCTTCACGGGTAAAATCGTCGCCTTTGTCGTAAGCCTGAAATGTGGCTTCCCAACCGTTATCGTTTAGCAGTTCTTCCCGTAATGCCCATGTTGCCGCCAAGCGTACCATCTTGGTAGGGTCGGAAAGGGCGTGGATTAGGGTGGGAACGCTTACGGCTTGGCGGTTCGCCCCCAACCCAATCATCGACCAGTAGCGCACTTGGGGGGCAGAGTGTAGTGCAGAGGCGAGCAGAATATCGTTGAACTTAGGTTCTGCCAGTAGTGCCAGCGACTGAACTCGCTTGAGGGTTGCAAGGGTGCTTTCGTTGGGCTTGGGAGTGAACTCTGCGCGTGTGGGAGCCTTTGGAGCAACAGGGTAGAGCCGTGAAAGCGCGTGTAGAGCGTAGCCCGTCGTTACGAAACCCGTCTGGGCGGCGCGGTTCCAGCGTCCGCTAGGGTCTTGCATGGCAAGCAGTGCCTTAATTGCTTTGGTGATACTGGGGTCTTCGGTTCGGTGACCTGCCGCCGTTAGCCCAATAATACCAAGTGCGGTAGGGGAGGGGTCGAAACTGCTATCGGCACGGCTCCACTGCGTCTCTTGCGGCGACTTCTTACCCGGATTAAAGCCCCAAGAGCCATCTTCGTTTTGAATGGCGCGGAGGCGTGCTTCGTCCTCTTGTAGCAGGTTTCGCACTTGAGTAACGAACTTCTCGCGTTCGGTAAGGTTGGCGGTAGTGGGCTTGCCTGTAGTGCGCTCTGCGCTGTCTGCCTTTGCCGCCCATTCGAGGTATTTGGCTATGGGGAAAACGCGGTAGAAGTAGTCTAGGCGCAGAGCAATATCGTCCGTGAACTGTGGAACAACCTCAAGGACTTGACGCGCTTTCTGCTCCATACCCCGAAAATACTTGGGGTCGTTGGTCTTCTCCCATGCTGTTTTGAGTATCTCGGTAGAGAACAGATTTACAATCACAAACCCGATATTACTGCCCGGTCCTGCCGCATTGATACCGCCGGGGTCGGAGGTCTGTAGCACGAAGTTCGCGGTACGCACCTGCTGACGGGCATGGAGTTTGGAGGGCTTGCGAATCCGCTCTGCGTTCACGATATTGAACCCTGCGGCGCGAGTACCTGCGGGACCGTCGCCTATATCGAGAGGAGCGAGACTGGTGTTGTTTACCGCGTCTTTAAGGACGTTGCAGGGGCGCAAGCACTCGTACATGGTGTTGAGTAGATGCCAGTAGTTTTGTGCGTTTTCCAAGCGGTAGCCGTTTGCAAAGGGTACTGCGGGACCCCAAACTCCCGAATGGGTGTGGCAACTCATACACTGTGTACCGAGTAGGTTCCCCGAATCGCGAATGCGCCGCTCTACAGATGCCCCACGGGGTCGATTAGTAAGCCACGCATCTACCTGCCCGATTTGG
The DNA here is from genome assembly GCA_900299305.1 of bacterium. Lineage (GTDB taxonomy): Bacteria > Armatimonadota > Chthonomonadetes > Chthonomonadales > Chthonomonadaceae > CAIJLM01. Next base: position 9,116 of record OMJJ01000270.1, on the reverse strand, counting down.
GTATAGAGGGCTTGCCGAATCGCCATTTGGGGGCTGGTGTAGGGGGCTGGTTTCAGCAGTCGCAGTTCCAACTGGTAGGCAGGGGAGTTCGCTTCAACCCGTAGCAAGTAGGTCTCATGGGGATTGAGAACCCGCGAGATGTTAGAACGATGTTCCTCGTCCTGCTGGTGAACCCTCTCGTTGCCGTCTTGCCCCTGCTTAAACTCCTCTAGGGGAAGCAGTTTGCCCAAGCCTCCCGCCTCGTTGGTTTTTAGGCGATAGGCACGGATACGGGCGGCAACCATCTGCGAAGGCATACTAAGTTGGGCGGTGAGAAGGCGCGGTTCATTGCCCTTGTACTCTAGGCGGAACCAGTTATCACCGGAAGAGCCTACCTTACCGTTATCGTAGAACTCGATGTCGTCCGCGCCTCCCGTTACGCGCCATGTCTTTACTTCGTCCCCTAATGCGGGGGTAAGTTCAATCGCCTGAGCGAGTTCGGGGGTGTTGTTCGGTTTCTGCTCAATGAGGGTTTGGAGGCGGGTTTCGTCGCTTGCCGTTCCCACATTGACGGTATGTACCGCGACTTTGAGGGGCGCAGAGAGACTAGAAGCCCACGGTGTACTCTCAGGAAGGTCGGCAAGGCGGGGAGCGTTCCCTTTTTCACGCCAGCGCACCCCTTGCGAACCGATAGGAGCCTCTTGAGTAACGGGGGTAATGTCGAGGTGGTAAGTTCCGGTTTGGGGCGCACGGTAGACGAGATAGAGGTCGCTATCGTGTGCATGAAGCACTTTGCGCCACCCCGCAGTGGGCTTGTTGGGGATACCAAAAGCGTTCTCTGTTCTGCCCTGCCCGACAGGGTTGAGGGTGCTAGGCTCGTCCTGTAAACTCCATGTTACCGCTACGCGCCCATTGTCGGGCAGTTCGGAGGGCTTTAGAAGGCGCACATTCACCTCTACCGTCTGCCCCGCTTTTAGGCTGTAGGTCTTTGCCCACTGCGACTTTAAGAGGTAGGTGTCTTTCTCCAAACTAGGCTTTGCGGGAGAGGGATGTGCTTGAGACGGGGCGGCACTTGTGGGAGCATGAGGTTTCGGCGGGGCAATAAGCGCACCTGCACCGATACCAAGCGTGAGCGGTAGTAACCCCCACAGGGCGACCTTGCGAGCAGAATGAGAGCGTGACATAGTGAAAATAGCATCTCCTAACCGTAGTTCTCTTTTGTGAGTACTATTTTGGCGTTTTGTCGCACAAATTCCTGCCAAGATACCGTTAGAAACAAAAGAGAGTAGGAGATGCAGAAACGGAGTTAGCCCCCCAAACCGGCGAAGCCCAAAGTTGCTAGTACCGTAAGGGCTAGTACATGATTCCCGATGGGGTTTAGGTGAACGCCGTCGGTAGTTAGGCAGAAATCGGGATTTACGGTGCGCCCCGCCTGTAGGGTTCCGATAAAAGCCTCGTGGGCAGGGGCGAGGAGGGTGTTTCGGGAGTGTGCTACCCGCTCTACTGCCGCGACATACTCTTTAAGGGTCGCGTTTGGCTTGTTGTTGGGGTTCTCTATGTCCTCCCCAATGAGCGTGGGAGACATTAGCACTATCTCCGCCTCTGTGGTTTCGCGCAGAATATCTACCATCTCCCCCAATACTGCCTCGTAGACCTCTACAGAGACCCCTTCTGCTCCGTCACCGTTGGGGTATTCGGTGTAGGGAGTTCGGATACGGTATCGTTTCCAAACGTCGTTAATCCCCGCACTAATCGTTACGACATTGGGGTTGTGCGCGACCACGTCTTCTTGAAGACGGGCAAGCATATCGGTAGAGCGGTTTCCACCCCGCCCCGCGTTTACAATACGGATATTGCGTTCTGGGTAGCCTGCCGAGATAAGGTTTTGCATTACGGTAACGTACCCATCCTCTGCCGCCGTAATGCTATCTCCCAAGCAGACCACTACTGCATTTTTTCCAACGATAAAACTCATGTGTAGTCTCTTTCTTGACTCCTTTCCGAAAATCCTATCTGTTGCGGAGTACACTCTACAGGAGGAGGACGAAAATGCGAAAACTTATCGTGAACAATTTTGTGACTATAGACGGATACTACGAGGCAAAAGATAAGACGTTTGACGGTTTTTTTGAACACTACCATCCCGACTATGCCGGTAGTGACCACTTCGATTACTATGCGGCAGAGTGCCTTCGTGCCGCTGACACCCTGATTCTTAGCGGGCGCACCTCGTTTTTAGGCAACATGAGCTACTGGACAGGAGTGCCTAACGACCCAAAGGCAACGCCGATTCGTAGGGAATTAGCGAGTCTTTTTCAGAACATCGAAAAAGTGGTGGTTTCAGATAAGATTTGCCCAGAGGAACTTGCCCCTTGGGAGAACACACGCATTATTCGAGTGAAAGACGCACCCCGCGAGATAGCAGAACTAAAAGAGGGCGAGGGGAGAGGTATTTTGATACTGATGGGGCGCATCCTCTGGAACAACCTGCTCCGTTATGGGTTGGTGGACGAACTACACCTAACGACCTTCCCCATTATTGCAGGAGAGGGTATTCCGCTTTTTGAGGGTCGCCCTGCCGCCACCCTAAAACTCCTCTCCACAAGCCAATGGCAGGGTTCGGGTAATACGCTTGCGTGCTATCGCCTCGATTATAAAGAACCCCTTCCTTTACCCGACGTGACGGAATAAAGAGGGAGACGCTTTTACAGATTAGGGGAAATCGGGGTGACAGGACTCGAACCTGCGACATCTTGCTCCCAAAGCAAGCACTCTACCAACTGAGCTACACCCCGAAAGAAGACGCTCCCGCCCAAACAGACGAGAGCGTCTTTTGTGATTGTGGAGATGGGCAGTACTGGATTCGAACCAGTGACCCCTTCCGTGTGAAGGAAGTGCTCTACCACTGAGCCAACCGCCCACAAACGACCTCTGAAGTAGTGTTATTGTACTACGCGCAAGAGGATTCGTCAAGCAAAAATTCTTATCCCTCTCCTACCCCTTCACGAAGAGGAAAGCACCTCTCAAACCCCTCGGCTTACTCGTGGGCGGGGAAGCGAAACGCCTTCGGGGGCAATCAGAGCGTTGTCTATTAGGCGCGTGTTCCCTATGCGTATCGCCAACGCTACCAGCGTGACCCCTGCCCCCAAATCTTCCACAGGTTGAAGGGTATCGGGGTGTACGAGCGCGATATAGTCTAATGTGGCAAGAGGTTCTGCCGCAACAACTGCCGTGAGTTCTTTGTGTAGTTGAGAGGCAGAGTGTACTCCCTCCTGTACGCGGCTACCTGCCAGTGCAAGCAGGCGTGAGAGTAGGGTCGCGGCAGTTCGCTCTGCTTCCGAAAGGTAGGCGTTTCGGGAGGACATCGCCAAGCCGTCTGTCTCGCGGAAGGTCGGAACCATCTGTATGGTGAGGGGGAGGTTCAAATCGCGGGCAAGCCGCTCCACCACCAGAAACTGCTGATAGTCCTTTTGCCCAAAGTAGGCGATGTCGGGTTGTACGATGTTGAACAGTTTGGTAACGACAGTAGCCACTCCCTTGAGGTGTCCCGGGCGGACTGCGCCTTCAAGGGATTCGCCCATCTTCTCTACCTCCACCCAAGTCTGGAAGTTACTGGGGTACATCTCCTCAACAGGGGGCAGGAAGAGCGCGTCTACACCCGCATTTGCGGTCATCTGCATATCGCGGGAGGTGTCTCGTGGGTATTTTGCAAAGTCTTCTTTCGGACCGAACTGTGTTGGGTTTACAAAAATAGAGGCTACCACCACATCGCAGTCCGACTTGGCACGTTGTACAAGGCTTAGGTGTCCGGCATGGAGTGCGCCCATAGTAGGCACAAAGCCCACCGTTTTTCGCTCTTGCCGCACGGCACGAAGGTAGGTTCTTAGGGTGCTTATCTGCTCGAACGTTCGCATACTTAGTGACTGTTCTCCTCGGTTGGAAATGCCTCTTGTCGTACTTCATCGGCGTAGGTACGCAGTGCCTCTTCGATAATCTCGCCTAGATTCACATAACACTTTGCATGGCGGAGGGGTCTGCCGGGGTAGATTCCAAAAAGGTCGTTCCAGACCTGTACCTGCCCGTCGCAGTCCGCCCCTGCCCCAATGCCAATGGTAGGAATTCCCACCTCTGCGGTAATTCGTTTTGCGAGTTCGGCGGGAATGGCTTCCAGAACCATCCCAAACGCCCCTGCCTCCTGCAACGCACGGGCAGAGCGCACCATCAATTCGGCGGCATCGGTAGTGCGCCCCTGAATCTTGTTGCCCCCAAAGAGGTTCACCGATTGCGGGGTTAGCCCCAAATGCCCCATAACGGGAATGCCGCTACTGGTAAGGAGGCGAACGGTCTCTGCGAGGTGTACTCCGCCTTCCAACTTTACGGCGTGTGCGCCCCCCTCTTTAAGTAGGCGGGCGGCACTATGAAACGCCTCTTGCGGGCTTGCCTGATAGGTTCCAAAGGGGAGGTCTGCGACAACAAGGGCGTTTTTTACTCCCCGTTTTACCGCTTTGGTGTGGTGTATCATCTCGTCGAGGGTGACGGGGACGGTGTTCTTATAGCCGAGTGCCATTATCCCTAGTGTATCACCCACCAGTATCACGTCCACCCCTGCCCTGTCTGCGAGTCGTCCTGCCGCATAGTCGTAGGCGGTAACAACCACAATTTTGCGCCCGATATGCTTAAACTCGATAAGACGTGGGGCGGTTATCTTCTCTTGAATCTTTTCTGGTAGTACGGTCTGTGCCATTGCAGGATTAAATACCCTCCTCTGAAAACGATTCCTCAATCAGTTCCTTCTGCTTCTCTTTTGTCCAGTAGCGTTTGCAGAGCCTTAGAAACTCACATTCGGGACACATCTCTATCGGCTCTGGTATCAGTCCTGAGTAGTCTCCGTAGATTATCTCGTCACCCAAAGCAAGAATCTCTTCACGAAACAGGTCACGTTCCTCTGTCTCCAGCATCGCCGTTGCCGAGATACCAGAACGCAAGCAGTAGATGGTGGCTTGAATAGGAGTATCGGGGTAGAGGTCGCTAAGTATCAGCTGGTAGCACCGCATAGCAAAGTCGCGGTAGACCTGCTCTTGGGTTACCTCCCAACGTCCGCTTTTATAGTCGATAATCTCTAGGGTTCCGTCGGTATGCCTATCAATGCGGTCAACGCGCCCCGATAACTTGAAGTCACCCAAATCGCAGGTTATTGTTTTCTCGGTTGCGATGGTCTCCACTTGAGCGATAACACGCTCTTGGTGCGCGGTATGGTACGCCTGTACGATCTGCTCACCCGTCTCTTTGTGCTTCTGCTCCTCCTCTTTCGAGGTATATCCTGCGCTTATCCACTGCGTTTCGAGGGCTGTCACCATCTCTTCGGGTGTGTGCGCCGCGCCTTGCTCGTGGAAGGTTTGAAGAACGTTGTGCAGGGTACTTCCAAAACTCAACTGCGGTTTCGCTTTTAGGAAGAACCGCCCCAACTTATCTTGATAGATATACTTGTACTTCACGGCGCAGTCGAGATAGGTGAGTATGCGCGTCGGGCTGAGGGTGGGCTTTCGAGTTTTGGCGGGTGAGGCTTTAGGCATGGGTGGGTCTCTCCGATACCATGAGAGGGCGCAACAACTTAGACAACATTATACACTATTTTGTGTTTATGGCGCGGGGGATTTTATGAGAGTAGTCGCACACCTACTTATGGGATACTCTGCCTCTTGTATCGCGAGAATTTTTATCTTTTCCCCCTTCACACGAAACTTTTTGTATGTTAAAATAGTAGTATCATATCGTATGAGTGTACTACACTCAAGTCTTGCAGGTTAGAAGAGGTATCGCGAAGATGGCTACTCGTGATTTCAACATTTCCGATGTGTTCCTACAACTAGAGCAGGACTTTCTGCGTACTGCCGAAAATGCCCTCTACTCCGTCCGCTTTCGGTTACGCGCCGATATGTACGAGACGGAAGAAGCACTGATAGTTAAGATGGAACTCGCTGGGGTACGCCCCGAAAACCTTTCGCTTCTCCTCTCTGAAGATGATAAACTGCTCACCATTTCCTGTGAGCGGCTAGAGCCAGAGACAGAACGCCAAGAGCGTACACGATGCTACCACCTAGAGATATTCTACGGGAAGTTCGAGCGAGAGATACCTCTACCCCCGCATCTCCGCTATGACCGCGATAACATACGTGCCAACTTCAAGGACGGCTTCCTTACGGTTTCGCTTCCCAAGAAGAGCCAACACACCAAAGGAACCCGTGTTATCAAGGTTTCGTCTGTAGAGTAGAACGAAGCACCTGTTTTCCGATTTTGCCTTGTGTAGTATGAGTACCCTTTAACTACAACCCAGATTTTAACCCAACTACGCGCACTACAGTGCGATGATTAAGATAGATAGAGGAACGGTCAAATACGATGGACGACAACAACCCACTGAATATCACACCCACCGCAGAACCCTTAGAGGAGACCGAAAGCATCACTCCAGAGAGTGAAGCCTCCCAAGAGGGAGATGAAAACCAACCCATTCCCGATGAGATAAACCTTCTCCCCTTACGAGAAGTGGTTATCTTTCCTGTGGTGGTAGCCCCGTTAGGCGTAGGGCGCGAAAACTCTATCAAACTGGTCAACGAATCGATGGTAGGGGGCAACCGACTGATTGCAGTTAGTTGCATGAAAGACCCCGGCATCGAAAACCCCACCCTAGACGACGTGTACAAAATCGGTGCGATTATCGCTATCCGCATGATGGCGCAAGTCCCCGAAGGGATACGGCTCATTGTGCAGGGTGTTCAGCGTTTTGAGATACTAGAAGCCGTCCAGACCTCGCCCTATCTGCGGGTGAAGATACGCCCCATTGCCGAACCCGTTATCGCGGAATCGGAACACCTTGAGATAGAGGCACTACGCCGCAGTATCGGAGAGCAGTTCAAACGGATTGTTGCCCTCTCTTCGGATTTGCCCGACGAGATGGGCAACCTGCCCGACAACGTACTAGAGGCAGGAGTTCTTACCGACCTTATCGCCGCGCAGATGCCGCGCCTCTCCTTCCAAGAACGGCAAGAGATTCTGGAGACGATAGAACTCCAACCCCGCATGACCCGCCTCATGGTTCTACTAGCGCGAGAGGTGCAACTGCTGGAACTCGGCAACCGCCTACAGTCCGAAGTGGCGAACGAACTCGGTAAAACCCAACGGGAGTACTATCTCCGTGAGCAGGTACGCCAGATTCAGAAGGAGCTTGGGGAGGGCGATGACCGTACTCAAGATTTAGAAGAACTACGTGCAAAAATTGACGCGGCAGGGATGCCGGAAGAGGCGAAAAAAGAGGCAGATAGAGAACTCGACCGCCTGAGCCGCATGAACCCCGCCGCCCCCGAATACAACGTCGCACGTACCTATCTCGACTGGATGATAGCCATGCCTTGGCAAAACCAGACCGTAGATAACCTCGAAATCAAGTCGGTAAAAGCCTCGTTGGATGAAGACCACTACGGACTAGAGAAGGTGAAAGACCGCATTTTGGAGTACCTAGCGGTTCGCAAGTTCAAGCAGGACGGTAATGTACGACAGCCCATTATCTGCTTTGCCGGACCTCCCGGAGTGGGCAAAACCTCGCTCGGACGCTCTATCGCGCAGGCACTAGGGCGCAAGTTCGTGCGAATCTCTTTGGGAGGGGTACGTGACGAAGCGGAGATTCGAGGGCACCGCCGTACCTACATCGGCGCACTGCCCGGTCAGATAATACAAGGCATTAAACGCGCCGAGACCAGCAACCCTGTCTTTATGCTAGACGAGATAGACAAGGTGAACTCTGACTTTCGGGGCGACCCCTCTTCTGCTCTGCTAGAAGCACTCGACCCAGAGCAGAACGGCTCTTTCCGAGACCACTATCTGGATGTTCCGTTCGACCTTTCTCAGGTGCTGTTTATCACCACCGCGAATATGTTGGATACCATTATGCCGCCCCTGCGCGACAGAATGGAGATTATCGAACTGGCTGGTTATACCGAAGAGGAGAAGGTGAATATCGCCAAACAGCACCTCGTACCCAAGCAGTGCGATGAACACGGCATTACGGGGCGCATCACGTTCCGCCGTGACAGTCTGCGCTATCTGGTACAGCACTACACCCGTGAAGCGGGGGTACGTAACCTAGAGCGCGAAATCGCTTCGGTATGCCGCAAAGCCACCCGCGCCTTTGCCGAAGGGCGATACGAGTCGCTAATTGTCACCCCTAAGACGGTTCGTGAGTTCTTGGGGGTTCCCCGTTGGGAGCGTGAGGCGGCACTGGAAAAGGTGGAGCGTCCGGGAGTAGTTACGGGGCTGGTATGGACACCCATGGGCGGCGACATCATCTTTATTGAGGCGATAGCCATGCCCAGTAATGGTCGTCCCGCTACCCTTACCATTACGGGGCAACTCGGTGATGTAATGCGGGAGTCGGCGCAAGCGGCTCTCTCCTATGTACGCTCTCATGCGAAAGAGTTGGGCGCACCCGACGACTTCTACGAGACGCACGATATTCACATCCACGTACCTGCCGGGGCAATTCCGAAAGATGGTCCTTCCGCTGGTATCACCATGACGACAGCACTCGCCTCTCTGTTTAGCGGGCGGCTGGCGAAACCGCTACTCGCCATGACGGGAGAGGTAACGCTTACCGGTAAGGTGCTTCCGATTGGGGGTGTGAAGGAGAAGGTACTAGGGGCAAAACGCGCCGGTATCAAGACCATTATCCTACCAGAGCGCAACCGCAAAGACGTAATGGAGGATGTTCCCAAAGAGATTCATAAAGAACTCACCTTCCAGTTTGTAGAGGACGTGAGTGAGGTACTAAAACTCGCCCTAGAGCCGCTATGGACGAAACCAGTGGATGCAAAGCGAGGGGCAAAAACTCCGCTAGAACCACCCATTACAGAGATGATACCGAGCATTACCACCATGCACTAGGTAGTGCTTCTCAACCTACAAGCAAGTACGAGTAGTTAAGGCGGACACCCCTCATTTTGAGAGGTATCCGCCTTTTCAGTTGAGTGGGTATGAAACAGTTATCTCCTTTTGTGTGAATTAGTTCACAGTATCGTTGAGAGATGTGCGATAGAATAGCCTAACATCTCGCTATCCCTATCCATTCCCCGTCACCAAAGACT
>OMJJ01000269.1 GCA_900299305.1 bacterium | reverse complement strand
GTGTTTGAACCCAAGATATTCGACCTCATTCCGCGGGGGGTGTTCTACCTCTTTGGCAAGCAGGTTTTCCCCCAACTTTTGGAACACAAGCACCCACTTTACGGGCATCTTACCGCCGCCTACTGGAAGGACGTGGGGAACCTGAAAATCTACCAACAGACGCACTACGATGTGCTTGCGGGTAAAGTAAACACCAAACTCCCCCTTACTGAGGTAAAGAAGTATACATGGGTAGGGGAGAACGTGACGATAGACCCCACTGCCGAGATTGGCTACCCGGTTGCGATTGGGAACAACGTAACGATTGAAGCGGGTGCGAAAATATTGGAGAATACGGTGATAGGGAACAACTGCGCTGTGGAACTAGGCGCGGTGGTTAAGGACAGTATTCTGTGGGATGGCGCGGTGATTATGCGGAATACACACATCGAACGGTGCGTAGTAGGACAAGATTGCCACGTAAAGACCAATGCCGCTATCTTCGACGGCATTATCGTCAACCCGCAACGTAGCGATAGTAGCGGCAAGTAGTTTGCCAAAAACTCACTCTGCCTTTTAGACAAAGTAAAGCCCCTTCCACCAATGAGGAGGAAGGGGCTAAAACATGACAACCTAACAGGCTATAGCCCAAACTTCTTGATACCACCGTAGACAATACGGACAAATGCGTCTGGCTTCATAAAGCCCCTGCCCCATTTGTCATCTAGGGAAGCCGTGGGTTTGGCGGCTATCGCCTCTTCTACCGATTTACCCGCTTTTACGAGCGGGGTTATTTTTGCCTGAATCTCCGCCAGCATATCGCGGTACTGCTTGAACTCCGCTTTTGTGCCAACGGGTCCGTGTCCTGGGATGATTTTGGTTTTATCATCGACTACCGAAAGAATACGGTCTGCCGCCCCTACCATGCCCCCAATCCAGCCTTTGGTAGAGCTATCTATAAAGGGGTACATCCCGTTAAAAAAGAGGTCGCCGGCGTGTAGCACGTTCGCCTTTGCGAAGTGGATGTAGATGTCGGTATCGGTGTGGGCGGGTGGCACATAGGCGAGATGAAGCTCTTCGCCGTTGAGATAGAGGGTGAGTTTATCGTCGAAGGTGAGGATGGGGAGAGCGATTTCGGGCGAGGCGGGAACTTTGCTATTAAACGCCTCGATAAACTGCTCATTGCCTAAGCGTTTTCTAAGGTTATCGTGCCCCAAGATACGGCTACCTGCCTTCGCCATGTCGGCGTTGCCGCCAGTATGGTCGCCGTGCCAGTGCGTGTTGATAAGCACCCCTACGGGTTTGTCGGTTAGTTCTCCCACTGCTTTGAGGGTTTTGGGGGCGGTACCGGGGTTGCCCGCGTCTACCTGTAACGTGCTGTCTTTTCCTACCAGCACCGCGATATTGCCGCCTACTCCAGAGAGTACTGCGATGCTATCGGTCAGTTTTTCGACTTTGACATCGCCCTGCTCTGCCTCGACATCTTCGCGGAAGCGGGGGAAGGCATTTGCAGAGGGGGAGGTGCTATAGAGCGCGGTAGCCCCTGTAGCGATACCAGAGAGCAGTTGCAGAGCCTGTCGGCGGTTGAGGTTAGTGGGGGTTTTCAAAGGTTTTTTCTCCTTATCTCTTGGCGGCATCTTTTACCGATTCGAGGCTCTTTTCCGAGATACCGAATCCGCGTAGAATGGTGTGTGCCATCAGTTCGTTGCCTGCGGGGTTGAGGTGTACCCCATCGGTAGTAAGCAGGTCAGAGGCGTTTCCGGAAACGGCACGATAGGCGCGAATGGGTTTTTCAAAGGCTTTGAACAGGTTGACAAAGGGGCATTTATGCGCGGAGGCTATCTCTTGTAGCACTTTGTTGTATGCCCTTGCCTTCGCGTTCTCTTTGTTGTCTAGGTCTTCGTGAATAACGGTAGTGGATAGCATTACCACACGGCTTCCTTGTGCGAGTGCCGCCTCCACCATGCCCGTCACTTTTTGGCGGTAGGTCTCTATGTCTACACCGCGGGGCCCGTCTCCGTCTGGGTGGTTATCGTAAAAACCGTGCCACACGTCGTTTACGCCTACGCTAATCGTAACGAGGTCGGGTTTATTGTCTAGCACATCGCGCTTGAAACGGTCTGACATATCGGTAGACTTATGCCCAGAGATACCCGCATTCACGATTTTTATGCTGTTTGGGTAGAGAGCATCGAGGTAGCGTTGCATCCGCCACACATAGCCTCCCGGTGCGCCGCCCCCTTGTGTAATGCTGTCGCCGAGTGTGACGAGGGTCTTTACCTCACGTAGCAGTTTGGGCTTGTTGTCGGCAGAATCGGCGTGGGTTAGTGTGGCAAGGCTTAGGGTCGCTAAACCTACGAACATCGGTATCATTGCTTTCATTGCGTTCTCCTAATCCAGATTCTCAAAGGCAGAGTCGTCGTGGGCGTAGCTACTGGCAGTACTACCCTTTTCGCCCTGAATGGGGTAGCCGCGCCATACCCACTCTAGTGCTTGCGGCAACGTCTGCCCGACGACTCTGCCGTCTACATGGTAAGCGGATTTTGCTAGCCAGTACTGGTAGGGGTACTTTTTGTCTTTGAGGACTTTTGCCATACGGTCATTAGACATTACCCAGTTATGGTAGGTCGATTCGGGGTCTTTGTATCGCAAATCGAACTCACCGCACTCTAGCCAGATACGGAGGGGCTTGCGCTTGGATTTGGGAATAAACTGGTCATGATACTCCCATGCGCCATGCGGAGAGGCGGGGGTATAGGGCGACTGCTGATTGACAAACGTTCCCGAATAGGAGAGTACTCGATGGTAGAGGTCGGGGTGATACCATGCCATTGAGAAGGCACACGCTCCGCCGGAACTGCCTCCCATGGTCATACGCCCGTCTGGGTTTTTGGTAAAGGTGACGTGATAGTCGTTGGTGATTTTGGGCAGAACTTCGGTTTCGATGAACTCGGCGTATTTACCGGAACAGGTGTCGTACTCCAAGCCGCGCTCACTGCCTTGCGCGTCCCCCCCACCCGAATCTATCATAATCGCGACCATGACCGGAAGCCGCTTGTCGGCAATCATGTTGTCTAAAATGGTGGGAATGATGTTGGAAGCCATGCTGTCTTGAGACACGAAGAAGGGGGCAGGTGTACCTTGGACATACTGACTTGGTACGTATACCGAAACCCGACGCTTGTAAGGAACCACCTGTCCGGGCGCGTGTTTGGCAATACCGGGATAGATTTTGCTGTCTTTGGAGTCCATTACAAAGTGATGCACTACGCCTTTGGGTACGCCGTCTCTTGCTTTTAGTTCGGGGGCATTGGAGTAGGGGGTGGTGATAACAAAATCGCCGTTCCGCCAACTATCGCTCTGCTTTGCGCCACTATCTAACGGGGTTTTTGGCTCTGCTACTGCTTGGCTTGTGACAGCTCCTGTTAGTAGAGAGAGCGCAACTAGCCCTTTCCATCGGTTCTTCATAACACGCTCCTTGTAGGTTTGATTACTACTCAAATTTGCCCTCATTCTGTCCTTGCAGGACATCTTTCCCCCAAGTTTGGGGGAAAGAGAAAGTAGTAAGGTGTTTTCGTTGCTAAAAAGTTAGGCTTATGCTAAAAGGCAACCACCTTACTATAGAGTGCATTCGCCTCTTCGCCCAAACTTGGGAGAAGAGGTTGGTGATGAGGGCTACTATTCTTGATTGATAAGATGAGCGAGGTAGCCCGCCCCAAAGCCGTTGTCTATGTTCACCACACCGATACCACTCGCACAGGAGTTTAGCATGGTGAGGAGGGCGGACAGCCCATGAAAGTTCGCGCCGTAGCCCACACTGGTCGGAACCGCGATAACGGGGCGCGATACCAGCCCCCCTACTACCGACGGCAATGCCCCTTCCATTCCCGCTACTACGATAAGTACGTTCGCCTCATAGAGCCGGGTTTGATGGCTGAGGAGGCGGTGTAGCCCCGCTACTCCCACATCGTATAGTCTCTCTATAGGGCTACCCAACTCTTGCGCGGTGATTGCCGCCTCTTCTGCTACGGCGAAGTCTGCGGTTCCTGCCGCGACTACTAACACGGTTCCACGTGTTTTGGGAGGCTCTGCGAGTATCGGTTCTGTGCCGGGTATCACTAAGATACGTGCCGCCTCGTGGTAGAGGGTTTCGGGCATTGCGGCTTGTACGGCTTGCGCTACCTCTGCGTTGGCGCGGGTTGCGAGTACCTTATGCGCCCGTGTGCGTAGCCTTTGTGCTATCTCTACGATATGCTCGGTGCGCTTGTTGGGGCAGTAGATGACTTCGGGGAAGCCGCTTCGCAGAGTACGGTGGTGGTCTAGTTTGGCAAATCCAATATCTTCAAAGGGGAGAGAGCGCAACGACTGGAGTGCGTCGTCTACGGAGGTGTCACCGCTCTGAACGTGTTCTAGCAAGGCACGTAGTTTTTCGACTTCCATCTCTTCCCTATCTCTGCCGCACAGCGATACCCGCCAGAGGAACGAGGTTCGACTTCTGAAGGGTGTCGTTCATTTTGCCGGAGCGATACCCCTCTAAGTCGAGGGTGACGTAGGTGTAGCCCAACTCTTTGAAACGTGCGAAGATGGCTTCCCTCTGCTCTAGTACACGGGGGAAATCGCTCAGTTCTACTTCGATACGCGCTACGGTGTCGTGGTGGCGTACCCGAAACTGCCGAAAGCCCAACTCCTTGAGGTACTTTTCACAGCCGTCTAGTTGCGCTAGAAGTTCTGCGGTGATGTGAGTTCCGTAGGGAAAGCGGGAGGAGAGACACGCGAAGGAGGGTTTATCCCAGTTGGAGATACCCAGATAGAGAGCGAGTTCACGGACTTCGTTTTTGGTCATGCCGGCTTCTCGTAGGGGACTACGCACTCCGCGCTCTTCTGCCGCCTTTAAGCCGGGGCGGTGGTCTCCGGGGCGACCATCTTCGGCATGAGAGCCGTCGGCTATCCAGCGGATGTTACGCTCTTGCGCTACCTTTTGGAGTTCCGAGAACAGCTCTGTTTTGCAGTGATAGCAACGGTTGGGGGTGTTGATAGCGAAGTTTGGGTTGGCGAGTTCGTGGGTTCTTACGCGCACCACCGAGACCCCCATCTCTCCCGCAACCCCAAGTGCGGCATCCACCTCCCCTTGCGGGAACGCTTCAGAGTCACCAGTTACGGCGACTGCGTTACTGCCCAAAACATCGTGGGCGATTTTGAGTACCAGTGTGCTGTCTACTCCGCCCGAATAGCCGATAACCACCTGCCCCATTTCGCGCAGAAGTTCCTGTACGCGGGTGTATTTTTCGGCGGTCTCGGTGGTAAGTTGTCTTGTTTCTACCGTCATAAGTCGCTTATTCCTCTAACTATGCAAAAAAGCCCTCATCCTGTCCTTGTGGACATCCTTCTCCCAATTCTGGGAGAAGAAGCAAATTCCTAATCCAACCCCTCTTCGGCAACCTGAATAGCTTGGCGTAGTGCGCCGGCTTTGTTGAGGCACTCCTGATATTCGGAGGCGGGTACGGAGTCGGCGACTAGCCCCCCTCCTGCCTGTAGGTACGCGGTGTTGCCCTCTACCATCATGGTACGAATGGCAATCGCCATATCC
>OMJJ01000268.1 GCA_900299305.1 bacterium | reverse complement strand
TGGCGGCTTCGTCGCTTAAAATGTCTCCAAACATATTCTCGGTGACAATTACGTCAAACTGTTTGGGATTTCTTACCAGTTGCATGGCGCAGTTATCTACTAATAGGTGCGAGAGTTCAATATCGGGGTAATCTTTCGCGACCTCTAGCACGACCTCTCGCCACAAGCGTGAAGTCTCTAGCACGTTTGCTTTGTCTACCGAGCAGAGTTTTTTGCCGCGTCTTCCCGCCGCCTCGAACCCTACACGAGCAATACGCTCTACCTCTGCACGGGTGTAGACGCAGGTGTCCATCGCCTTGTTGCCGTTGTCTTCGCGCCCTTTATGTCCGAAGTAGATTCCGCCCGTCAGTTCTCGAATGACCAGAATATCCAGCCCACCCGCTATCAGTTCCCGCTTGAGCGAGGAAGCATCGGATAGGGCAGGAAACAGGGTGATGGGGCGTAGGTTCGCGAACAGTTCTAACTCACGGCGGAGGGGAAGCAACGCGCCCACTTCCGGGCGCAGAGTAGCGGGCTGAACGTTGTCCCATTTTGGTCCGCCTACCGCCCCCAAAAGAACGGCATCGCTGGCTTTACAAAGAGCGAGAGTTTCAGGGGGAAGGGGATGTCCGGTAGCGTCGTAGGCAACCCCTCCAACGAGTGCCTCTTCCCAAGTTAAATCAATGCTATGGCGGGATTTGATGACCTCTAGTACCCGTAACGCCTCTCCGACGATTTCGGGACCGATACCATCTCCTGCAAGTACGGCTATGCGTGGCAATGTCGACTCCTCTATAGGTAAAGTTTGTACCCCTCTATTATACTGGAAAGCGGAGAGATAGGGATAGGGTATACTGCAAGAAGTACCTCACACACAACTCCCTGCAAAGCAGACAAGCCAACACCCTCTCCTGCACCATTAGAGAGGAGTTCCTCCCCTCTCTGTTGAACTCCTATTGATAAGGGGGTACTAATTTTGACTTCTATACCGATGGTGTTTCCCGAAAAATTTCT
Organism: bacterium; assembly: GCA_900299305.1. Classification (GTDB taxonomy): domain Bacteria; phylum Armatimonadota; class Chthonomonadetes; order Chthonomonadales; family Chthonomonadaceae; genus CAIJLM01. Next base: position 19,753 of record OMJJ01000268.1, on the reverse strand, counting down.
AACCACGATTCGTAACTGCTTTGAGGAACGGGGCGTGGAGTGGCTGGAGCGGCTTCCGCAGATACTCGAAGAGACCGCTGACCGCTGGTCGCTTACGGTGCTACCGCCTTTTCCAAACCTCTCCTTTAGTTACGTTACGCCAGTGATGTGCACGGACGGTACGGACGCAGTTCTAAAAGTGAGTGTGGTACATCCAGAGATACTCACTCAGATAGATGCGCTACGTATCTATGGGGGGCGGGGAAGTGTGCGTCTACTTCAAGCGGAGAGAGAGCAGGGTATTTTTTTGTTGGAACGCCTCTCTCCCGGAACCACCCTCACCACCTACGCCAACGACCAACACGACGCAAAAGCGACCTCCATAACCGCCCAAGTGATGCGGGGCTTGTGGTGTAAAGCAGAGCCTCCCCATAACTTCCCTACCGTAGACGACTGGTTTAAGGCGATTGCGGAGATACGGCAGACATTCGATGGAGGCACGGGCTACTTAGACACAAAACTGGTAGAGGAGGCAGAAGCACTAGCCCCCGAACTACTCGTGTCGTCTGCCCCCTACGTGCTACTTCATGGCGATTTGCACCACGACAACATCCTCGAAGGAAAAGAGGGCTGGCTCTCAATAGACCCGCAAGGGGTTCTAGGAGAGCCTTGCTACGAGGTAGGGGCGATGCTCAGAAACCTGTGGCAAGACAGGCATACCATCTCCAATCCCCAAGAACTCCTCACACGGCGGGTACATCAACTCGCGGAGGAGCTAGAGATGGACAAAGTACGTATACGCAACTGGGCAGTAGCGCAAGCGGTACTCTCGGCGTGGTGGTGTCATCCGGAAGTAAACGACGTAAAAGAGGGCATGGCTACTGCCCAACTGCTTGCGAATATCAGAGTATAAGGAGAGAGAACCATGTCCAAAGTAGGGGCATTAGAGACGATTTTGGAGCGACAACTTTCAGACCGCGCCATAGATATAGATTCCGTGCCTTGGGTTCCACAGGGAGAGCGTGTCTGGTTCAAACCGTTACGCTTCGACCTCACCAGTGGAAACTGGGTCAACCTGCTAAAAGTGAAGGGCGGAGGACGTGTAAACCGCCATCGTCACACCGGCGGGTACGTTATGGGCTACTGCGTGCTAGGGAGGTGGCACTACCTAGAGCGCGAGTGGGTGGCAAACCCCGGAACCTTTATCTACGAGCCGCCCGGAGACATTCATACCCTCGTGGTGGACGAAGGTCAAGAGGAGATGCAGACCCTCTTTATTATTAGTGGAACCATTCAGTATCTGGACGACGAGGACAACATCTTCTACCAAGACGATGTGTTTACCAAACTGGAACGCTACCTAAACTACTGCAAAGAGAACGGGATAGAGCCTCTGGATTTGTGCTACTAAGCCCTACTCTATCGCGCCGTCGCCTCCCTGCTCACTTGTGAGACTGTAGTTTAGCGTTTTTTCAAGAGTCAGATTGCGTAATTTTCATAGCGTGTACGCTCTACTTGGAGTGGCAATGGAGCATAACGGGAGACGCGGATTAGTTTTTCTTCGTCAAGTACCGAGATTTGCTCCACTGGGGATGGGTTCCATGAAAGTTATTAGATACTTTACCTTGATGACAGCCTATGTCCTTCCGATAGTCACAGCGTGTGGAGGCAGGGTTGCTACTCATGGTTTGTTGAGACCTCAAATGCAGTCAGCAGTGTGGTTGCAGGCGCGGAATGACGCGAATAATCTGGCTCGGTCTCCCTTTAATGCTGGGCTTATTAGGGGACGTAAAGTCTGGGAAGCGACGACTGGCATCTATATTATGAGCATGGTCGCCAACGATGATACTATCTTTCTTGCAAATCATAAGCCTGTCGAAGTGGGTGGACGACCCGCGCCTGTTCCGCAACTATCGGCAGTTCGGCGGAGCGATGGTCGTGAAATCTGGTCGTTGCCTGTCCCTGAATGGGGGGCGGGCTACCCTGTTTCCTTAAAAATGAGCGCGTCTGGGTTGCTTCTTGTAGCGGCTGGCGACAAAGCCCGATGTACCGTCTGTGCATATAACGTTCAGGAGAGAAAGCGTGTCTGGACAAAGCACCTTCTGTCTGACGGATATAGATTCACGATGAATGCGTCCCCGGTGGGTGCTGTATTAGTAGGCATTGAAAGAGAGGGGGCGCAGTGCATCGCGTTGGAAGAGCAGGGCGGTACAATGCTTTGGAGTGCCACGGATAGCGACTGCTTCAGGCTGTTTTCAGCGGATGCTACCGGTCATGTTTACTATGTGGATAAGAGGAGGCGCGTCGTTGCGCGTGATGCGCTTAACGGGAAAATGCTCTGGAGTGTGGTGTGCAACGCCTCTCAAAAAAGTGCCGTATGCGTTGATGGAACAACGCTTTATGTTGTAGATACGAGCGGTACTTTGCGGATAATTGACGGAAAATCTCGCAAGATCGTCTCCTCCACTCTGATAAAAAAGGACGGGATTCTATTAGGGTTTGGCAAGAGCGGCTTGATTTACATGACTAACAAAGTGCTAGACGCGATAGGGGCTTACACGACTTCCGGCAGATGCATCTGGACTGCGCCCAACAGTCTCACTGCCTTCCTGCTAGGAGACGACGACTTTATGCTGGTTGGCGAAAGAGCGGAGCCTTACGGACACCGCCTCGCGCTGATTAATGGCAAGACAGGCAAAGCGGCGTGGCGTATCAATATCACAGGCGAACCTGCTTATCTTGCGATGCTTGACAACAACCGTCTGTATCTTGCGACAAATGAGGGGCTTATCATGGCGTTTGAGTGAGTCAATTTCCTCTTCAAAAGGTACTATGGGAGTGTAGCCAGCAGAAGAGGCTCCCTCTATCTCAAGAACGATTTTTTGCTACTTCTGAAACCGGAATTAAGAGCACACCATAGCAGAATATCACGCTTTGAGAGACTGAATAAACCTATACAACAACGCAAATCGCTAAACTACACTTTTGAGAGGCAGAAGGAATTACAGTACAGAATAGCGAATCTTTGTCTACAAGGAGAACTCTATTCACTATGTCCGAAAGCCTTTTTGAACCCACCACAGAAGAGGCGGAACACCCCCTCCTAAGAGGCTTAAACCCCGTTCAACGCGAAGCTGTGCTGTATGGCAATGGGCCCCTGCTCATTTTTGCGGGGGCAGGTAGCGGTAAAACTCGCGTTCTTACGCACCGTATCGCCTACCTCGTCACCGAAAGGAACGTCTACCCGCGCAACATCCTCGCTGTTACGTTTACCAACAAGGCGGCGGCAGAGATGAAAGAGCGTATTGAGCGGCTGGTAACTCCCAACGCGGGAAGAAGCCTGTGGGTCGGTACATTCCACTCTACGTGCGCCCGACTGTTGCGGGAGTATGGCGACGCGATAGAACTCTCTTCCAACTTTGTGGTGTACGACGATAGCGACCAGTTGATTTTAGTACGAGAGTGCTTGCGCCAACTGAACTTAGACGATAAAAAGTTCACTCCCCGTAGCCTCCTTTCGCATATCAGCCGCGCAAAAGAGAGCCGTATCTCCCCCGAAGCGTATGCAAAGACCTTTACGGGCTTTTTCGAGGGAATATGTAGCAAGGTCTACCCCCTCTATCAAGCCAAACTGCGCCAAAACAACGCCCTCGATTTCGATGACCTTATCGTAGAGACGGTACGCCTCCTAGAGACCTCTGCCGAGACCCTCGAACGCCTCCAAAACCGCTTCCACTACCTACTCGTAGATGAGTACCAAGACGTGAATCAGGCGCAGTATACCCTTCTCAAGTTGCTGGCGCAAAAGCGCAAAAACCTGTGTGTGGTGGGCGATGATGACCAGAGCATCTATCTGTTTCGGGGGGCGAACGTAGAACTGATTTTGCAGTTTGAACACGACTATCCAGAGGCACAAGTGCTAAAGTTAGAGCAGAACTACCGCTCTACCAAAACGATTTTAGAGGCGGCGCACGGGGTGGTACGCCATAATCGAGGCAGAAAAGATAAAAAACTGTGGACGGAAAACGATACCGGTAGCCCCCTCCTCCGCTACGAGGCAGAAAATGAACAGGAGGAGGCGGTCTGGATAGCTCAAACGATGCGGAGAGAGGTGCAAGAGGGGCGGCGCAAGTGGAGCGACTTCGCGGTTCTGTATCGTACAAACGCACAATCACGTATCTTTGAAGAGGTGTTCCTCAACTGGAGTACCCCGCACCGTATCGTGGGAGGATTGCGCTTCTACGAACGGCGCGAAATCAAAGATATTGTCGCCTACCTGCGCGTGATTCACAACTCCGCCGATAGCGTGAGCCTACGCCGTATCCTCAACGTACCCGCAAGGGGCATAGGGGCGACCTCACTTGCGGCACTAGAGGAGGAGATGCAACTCTCTGGGCGCACATTTTGGGAAGTACTCAAGGAGTCGGGGAGTATTTCGCAGATACAGGCGCGAACACGAGTTCGGATTGCGGAGTTTGTTGCGCTTATCGAATCGCTACGCAAACCAGAGGCTACCGTCACCGAAATCACGCGGGGAGTAATCGAAAAGAGCGGCTATCTTGCGGTACTACAAGAGGAGAAGAGTATTGAGAACCAGAGCCGCATAGAGAACGTGAAAGAGCTCCTCTCGGTGACTTTGGAGTTCGAGAAGCAGACGGAGAGTCCCTCGCTGGGGCTGTTTTTGGAGCAGGTCTCGCTGATTTCGGACATCGATTCGCTGGATGCCGCCGCCGAAGCGGTTACGCTTATGACCCTACACTCTGCCAAAGGGTTGGAGTTTCCGGTGGTATTTTTGGCGGGTTTGGAGGAGGGAGTTTTTCCACACGTCCGTTCTTTAGAGAGTGACCGCGAACTAGAAGAGGAGCGGCGACTGTGTTATGTGGGCATTACCCGCGCAAAACAGGAACTCTATCTCACCTACGCGAACCGCCGTACCCTGTTCGGGGGCATCTCGTATAACGCCCCCTCCCGATTTCTGAAAGAGGTTCCCAAAGACCTCTTCCATGCCCCCCGCAAGCAGAACCGCACCGTCTCTACCTACGACCCCGACGAGGCAAAGCCCAAACCTGTTAAGAAGGTGGGGCTATGGCATGAGGGAATCGTCTCGCCCCAAGAGCAGAAAAAGCGAGAGACCGTAACTCCCTACAAAACGGGGCAAAGGGTGCGTCATGCGGTATTTGGGGTGGGTGTGGTGATTACGTGTACCCCCTCTGCCAACGACACGATTTTGGAAATCGCGTTCCCGAATGTGGGTGTAAAGAAAATCTTACTCTCTTTGGCGAAACTGGAGACGGTATAATGGAAACCATTTTGTGCGAAAACAAACAGGAGTTGGGGCGCAACGCCGCAGAGTTCGGAGCGCACTGTATTCGTAACGCCATAACCGAGCGCGGAGAGGCGACGATTATCTTGGCGACGGGCGCGTCTCAGTTTGAGATGCTCTCGGTGCTGGTAGGGGCAGAGGTCGATTGGGGGCGCGTTACCGCGTTTCACCTAGACGAGTATGTGGGTATGCCTACTTCGCATCCCGCTTCGTTTCGCCGCTACCTACAAGAGAGGTTTATAGACAAGTTACCTACACCCCTCCGTGCGTTCCACCCCATTCATGGGGAGGGTGACGCGGTTGCGGAGTGCGTCCGCCTCAACGCTCTTTTGTCACCACTGGCGGTAGATGTGGCGTTTGTGGGGATAGGAGAGAATGGGCATCTGGCTTTTAACGACCCCCCCGCCGACTTCGAGACAGAAGAGCCGTATATCGTGGTGAACCTCGATACCGCGTGCCGCCGTCAGCAGTTAGGAGAGGGCTGGTTTGCGAGTTTGGAGGAGGTTCCCACTCAGGCTATCTCTATGTCAATACGGCAGATAATGAAGGCACAAGAGATAGTGTGCAGTGTTCCCGACTTACGAAAAGCGAACGCGGTAAACATGACGCTGAAAAGCCCCATCTCGCCGCAAGTACCCGCCTCCATACTACGGGAACACCCTACCGCTCGTATCTACCTTGACCCCGATTCGGCAAGCCTGTTAGATTCTGCGTAGGTTATAGCCCTCATCACCACCTTCTTCTCTTTTTCCTTCTCTGCCAAGCCTCTTGTTGTGAGGTACAATAGAATAAGAAAGCGAGATACCGCACAGAAGGGAAAGAGAAGAAGGTGAAGTACGAGGTTGCCGTCGCGCAAATCAAGCCCCAAAAAGGTGAGGTGGCGTTCAATTTAGAGCGTATCGGAGAGATTTTCGCCCAACTAGAAGCCGATTCTCCCGATACCAATGTGCTGGTTCTGCCCGAAACCATCCTCTCCGGCTACTTCTTAGAGGGGGGCGTAAGAGACGTAGCGCGTAGTGCCGAGCAACTGTTTCAGGAGTTGCTTGCCCTCTACCGCCGCCATGTCTCCCGTGCCGATGCCGCTCTTGATGTGTGTCTGGGGTTCTACGAACTGTTTGAGGGCAAGTACTACAACAGTGCACTCTACGTTACTCTCTCCGCCTCCAACGACTATCTACTCCCCACCCTCAACCACGTTCACCGTAAATTTTTCCTGCCCACCTATGGGGTGTTCGACGAGAAGCGATTTGTGTCTCGCGGACGCACCATCGACGCTTTCCAGACCCGTTTTGGGCGGGTCGCCGTCCTGATTTGTGAGGACGTATGGCACTCCATCTCCGCAACCCTTGCCGCTTTGAAGGGCGCAATGGTAGTGTATGTACTAAGTGCATCGCCGGGACGCGAGTTTGGGGGACACCATGTAGGCAATATCGCGCAGTGGAACGTGCTGATACCCGGCATTGCAGAGGAGCATAACGTCTGGGTGGTCTACGCGGGGCTAGTGGGCTTTGAAGGGGGGAAGGGGTTTACAGGTTCGTCGCAGGTGGTAGACCCGTGGGGAAACTCCCTGATACAAGCCTCGATTACCAATGAAGCCGTTATTCGGGCAACCATAGACATGGACGATGTGGCAATAGCACGCGCCAACTCGCCGCTACTCGCAGATTTAGAGGCGACACTGGGCGACATCACCCTGCAACTCCAACATATCGCCCAATCGCCCCACCAGAAGTAGTATCGTTATGAGCAACGCTGTTTTTGAAAATCGTACGTTTACTCCTGCCGAGTATCTGACTTGGGAGGAGACCCAAACCGAACGCCACGAGTACCTAGCAGGCGAAATCCGCGCCATGTCGGGTGGGAGCATGGAGCATAACACCATCGTCAGCAATATCGCGGGAGAGGTACGGAGCCGCCTCAAGGGAACCCACTGCCGTAGTTTTACAAGCACCCAAAAGGTTCAGGCGCAGAGTACAGGCTTCTCTTTCTTCTACCCCGATGTCGTTATTGTGTGCGGTGCTCCGCAGATGGGCTTGGGGGACGCAATACGGAACCCCGTAGCCGTCTTTGAAGTACAGTCTCCCTCTACCTCGCACTATGACCGTAACGCGAAGTTCACAGGATACCAGACGATACAGAGCCTACAAGAGTACTTCATCGTGCATCAAAAACAGGCGCGGGTAGAGGCGTACCGCCGTACTCCCGAAGGAGAGTGGGATACTACCTCCTATACGGTCTACATAGGTTTGGGGGCTACTGTCCCCCTAGAGAGCGTGGGTATCGCCCTCCCCTGCCGAGAAATTTACGACCTAGTAGAGATAACACCAACCCCCAACGAGGACGAGGAGACCTCCCCATCGTGAACCGATTACCGATACAGTACGCACCCAAATTCAACCCAGACGCGAACGACAACCTCGAAATCAATGAGGCTCTTATGACTGACTGGCTCGTTGCGTTTTTACAAGACGAAATCGTCCGAAGACGCAAGATGACCAAAGCCGTCGTGGGTATTTCGGGGGGAGTCGACTCGGCTCTTGTCGCTTTTCTTTTGGAAAGAGCGTTGGGGGCAGAGAACGTCTACGGGATACGGATGCCCTACCGCTCTAGCTCCCAAGAGAGCCTAGACCATGCGAGCCTCGTAGTACAGGCAACGGGCATTAACGTCGATACCATAGAGATTACCGACGCGGTAGACGGCTACCTCAACTACGCAAGCGATGCGGATGGGCGGCGGCGCGGAAACGTAATGGCGCGAATGAGAGCGATTGTCCTGTTCGACCAGAGCCAAAAACTAGGCTGTATCCCCGTAGGAACCGGCAACAAAACCGAACGGCTCTTTGGCTACTTTACATGGCACGCCGACGACTCGCCCCCTGTAAACCCGCTTGGTGACCTCTACAAAACGCAGGTGTGGGCGTTGTCGCGCTACGTAGGGGTTCCTAGCGTGATTATCGACAAACCCGCCTCCGCCGACCTTATTGTGGGGCAGACCGACGAGACCGATTTTGGAATCACCTACGCAAAAGCAGATAGAATCCTCTACTACCTCCTAAAAGGCTTCTCCGAAAATAGGCTGGTAGAGATGGGCTTTCCCCAAAACGAAGTGAGACTGGTAAAGCGTCGCCTCGATACGACGCACTGGAAGCGGCATCTACCCACCGTCGCCATGCTCTCCAACACCGCTATCAACGACTACTATCTGCGCCCTGTAGACTACTAAGGAATCAACACAACGATGAAGTACTACCCCAAACCCCTCAGCAAACTGGTAGGGGAACTAGAACGAATGCCGGGCGTGGGTCCCAAATCGGCGCAGAGAATGGCGTTCCACCTAATGCGGTTGCCGTATGAGGAAGCAAAGCGGTTTGCCGACGCGATTATTGAAGTAAAAGAGCATATCAAACTGTGCGCGGAATGCTCTAACTTCACCGACCAAGACCTGTGCGAAGTGTGCCGCGATACCAAACGAGACCGCTCTATCCTCTGCATTGTTGCAGAGACCCACGACCTTATCGCGATGGAGAAAACCAATGAGTATCGGGGTCTCTATCACGTGTTGCAGGGCTTAATCTCGCCGATGGACAACATCACCCCCGAAATGCTAAAAATACGAGAACTATTCCCGCGAGTAGCAAACGGGGTACAAGAGGTTATTCTCGCCTTCAACCCAACTACAGAGGGGCAGACCACCGCGCTGTTTCTCGCCTCTCGGCTCAAACCATTGGGGGTGCGCGTCTCGCAAATCGCGCACGGGCTTCCTGCTGGCGGCAACCTCGACTACGCCGACCAAGCCACGCTGATTAGTGCCTTGCAGTGGCGCAGGGAGATATAGTCTCATTCGGTTTGCTAGAGGGGCTAAGGGGTTTCATTAGCGATACATACGACACAATAAAACGACTCAGTCCACTTTCCGATTTTTTGAGGAAAGGATACTTCAATGAAGCGGCGTACTGCACTGCTTAGTTTTTTTCTCCTCTTAGATGCGGCAATAACTGTTCAATACAACAACACTCACCAAACCGTTATTACTATCAAAAGTGTTAAAGGAGCGGAAAAAGAGAGGGTTCTCTCTGAGACACGCTTAGCGATAAAGGCGGCAGGCGAAATGGGGATATTTCACGAAAACCTTGCCGTGACAATACTCTACGAACAGACTTCAAAACAGTCTCAAGTAAGATTTTGTGTTCATGACTCCGATGCGCCTGACACTCAAAAAACTATCGGCAAAGTCGTATTTGGTGAAGAGGGAGTAGAACCTGACTCGATACAAGGAGATGACCTTTCCCATGCTGTGGAGGTAGCCTATGGGTATCTCTCTGGGGAAAGCCTACAGAGTAGCGAAGTACGTGTTGGCCGTTCTGAACAGGGGTACTCGGTGTGGATTATTGATATTCCTGCCAGACCCGGTGGACATATAGACATTTTTATGACTATAAATTTCAAAGTGACCAATGTAATTCCAGGTGCCTAATTACTTACCCTTTTCTTGATGAATGTAGCATGGAGGATAAGCAGAGCAATGGGCACTCCAAACACCCCAATAGCCTAACCAACGCATAACATCAATTTGTAATTGGGTTAGTAAGAAATCAAAGATACCACAAGCCTATACACTGTGTGTACAGGTAGTTGGAGGGATTTATGGACAGAAGGGCTTTCTTGAAACTAGCAACCAGAGGAGCAACCGCGATGTCTTTAGGGGTACAAGAACCCGTAGCGGCGAAGCCTACGCCTTTTAGTACGCGGGGCATCTATTTTCATGATGGGTTTACCGCAGAGCCGAAGCACCACGCCCCCCTCTATTGGGATTTTGCGATGTGGCAAAAGCAGATTCGCTGGCTTCACGCTTGCGGCATAAACGCCATTGAGTTCGCTACCATGCTCGAATTCAATCGTATTCCCTCTACCGATTTGGAACGGCGCAAAATTCAAGACCGCCTACGCCTTCTCGATTTCGCGCACTCCTTAGAGATGCAGTTCGGATACCTCCTCACCAATACGGTACTCAGCACCGTACCCCCCAACGAAGAGCCTAGCCACCAACTCAAGAACCGCGCCGTCAACTACTGCCCCCGTATTCCCGGAAACTTCGAGAAGACGATAGCGAATCCCCTCTTCTATATGGAGACCTACCGCCATGCCGATTTTTTTGAGGAGTTTGCGGCGGACTGGGGCGGGTGCGACTGCGGAAAGTGTGGTGTTCCCGAATTTTTGCGCTATGTGCGTGTGCTTGCAGAGCGTTTAACCCACCTCAACCCAAAAGCCACCCTCTACGCAGATACGTGGTGCATCTCGTACTGGCGCAAAGAGCCGATGGCGCAGGGTTGGAAAGGGGTTTTTGACCATGAGATAGAAGGCTCCCGCGAAGTCATTGCGGCACTGCCCAACCTCCCGCGCAATGTGGGTATCGCCCTGCCCTGTCATCACCTCTATCGTCCGTTGGCTTTCACCGAATACGGCGGCAAAGCCAAGACTCCGGTCTTTCCTCTACCCAAAGACATTCAGCAGGTGAAACAGGCGGCACGACCCTCTCTGGCATGGTCTCACTTTGTTATGGACGACGATGCGTTTCGTCCGCTTCAATGGGGTATCGTGCATAGTGAGGTGCGATACATTCAAAACCTACTCCAAACCCTTCAGAAAACGGGCATAGAGCGTGTGATAGGGAACCTCTACCTGCCTCTTTTGCAAATCGCAAACACCTTTGCTTTTGGGAGGCTAACGGCAAACCCAAACGAGAACCCCGAACATATCCTAACCGATTTTGCTCGGCTAGTAGTGCAAAAAGAGGATGTAAGCGACCTTGCCCAACTACTGATTTGGGTAGAGAACCATAGTTACTGGCAACAGCAACAGCCCCTTGATGCCCGCGTACCCGATATTCCCAACGACCTAAATCACACCAAAGCGACGGCTATCGCCCAACATCTACGCCCCAAGCCTAACCCCGACCTCCCCCTTCCAATCGCCCCCGTCGACTGGCTTACCGACCTGCGCCGTACTTTGGAGCGTATGAAAACCTTTCCCAATGTGTCGCTCTAATCGAATTACATCATACAGGCTAATGCTGGGTAATAACGTGCCTACACCGCCTCCACAATCCGAGATGCCTGCATACCATGACACAGAGAAAGTTGAGAATAGAGAATTAATACCCCTCTACTCCTTCGCTAATTCCAGTACCTGCTTTACCCAACGTGAAACCGACAGCATCTCTTCTACTTGGTAGGGGCTCTCTTGCCCAGCACAGGAGTACCACCACGTTAAAGCGCGGTTCATGCCTAACACCTTCCTCGCGATACCATAGGCATCCCGCAACACCTCTAGCGGGGCATACTCTGCCCATTGCTGTAGGTACACATCCCTAAGAGCAAGGATTCTTGCATCCGATTCCTCACAATCAAGCCCATAAGCCACTACCCGTAATGTAATCTCAACGGTAAAAAACGGGTGTGAAATACAAGAATCACCCCAGTCGATAAAGCGGTACTCCCCCTCCTGAACATGGATATTTCCATCGTGGAAGTCGTCGTGGTTCAGTGTGTCGGGAATACCGTAGCCTATTAGGGTTTGGCACTGTCGTTTTAGGGTGGGAAGCAGTGCTATCGCTTCTTGGTACTCCTCCTCTGTTAGCCCCTCAGAGGTTCCAATAAACATCGCCTTTCGGTTGCCCAATAACTCGGTAAACTGTTCCGTCAAGGTGTCTGTGTTACGGTTCATCACTCCCAACGAGAGGATTTCGGAGGTATGGGGTATCAGCTGTTTTTGTATCGTTGCGTAACGCGGTAGAATCTCTTCCCAGTAGTGCAAACTCTTATCGGCTTGGAACAGAGAACGTAACGATACCCCTGCGGAACGTAGCAGCAGATACCCTTGTTCGGTGTCTACTCCTGCCAACGTAGGGAGCCACTGAGGAAAATGGCGTACAAGATAGGGAAGCAGACGTGATTCGTTGGTGAGTAGAGAGGTCTGAGCCTTGAAATAGAAGTCTCCCTTTTCGGTAGGAACTCTATAGACCGTTGCCCAAGGTCGTTCTCGTACCTTCTCTACTTCACCCGTCAAGGTGAGTTGTAGGCGGTGCAGTTGCTCTTTCAACCAGTTGCGATGGATTAGATTCATGGACTATCGGAGGTAAAGTGTTCTGAGTAGATAGCAGATAACCTACGCCAAAAACCGCCTCTGCGCCTCCAAAAAGAACTCCACCGCTTTCGCGCCCTCTTCCCCCACATCATAAGAGAAATCGTTTACATACAGGTCGATATGAGCGCGAACTACTTCGGGGGTGAGGTCTTGCGCGTACTGCTTGCACAGTTCAAACGCCTCTGCGTCGTTCTCCCGCGCCCATGTCAGGCTACGGCGCACAATCCCTTCCACCGTCTCCGGTAAGGGCAGATTACGGTTCAGTGCAATCGCGCCGAGGGGTATCGGCATACCTGTTTTCGATTCCCAGTACTCTCCCAAGTCCACTACGAGGGTAAGCCCATCCCGCTCATAAGTAAACCGCTTTTCGTGGATAACCACCCCTTGCGAACCGGGTTCTGCAAGCAGGTTTTCGTACAGCACATCGAAAGGCAGGGGGCGTTTGGGGTGTGGACGTTGCAGATAGAAGTCCAGCAGAAAGTTCGCAGTGGTAAACTGCCCCGGTATCAGGATTTCCCGCGCCTCCTGAGAGCCTTTTCCATTCACCAGAAGCAGGGGCCCACACCCGCGCCCCAACGCGCCCCCCGTATTCATCAGGGTATAGTGGTTTTGGCAACGGATATAGTTTGCATAGCTGATTTTTACCATGTCGTACTCTCCGCGCTGAGAGCGTTCGTTGAGGGTCTCTACATCCTGATAGTCCACCTCAAACGTAAGTTCACCCGTCGAAAACGTGTTCAAAATCAGTCCGCTAAAGATATACACATCGTTGGGGCAAGGCGAGATGCCCAGTCGTATTGTGCCCATGTTCTACCTCTCTTCCCTACACGCCCCAAAATGCGCTCGTAACCGCTCAAGGGCGAACCGAATGTTCTCCAAACGCATATCCCGCGTACTCGCGATGTTGCTAATCGTCCGTACCTCGCACACAGGAATCTCAAACTGCTTCCCAACCTGCGCCACAGCCGCTCCCTCCATCGTCTCGAAATGGGCTTGCAGTACCTGCTCACGTGCCAATCCAACTTGCTCCGACCCCGTACAGGAGTTCACGGTACTACCCCGTCCAAACCTAACAGAAGGCGTAATCCACTCCTGAACGCAGTACAAGGAAAACGGATTGGCGTACAGAGACCCCGCAAACCTCGACTCCGAAATACTCTGAAAGTAGGGGGCTTCCGGCAGTTCAAAACCGATGTCGCCATACACCTCACTCTCGCCCATCACAACATCACCGATTTGCAAGCCGCTATTGGGGTACGCCCCCGCAATTCCGATATTCAAAATCTGTTCGGGGCGGCAAGTAGGCAGAACAGAAAAAAGAGTGGCAAGGGCAGCAGGTAGTCCCACACCGGTTAGCAAAAAGCCCTGCTCTCCCTTTTGTACAAAGGGATTCGCTTCACTCAAAACAAGTTCCCTTGTCTCTTCCGAGAAGGTCTGTAGTTCGGGCAGAGTCGCTGCACACACCAAAATTCGCACGGTTTTCCTCTTATGGGTCGTTGGATTTATCCCAAAGTGTACCCGTTTCCCCCAAAGAATCGCCGTCTCAAGCAGGAATCTGCCCCCCTTTTCCCGCAACTTCCAACTAGAACCTATCCTCTAAGGAGAAACACCCCTGTTATGAAAATCTCTATCGCCTCCTACAGTTTTCACGGACTACTCGCGGAGGGCAAAATCGACGCTTTTGGCTACCTAGAGAGTTGTAAATATCGGTATGGACTAGACTCTGCCGACTTCTGGAACGGAATTATCGGAACCACCGATAGAGACACTATCCGCAAGGTACGCCAAGCCGTTGAAGAGCGAGAACTCACCGTTGCCAACTACCACGTAGATGGCTGCCATTTGTGGGAAGACGACCCCGACGCACGAGAGCGCAACTACCGCGTTGCGCTAGAGCATCTCGAAATCGCGCACCTGCTCGGTGCCAAGACCGTGCGTTACGACACCGGCGGAAAGTTGGAACCAATCCCCAACGAACAGTTCGACTACATTGTTGCGAAATACCAAGAGTACGCGCAGTTCGCCCACGACCACGGCTTCAAAGTAGGTCCCGAAAACCACTGGGGGCTTTCCCTTATCGCCGACAACATGGTCAACATTGCGAAAGCGGTAGATAGCCCCGCCTACGGTATCCTACTCCACATAGGACACTGGGAAGATGGAGACGAGCCGGGCGGAGACCGCCGACTTGCCCCCTATACCGCCCACACCCACGTAGATGCCCGAACCACCCGCAACTGCCTCGAAGAGCGGATGAACATTCTACTCGAAGCGGGGTACGAGGGATACTGGGGAGTAGAACACCACTCCACTAAAAACGAGTATGCCGAGGTCGCTTACCAGATTTCAGAGGTAAAGCGTGTACTCCAGCGTAAGGTGTGGAACTCCCACAACATCGAGAGTATTGAGTCACTGCAAGGCAAGGCGGGAAACCCCCTCCTCACCCTAGAACAAGAGGGCATAGGCTAGAAAGGGTTTCTGCATGGAGCCGCTACGTATCGGTATTATCGGTGTGGGCATTATCGGGAAGAGCCATCTGCGGGAGTATCAAAAGGTGGGAGGTGTGGAGGTGGTCGCCGCGTGTGACATCGACGCACAAGAGTTGGAACGGGTCTCCGACCTCTACCAGATTCCCAACCGCTACGCCTCCTTCCGTGACCTCCTAAGCCGTGACGATATTCAGGCGGTAGATGTCTGTCTCCACAACAACCTACACGCCCCCGTCACCATTGCGGCACTACAGGCTGGAAAGCACGTCTTTTGTGAAAAGCCAATGGCGGGGGCGTACAAAGATGCGGTAGCCATGCGCCAAGCCGCTCTCAATACGGGAAAGCACCTGCAAATCCAACTCTCCACCCTCTATAGCAAGGAGACCCGTATCGCGAAACGGCTTATCGACGCGGGACGCTTAGGACACCTCTACCATGCGCGTTCGTGCGGCTTTCGACGGCGCGGTAGACCCTATGTGGATGGCTACGCCACCCCAGACTTTGTACGCAAACCGATTTCGGGGGGCGGTGCGCTGTTTGACATGGGAGTCTATCACATCGCACAGATACTCTACCTGTTGGGTATGCCAGAGATAGAGCGAATAAGCGGTAAAGTCTATCAAGAGACGGACATGGACGCACATCGACGCGACATAAGCGGCTATAGCGTATAGGAGTTGGGTACGGGCTATGTGCGTTGTGCAGGGAACCTTACTATCGACATTGTGGAGGCGTGGGCAGTTCACCTAAACAACCTAGAGGGTAGTAGTATTCTTGGGTCAAAAGGGGGGATACGCCTAGACCCTCTCAGTTTTCACAGTACTGAAGAGGATTTAGAGGCGAATACTACCTTCGAGAGCGGCTCTATCGACTGGCGGTGGCATCAGTTGAACCCCGACCTTACCGCCTACGACTCGCCGGCGCACCACTGGGTAGCCGCTCTACAAGGCAGAGTACCCCTCATGCCAACGGCAGATATTGCGCTTCGTACCATGCTCGTCAGCGAAGGCATCTACCTCTCAGACCGCTTGGGGCGTGAAGTGACCCGCGAAGAGATAGAGAGCAAGGCGGAATCGAAAGCACTGGATTTGTAACACATAAAGAACAAGACAAGGGAGACGATTTTATGTTGCGTGTGGCACTGGTGGGCGCGGGAGGAATGGCAGGAGTTCATGCCTCCTGCTATGCGAATATAGAAAATGCGGAGTTGGTGGGTGTGATGGATATTCGGCAAGAGGCGGCGGAGGCACTCGCTCAAAAACACGGGGTTCCCGCCTTCACCGACTTTGATACCATGCTCACCGAGTTGCAACCCGATGTAGTGGATGTCTGTTGCCCTACTGCGTGGCACGTCGATTATGTGTGTCGGGCGGCAGAGCGGGCGCAAGAGTTAGGCATAAAAGGTATCTCTACCGAAAAGCCAATGGCGCGTACCCTAGAAGAGTGTGAACGCATGACAAAAGCGTGTGATGGCGCAGGAATCCCCCTCTTTGTGGCGCAGGTCGTGCGCTTCTTCCCAGAGTACACCCTTGCCAAAGCACAGATAGAGAGTGGAGCCATAGGCAACCCCGCCGCTATCCGTACACGGCGCGGAGGTCCTATGCCCCGCGCTTGGAACGACTGGTACGCCGATTTTAACCTAAGCGGAGGGCTTATCCTCGACCTCATTATTCACGATTTCGACTGGCTACGCTGGACGTTTGGAGAGGTGGAGCGTGTCTTTGCGCGGGGGCTTACCGATACTAAACTCCCCGAATTCGACTATGCCCTCGTTATTCTGCGCTTCAAAAGCGGCGCGATAGCACACGTAGAAGGCAGTTGGAACTACCCCGCAGGGTTTGGGGTAAACTTCGAGATTGCGGGGGACGAGGGGCTGCTAGAGTATAACTTTACACAGCCCACAGGAACACCGCTCAATAAAGTACTACGCGGCACAGACGAGAAACGGGCAGGAGTAGCACTCCCCGAAAGCCCCACCGGTACCGACCCCTATCAGGTAGAACTAGAACACTTCCTCACCTGTCTCGAAAACGGCACTACACCGCTTATCACTCCACAAGACGGCACAGAGGCGGTACGAATTGCCATAGCGGCGATAGAATCCGCAAAAACGGGCAGAGCAATCACTCTGTAGTCTCTGGTTTTATGTGTCATAATGAAGGAGAGAAAAGGGGGGTGAACGCACAATAGGCAACCAAACCGAAAGGGAAACCCAGCATGAAAATACTGGTTGTAGATGATGAACAGCCGATTGTGGAAGCAATCTCCTATAATTTGAAAAAGGAAGGGTACACCGTTCAGGCGGCTTACGATGCCGAGCAGTGCCTCGAATCTGTACGCAAAGACCGCCCCGATTTGATACTTCTGGACGTGATGTTGCCCTCCGCAAGTGGTTTTGATGTGTGCCGCCTGTTACGTAAGCAGAGCAATATCCCTATCATTATGCTTACTGCTCGTGCCGAAGAGACCGATAGGGTAGTAGGCTTAGAACTAGGGGCAGACGACTACATCACCAAGCCGTTTAGTATGCGCGAACTCCTTGCAAGAGTCAAAAGTGTACTACGCCGTATTGGAACAGTTGCCGAACCCGCGCCAGCGGCAGAACTGATACAAGTAGGCAATCTCAGCATAGATACTGCCCGTTATGAGGTAAAACTAGGTGAGGCGAGTATCTCACTCTCTCCTAAAGAGTTCGAGTTACTAAGGTTTCTCGCCTCTAATCCGGGGCTTGTGTTTACACGCCAAATTTTGCTAGACCGTGTATGGGGCGCAGAGGCTTATGTAGAAGAGCGCACCGTAGACGTACATATTCGCTGGCTACGCGAAAAAATAGAACTCCAACCTTCGCACCCCACTCGCCTCCTTACGGTACGCGGTGTGGGCTATAAGTTTGTAGGATAGAGGTAGAAAAACGGATGAATTCGTTAGTCTACCAAGTCCTTTGGACACAAGTCGATACAGCGGTACTCCTCGTCGATAACCATAAGCGTATACTAGATAGCAATCCCGCCGCCAACCGTCTTCTGGAGGTGCGTGAACGCTCTCTTATCGGGCAGACCCTGCTACAGGTCACGCTCTCTTACGACCTGCTCAGTCTGGTTACTCAGGTACAGAGCCGCCTAAACCCCGAAGAACGCGAGGTGCGTGTTACCCGTGACAGCAACCCGCTCATTCTACACGTGCGGGCAGTACCGCTTCCCGACGAGAGTTTCCACAAACAGAACAGAGTACTGCTACTTATGCAGGACGTTACGGAGTTACGCCGCCTAGAGACCATACGCCGCGACTTCGTGGCAAATGTCTCCCATGAACTACGTACCCCACTCACCTCTATTCGGGCGATGGCAGAGACGCTTCAGGAGGGGGCAATACATGACGGTGAGGTCGCAGAGCGGTTCGTTGAGATTATTCAGCAAGAGGTAGAGAGGCTTACCCGCCTCCTCGAAGACCTGCTCATACTCTCACAAGCAGAATCGAAAGCCCCTGAGCGTGTTCGCTTTGCTCTTAACGACCAGATTCAGAAAGTAGTAGAACGGTTCCAATCGCAAGCCGAAAAGTCGGGCATCACGCTCAAAGCGACGATTGCCCCTAACCTTTCGCTTGTCGCCAATCCCGACCAGATAGAGCAGGTACTTATCAACCTACTAGATAACGCCATTAAGTACACCCCCGAAATGGGGAGCGTAGAGTTGGTAGCGGAACCCCTTGCGGAAGGGGTGCGAGTGCGCGTAAGCGATACTGGTATCGGCATGATGAGCCAAGACCTTCCCCGTATCTTCGAGAGGTTCTACCGTGTGGATAAGGCACGCTCACGCCACTCCGGAGGAACCGGGCTAGGGCTATCCATTGTAAAAAATATCGTCGAAACACATGGCGGTATCGTAACCGTAGAGAGTGAATTTGGACACGGAACCACCTTCACGGTTGTTTTGCCGTGCCTACCAGAGACTTAGCCGCAAAAACCCATCTTTAGGAGCCTTGCTTCATGTATCGTCTTGACAGCATCATCACTCAGGGCGCAGAACGTTTCCCTGAGAACACCGCGATTGCTTTTTATGACCATAAAATCACCTACCGCGAACTAGCGGAGGGAGTGGAGACCCTAGCCCACACCCTTCGCAGTTTAGGGATAACCCACGAACACCGCGTCGGTATCCTTATGCCAAACTGCCCTCAAGCGGTCTGTGCCTACTTTGCAGGGCTGTCCTGTGGGGCGGTAGTGGTTCCCGCAAACCCACTCCTCAAACCCGCCGAACTCGCCTACATCTGGGGAGATGCCAACATTTCGGTAGTCCTAACGGTTGCCCCGCTTGCTCCCGGTGCTACTATTGCCCAAGAGAGCCTCCCCAATCTCAAGCACGTTCTTGTTGTCGACCCCGCACAACCGCTCAGTGCCTTAACCCTAGAGAACCTTGCCCCTCAAGTCACCCCCGTTATCCCTACCGTCGCCCCCGTAGTGCGTGGTGACAACGACTGCGCGGTTATCATCTATACCTCTGGTACAACAGGGCATCCCAAAGGGGCGATGCTTTCGCACAAAAATCTGGTGCGTAATGTAGAGCAGGTTCAGGAGTTTCTCCAGTTCCAACTCTCCGATAGTTTTCTCACGGTACTCCCCCTCTTCCACTCCTTCGCAATGACGGTCTGCCAAAACCTCGTACTCTCCGAAGGGTGTACGATGGTTCTCATGGAGCAGTTCTCGCCCGTAAAGGCGTACCAAACGATGCTAGAGCAGGGTGTTACCATTATGCCGGGCGTTCCCGCTCTGTTTCAGGCACTCCTCCAACTCTTCGCAACCGGCGATAAGAGCCTACCCAAG
>OMJJ01000267.1 GCA_900299305.1 bacterium | reverse complement strand
TCATTCTGTCCTTGCAGGACATCTTTCCCCCAATTTTGGGGGAAAGAGAGAGTAGAGAGGTATTCTCGTTATGAGTAAGGTATACCTGTGCCAAAAGGTTGCTACCTTCCTATACAGTGCATTCGCCTCTTCGCCCAGAATTGGGAGAAGAGGTTGGTGATGAGGGCTAAAACCTTCCACACTGCGTAACATGACTAAGCTAGTGTGTAAGCGCACTCCACACCGAAAACGCGGGGTAGGGCTTGCGCTCTTGCGAAAAGATGCCCCAAGACTTCTCTAGGGGTAGCCCCGATGCTTCGCTCTTCCAAGGGAGGTCGAAAGCCTCGAACGCTACACCGTGAAAGACCCAGTTCTCTCCTTCACGTACCAGTGCCCCCGGCTTGAGGTAGGCAGTCCAGTAGGCGAGTTGCGATTCGGGGGTGTACGCCTTACCGCCATGTGGAAAGCCCGTCTCTTTAAGGAGTACCGGCTTGCCAGTGGTCTTCGCTATTTTCTGTGCCTCTTCCCGCGCCCATGCCGCCGCCTCTTCTGCGGTCATATTGGGGCGGTCAAAGACAGGGTGAATGTTGGGGGCGAGAAAATCGCCAAACTTTTGGGCATACTCCAGTTGGTACTGATAGAGCGGTTCGCTGGTAGAGACGGCAACTTTGGGCGAGAGTTTACCGCGAACACTCGCTAGTGCCATAGTAAGGTCTTCCTTCTCGTAACGATTGAAGGTTACTCCCTCGTTTCCAATAAGTAGCCCCATCGCCATGCTATCGCTATACTCATTCGCAAGTGCTGCCGCTCCCATGAGTTCGTTCCGCGACTTGATGTCCCACACCCCTAGTATCACTGCCCGGAACTTTAGGGCTTTTGCGAGTGCAAGAATACGCGGGGTACACGCCTCGTTATAGCCGTAGAGTATAAGCCCATCGAAAACGGGGCGCAACACCTCTAGGTCGGCGCGGATTTCGGAGGTTTTTAGGGCGTGCTGGTTGCCTTCATTACGCGGGTCGAGGCGTGACGGGGTGTAGGTTATCATACGGGCAACTGGTGTCCCCGTAAGGTAAGTAAACAAGGGAAAGCGGGTATCGGCTCTCCCCTTTGCAAAAGCCCCCGTCGTGAGCAGTAGGCATAGCACTGCCCACAGCAAAGCGATTCGGTTTCTCATATGTTGATACTCTCTTACTCTTTCTCGTACCCAATAGTCCCTGCTTCCATGAGTTCGAGTAGCCCGTTACCATCGTAGTTTAACGGTAGGTCTACACGCCCATGTATCTGGCTACTGCGATAGGTAGCAAAGATGATTTCAGTACTCTGTATGGCGTTGTCGGAGGAGACTAGCGGTTTGTATCCGGGTTCGTCCAGAACACGCACTGCCTCGTTTGCCGCAAGTGCGAAGTCGCTCCAATCGCCTTGAGGAACCTCGGTGGTCTTCCACTCGCCGACTCCCTTGCCCAAGATGCGGTATTTGCGCTCACTCAGCACTTCGATAATGCCCTCTGTTCCAATCAGGCGGTGTACCGCTCCGATTTTCCCCTCGTCCCCCGTGACCATGTAGCCGCGCACCCCGTTTTTCCACTTGAAATGGCATACCGACTGGTCTTCCATCTCCGCACCGAAAATCACGTTTTTGGTTTGGCTGTTTATCTGCCCGATAACCCACTCGACGGGTTGGTCGTTATTGTAGAAAAACATCATATCGAGCCAGTGGGTTCCCCAGTCGTACAGGTTGCCGCACTCCGCTTCAATCTGAACCAGTTCGCCAATCTCTCCCTCTTGCACCGCCCGGCGTACCTCTTGAAACAGTTGGATATGGCGGCGTTGGTGATTGAACAGGAGTATCGAGCCTTTGGCATCGGCAACGGCTTTCATGCGCTTGCAGTCGCCCCATTGGGTCGCCATGGGCTTTTCGCAGTAGATAACTTTTACTCCCGCGTTTGCCGCTGCAATCACCATCTCGGCATGAAGATGGGGCCAGGTGCAGATGCTCACAATGTCGAGGTTCTCTTTTTCCAGCATCTCGGTATAACTGAGGTAGTGGGTGACATCGGTTCCGTGCTTCTCCTGAAAGTAGTGAAAACGCGCCTCGTCCAGTTCCGCAATCGAAACGAGTTCTGCCCGCTCGTTCTTCATCATACTCGGATAGTGGATGTGCGCCATACCAAACCCCGTCGCGCCCTCCTCTCTCCAAGGGATACCCGTTCCGATAATACCATAACGATACTTTGTGTCGCTCATGACAAAAACCTTTCTAAAATTTGTATTCGACCCCTATTCTACCCTATTCTGTAAGGGGTTAGAGCGTTCGGGTGCTATGCCCTCGCCTCCGTATACTACGCACCAACCCTCCTCCTACCATCGCACAAGTAACGAAAACGCACACATAAGGGAAGCACCAGCCCCCTCTCACATAGAGAGTACGCCCCTTATCACGCCCTACTTGTACATCCAGATAGATAGGCTTTCCGTCAGGTACTCGTGCCACCTCCTCCCCTGTAGGTGCTACTACCGAAGTTCCCCCTGCGACATCCGCTCGTGCCAGCCACTTACCACACTCTACTGCCCGCATCTGAAACATGAGGCTATGCTGAGTGCGCTGTATTTTGCCCCACTCGTCCGGATCCATATTGGGAACCAGAAACACCTCTGCGCCATCCTGTGCTAACCGCCGTGATACATCGGGGTAGTCCATATCGAAGCAGATAGCCACCCCTAGCCTTCCTAGCGGCGTAGCGATACTACGCGCCTCTGTACCCCGAACACCATCTTGTATAAAGTGAACGGTGTGGTTCTTGACGTGGGTTCCTAGTAGTTGCCCCATAGGGCTGAGGAGGTACGCTGTGTTCCAAAAACGCTTTTCGTCCCGTGCGTTCGGCTGATTTTTAGCCCCGAATAGCAGATAACTCCCCGTCTCTTTTGTAAGGCTCTGCAACTGCTCCCAGAGTTCAGGGTTTCTAACAGGGTCTTCCATTAGGCTGTATTCGGGCCAAAGGATTAAGTCACGCGGAGTATCCGGTTTAGTACGAGAGAGCGCAATAAACTCGTCGGTAAGGGGAGGCGAGTTCTGAACAAGGCGCACATTCAACGGGTTTTGCGGGGTAGGTAGAGAGCGCGGAAGGCTAAGTAACATCCCCCAAACCCAGCACGAGAAGAAGAGAGGCTTGATTAACGCAGAACGCTCTAGTGCCTCCGTAAGTAGTACGCCCAGCACAACCATCCCAAACGAAAGCCCATACACACCCACAATAGACGCGAAAAAGGCAAGCCACGGCGCATTTACGAGGGCATACCCCAACCCCATCCAGCCAAAACTAAGCACAAACGCCTCTGCCCGATACCACTCTACGGCTGTCCAGAGTACAGGAGCAATCACCCAGAGCGGTATCGTAGGGAACTTGTCTCTTAGCCACACGGTAAGAGCCGAAAACAGAGCGATAAACAGAGCCAGCATGAGGCATAACGAAATCGCACCTGCCCCAAAAAGGTTCGTTAACCAGAAGAGAGTACCCCCAAAGTAGAACATACCGCATACCAGTCCCACCATTGCCCCCTGCATAGGCGAGATTCCATGTAGCCCACACAGTAAGAGAGCCACCGCAAGAGGAAGGAAAATAGGGCGGTGATAGGGAGGAAAACAGAGCGCGAAAAGCACTCCCGCCGCGACTCCAAAACCGAGGTGTTTGGCGGGAGTATAAAACGATGACGAGCGAATACCCTCTAGTCTCATATCTAGGCTACCCCTTTCGGGCGCGAATCTTCTGGACTATCTCTGCAAAGACCTCTACGGCGGTATCGACCTCCTCTTGGGTGGTAGGTCGCCCCAAAGTAAAACGGATGCCCCCCGCGTTTAGCGTATCGGGCAAGCCAATCGCTTTCAGCACATGAGACGGCTCGATAGACCCCGAAGAGCAGGCGGCTCCGCTCGAAGCGGCTATCCCCTTGCGGTCTAGGTTCATAAGGAGAGTTGCGCCCTCAACACCCTCCACCGAGATGTGGACGTTGTTTGGAAGGCGTAAAGCGGGATGCCCATTAAGATGTAGCCCCTCAATACGTGCCTGTAACTGCGAAATCATGTGGTCACGGAGCCGCGAAATGCGCTCAAAATCGCTCTCTCGGTACTGATTCAGCAGTTGAACCGCTTTCCCGAAACCCACTAGCGCAGGAACGTTCTCCGTACCCGCCCGCTTCTCTCGCTCTTGCGCTCCCCCGTGTAGAATAGGCGATACCTTCGTACCCTGCCGTATATAGAGCGCACCTGCCCCCTTAGGTCCGTAAAACTTGTGAGCGCAGAGGGTCAGCAAATCACACCCTATCGCCTCTACATTAAGGGGGAGTAGCCCCGCCGTCTGCACCGCGTCGGTATGAAACTTCGCGCCGCCCTCGTGTGCGATACGGGCTATCTCGGATACCTCCTGTAGCGTCCCGATTTCGTTGTTGGCGTGCATCACCGATACCAGTGCCGTTTGGGGGGTAATGGCGGCGCGAATATCTTCGGGAGAGACGCACCCAAACGAGTCGACGGGGACGAGTGTCACTTCATAGCCGAGTGTTTGTAAAAAGTGCGCCGAATGGAGTACCGCGTGATGCTCTATCGTCGTCGTTACGATATGCTTACGATTGGAGGCAGAGGCGAGCAGTGTACCAATAATCGCAAGGTTGTCCGATTCGGTTCCGCTACCCGTAAAGTAGATGTCGGCGTAGTCTGCCCCAATAAGTTCGGCAACCTGCTCTCGTGCCGTATCTATTGCCGCCCGCGCAGTACGCCCCAACTGGTGAATACTAGAGGCGTTCCCCCTAGAGAGTTCCCCTTGTAGATAGGGGAGCATCACTTCCGTAACTTCGGGGGCAACGGGGGTTGTGGCAGCGTAATCAAGATATATCGACGGATTCAGTGTGGGCATACTACTCTCTCGTAGAAAAGGTGTTTAGGGTATCAGTGTATCTCAATAAGAGAGCAAAGTGCAAGGTGTTGCGGCTCTCACACAGGGTAATCGCACTATTTTGAGATAGTGAGATAGTGAGATAGAGGTAAGAAGGAATATCATCCCAATCTATCAAATGTACCTTAGATAGCCCTCTTGAATACTTCTGGGGTTGTGGTTAGAGGCAAAATAGAAAGGACTAGTTTATGTTATTATCGGTATCTCTTCTTCGTAGGTGGGTACTACTTGCCCTCCTGCTCACCACTGCCCTGCTTCCCAATATCGGGCAAGCACAACGGCTCGTCAACTGGGGAAACCAGTATGGCACTACTCCCACCGGAGCCTTCAAGGCGGTCGCGGCAGGATATACCAACACCGTCGCCATTCGACTAGACGGAACCCTTGCCTGCTGGGGAAACAACAGTGATGTAACCAACCCGACGAAAATCCCCACTGGAACCTTCAAGGAGGTCTCCGCAGGATTTGCCCACATGGTAGCACTCCGCACGGATGGAACTCTCGCCGCTTGGGGGGCAAACGACTTAGGACAGACCAATGCGCCCGCTGGTAACTACAAAGCTATTGCGGCAAGCGCAGGTTCGGGGTTTGCCATTCGTCCAGATGGCACTTTAGCTGGCTGGGGAGACAACAGCTATGGAGAGTTGAGTCTGCCGAGTGGTACTTTTAAGGCGATAGCGGCAAGGAGGTACCACGCCGTTGCCCTCACCACAGATGGACATCTTGCCTCATGGGGAGACAACAGTGCGGGACAGGTCTCGAAAACTCCTACAGATGGCGGCTACATCGCCGTAGCGGCTGGTAATAACCACTGTGTGGCACTGCGTTCGGACGGCACTCTGGTCAGTTGGGGAGACGACTCTTTGGGGCAG
>OMJJ01000266.1 GCA_900299305.1 bacterium | reverse complement strand
TTCCTAGTGCCGTGAAGCGTCTGCCGTGTACCTCCGTGCTTCCCATAAATCCCCCCTCTTCCAAGTGGAAATCGCTTACCAGTGCGTCTAGCCCTGCAATGCGGGTGGGCTTACCTGCCTCTTCGGTATACCCCTTGAGTTTGAAGAGTTTCTCCATCACTTTCCCCCCCGTTTCGTGTGCGCTTTCGAGCGGAGATTTGAGTTTGGCATCGGTGGGCTTTGCACCGGGTATCATGGCGGCGAGGCTACTGGCTTGGGAGTTGGCACTGCGGTTGATGTCAGCGATAAGCGACCCTGTGAGGTCTGAGGTGATTTCTAGGCGGGTATAACGGGCAGGTTCTAGCACAATCGCCGACGCGATACTGTGTAGAGAGAGTCCGCCTACCTTCCAGTTTTTGGGCTTTTGGAAGGAGGTGCTGTGGTCGGAACTGGTGTAGGCAACCATCTCCTCCGGTTCGGGAACCGTTGCGGACTGTTGCGAAAAGAGTGCCAGCATACAGAGTATCGCAATGGCGGAGGGTATCCAAACAAGGCGATAGAGAGCGACATGAGACATGAGTAACTCCTTGATACAGGCGATTTTCCTACGGAATGGCTTGAGAGTGCTTGCCTGTTGTCCTATTCGCTAAGTGGGGTAAGTTTTCCTTTTTGCAGTGTATAGGTATAATTTTTGTATTGTATGTATAGAGGAGAAACGTATGCAGTATATGGTTATCGAGAGGTTTCGGAACGGGGAAGCGGTTCCGGTGTATCGGCGGTTTCGAGAGAAGGGGCGTATGGCTCCAGAGGGGCTAAAGTATGTCTCTAGTTGGATAACCCACGACTTTTGTACCTGCTATCAGGTAATGGAGTGCGACGACCCCAACCTACTGACGGAGTGGATTTCCCATTGGGACGATTTGGTGGACTTTGAGGTGCTTCCGGTGATGTCGTCTGCGGAAGCGGTTGACGCTCTCTCTCCGCTTTCACCTCACCTAACCTCTCCTTTGTAGAGGTTAGGTGAGGTGAAAAACGAAAACAGAATCAGAGTAGCCCACCTTCCTAAGCGGCAAGGTAGGCTACTCTGATTGTAGGGCTAGCTAGCGTCGGGAGGTATCTCTCCGGCGCGAATACGCTCTAGGGGAAACGCGGGTTGTGATAAGGGGCGTAGAGCAAGCGAGAGCAGTAGCATCTCGTTATCATCTCCCGCAATACGATTAGAATGAAGGGTACTGCATCGGCGGCAACGGTGAATAATCGCCCATTCGCCTCCGCGCCGTACCCAAACCGCAACAGGTTCCATCGACCCGCCGCAGTCTGCCGAGCGGTCTCCCGGCTCCTCGTCCAGATGCTTACTCCACAAACAATTAGGGCAGTGGTTACGGTGTTCTGTACCGTATGCTTCGGGGGAGACCGACTGACCACAGTGGCTACACAGGAACCAGTCTGGCACCCCTTCCCGACGGCGATGCGCGGCAGAATCTTTCTGCTTCAACGAAGTCTCCTTTATGTCTGAAAACAGGCGAAACCAAGGGGCACCCTCTGAGTATGAGGGTGAATAATACTGTGTGCTTAGGCGCACACCCCAACGGATTCACTGTGAGCAGTCTTCGACATAAAGCCCTCCTTAAAGCGATAGAGGTAGGAAACGAGGCAGTTCCTCGTTTTTTATCGCATTTAAGGGGCGAAGTAATAAAGAGAAGTAGGGGCAATTCCAGAAAAAACTTTGGGAAGAGGCAGAGAATAGGAGAGTGTAGAGTATAATAACCCTAGAGACAGCCCCTTTTTAGTAAACAAGGCTGGGTGTCTTCCTAACAAAACAGAGCCGTAAGGCAATAAAAGCCCCTTCAGAACCCAAGTGAGAGTATGAAGAGAGGGAGCCTTTTTCATCCCATTGCGCCTACGCTCGTTTGACAACTAAATAAACCCACTATTGAGGAGATTCGCGCATGAGCCATGACGAACTCCCCGAAGCGTTCCCCGCCCCAGAGGTCACTCACTCGGCGAATGTGGAACCCAATCGGGAAGCGTCTGAAATGGATGCGCCGCCTGTAAAGACCTCGCGCCGACGTCGCTCTGAGCCTACAGGGACTGCCGCAGCATCCGCCTCGCCCACAGAAACGCCCAAGCGTTCTACCCGTCGCCCCAAAGCGACAACGACCCCCGACACGGTGGTAGCCCCCTCTTCCGAAGAGGCTTCCTCCGAACCTATTTCGCAAACAGACAGCGTACCGACCAAACCGGTGCGCCAACGTCGTTCTGCCGCGAAACCGCTACAACCTCCTACTCCAGAGCCCACTGAGGAGACTACCACCGTCTCTACCGCTTCCGAAGCAGTAGAGGAGGTTAGTACACCTGCTACCCCTCCCACACGCCGCCGTAGCACTCGTAAAAAAGTGGTAGAGGTTGCCCCTGCTCTTACTGAAGAACCCCTAGCCATAGCAGAGGAGACTGTTGACGCGGAAGCCCCTGTCGAATTAGCGGAAGAGGAGAGTGCAGAGGCTACCCCGGAAGAGACTACGGAAACCAAAGAGGAAGAGAGCGCAGAGGCTACCGCTGAGGAGACTTTAGAAGCCACAGAAGTAGAGGCTGTACCTACCGCAGAGGCAGAGGTCTCTTCGCCCACCCCCTCCTCTTCGTCCTCACGTAGAAGGCGCAGACGCGGTTCCCGACCCGATGCCGCCCCTCAAGCCCCCGCCCCTAGCGAAGCGGTAGCCGCTACCCCCGCCGAAGCCGTCTCTCAAGAGGCGGAGAACGAAGAGAGTGCAGAGGTAGATGCCCCCGCTACTACCAGTGAGAGCCGCTCACGACGTAACCGGCGTAGACGCTCTCGCGGCGGCAACAAGTGGGCAACCTCTGAAGAGACCACAGAGGCAGAACCCACAACAGAACCCGTTATCGTAAAAGTTCCTGTTGCGCCGATAATCGAAGAGATACCCGTTATCGACACCACTGTCGGGGCGCACCTGCTGTTTCGTGACGGTGTTCCCGAAATTCGTATTCATAACGTTGTCTATCCGCCCTCCCTCTTCTTTGGGAACCTCGACAACCCCGATAACCGCGCCAAAGTGCTTTCGGAGGTACGCCGCGCCGCCCGTGCCGGCGTACATATCCACTCCACTCTTATCGAGATTCCCTGCCCACTTATCGAAGACAGTTCGGTGCTAGACGACTTTGATAACCGCGTTCGCGCCCTTCTCGAAGCCGACCCACAGGGCTATATCCTGCCCCGCCTTGCCATTCTTCCCGCAAAGGGCTGGCGGCGCGAATACCCGCACGAGATGGCAAACTACGAAGGCGAACCGAGCGGCGACCCCTCTCTTACCAGTGACCGATTTTGGAAAGAGGTAGAGCGGTCTCTGCTTACCCTCATCGAACACGTCTACGCACAGTCGTGGGGAAATCGTATCTGCGGGTATCATCTCGAACGCGCCGAGTGGTTCCAACCCGCCGACCAAGGCTACGACAGAAGCACCGCCAACCGCGACGCTTTCCGCGACTGGCTACGGGTGAAGTATCAAGACAACATCGTTGCGCTACGTGCGGCATGGCACGACGGGGCAGTTCAGTTCCACACCGCCGATATTCCCCCCGCCTTTACCAAGCCGAACCCCGCCCGCTCCTTCTTTGAAACCCGACGGGAACGCCGCTATATCGACTTCCACGAGTTCACCTCCGATAGCACCGCAAAGCGTATCGCCTCACTGGCAAAAGTGATTAAAAAGGGGACAGACTATCAGACCCTCGTCTCGGTATGCTACGGCTACACCCTAGAGTTTGGACACGGGTATAGCGGACATCTTGCGCTAGGACAACTGCTCAAATCGCCGCATATCGACCTGCTTTGTGGACCTCCGTCCTACCGTGACCGCAAGCCCACCGGTGCATCTAGTTTTCCGGCTCCCGTACACTCCGTTCTGCTACACAAAAAACTGTGGCTCTCGGAAGACGACACCAAAACCTACCTTGCCCCTGCACAGTCGCCCCAAGACGACTACAACCCGCGTATGAATGACCGCTTCTCTACCGAACAGGTACACCATAGGTCGATGGGGAAATCGCTTGCGCTGAATACGGGCATTGGCTGGATGGACTTGTGGGGAGAGGGCTGGCTAGACGAAGAGGCACTCTGGGATAGGATTGGCAATTTTACCACCTACTTCCAAAACTCCCTCCAACAGCAGAAAAGCGCAACCTCTCCCGAAGTCGTCGCTATTATCGACGAAAAGAGCCTCCTTCATGTTCAACGCGGAGAGAGCCACCTGCGTCTGCTTACCAACGGGGTACGCGATTTGCTACAGAAAGTGGGAGCCTCCTACGGAATCTATCTGCAAGAGGACGTGACCCATGAGGACTTCCCAACGGATAGCAAACTCTACCTTTTCCTGACTCCCTACCGCCTTACCGTTACACAACGTAACGCTATTAAGGAGAGGCTACAGGGGGGTGGGAAAACTCTGGTATGGCTGTACGCCCCTAACTCCTGTGAAGAGCGTCCTACTATAAGCAGTGGAGTGGAAGAGTCGGTAGCAGATACCATAGGTATCACCCTTCGCCAACAGGAGTGGAACTCCGAAGTCGGGTCGCGTGTTATCAACCCGCATCACCCTGTCACCGAACGCATCACGAACAGGGAGTTTGGAACCCGTGAGCGTATTAACCCTTCCTACTATGTAGAGGACAGCAATGTACAGGTACTCGCCGAGTATCAAGGCTCTAGCCTCACTTCGGTAGCAGTACGCGACTTGGGTACATGGCGTTCTGTGTTTGTAGGCGAGCCTACTCTGAATACCGAACTACTGCGGGGTATCTGCCGTTATGCGGGGGTACACTGCTGGGTTCCTATCGGCGAAGACATCTTCTTGGTAGGCAACGGTTGGGCGATGGTTCACGCCTCCAAAGATGGTCAGCGTTCCATACGGCTTCCTGCCTCTACTGCGCTCTATGACCTCACCGAGAGGCGTATCGTGGCAAACGACACACGGGAGTACCGTTTCTATCTTCGTATGGGGAATACACGCCTCTTCTGTATGGGGAACCTAGAGCGTTTCCGTGCGCTAGGCTTCCCCAATCTCGCCCCTCGCGAAAACACACGCCCTCAGCCCCAAACCGAGCGCGTTCCCACTCCACCCCCTCTACCCGAAGTAGAGCCTGTTGAGACGGTAGAAGAGACTCCTTCCGTTACGTTATCAGAGTCTCTCATCGCTAACGACGCAGAAGAGACAAATCACTCCGACATTGATACCCTCAAAGCGATTCTGAGTATGGAGTCTATCGAGTTGGACGAGAATGCCCCTGCGGGTATTGATGACCTCGAACTGACGTGGGAGTTCAAATCTGCTACAGATGCCGAGAAGGCAGATGCGGCGCAGTCTCTGACAGATATGGAGGAGATACTGAACTTCAATCGCCGCCGAAGAAGACGCGGAGGGCGAGGTCGGGGTCGCCGCCGTCCCGGCGAAGAAGAGGGCGGCTCTGACTCCGACGGGGAGTAGCCGCCATGCCCCCCCTGCCAACCAAAGCGCGGGTCGCCTTTAAGATAGCCGCCCGCGCCCGAAAATTTGTGCTAGAGGGATGTCCCGTGGAAGGGTATGACTACCTCTATGCCTGTTTGGCAGAGGCGAAAGACTCGGATACGGAACTCTATACGTTTCTACTGGTAGAGGTGCAGAAGTTCGAGGAGAGAGTGGATAAACTGCTAGAGGAGAGTGAGACACAATGAGACACTTCACAACCTTCTTCTTGATGACAACCATAGCACTGGGGCAGTGCCTCTCTGCGTTTGCAGATACCCCCAAATCGGTAGAGATTGAGGTATCCGCAGGGAAATCGGCACTTCAAAATGCCCCTGTTATCGTTGCGCTTCCCAACACGCTCAACCTAAACACGCTTTCGGGGCAGTATGTGCTACAAGCGGCAAATGAGGAGAATACGGCACAGGTTTTCTATCAGGAGAGCCGCCCCTATCTTGCCTTCCTCGTAAAAGCACTACCCGCGCAAGCAAAGCGAACCTATCGCCTAAGTTGGAAAAGTAGTCCCGCGACCTCTGGGGTAGAGGTAGACGAGTCTGTGCAGGGAGTGGCACTGCTCTTTAAGGGGCAGAACCCCGTTACCAAAGCAACAGAGAGCCATCTCTTTACGCGCTATCTCACCCCAAGCCTACCCAACAAACCGTTCTTTTATCCCATTCTTACCCCCGAAGGCAACCCCTTCACGCGCCGCTGGCCCCTAGAGCAGGTCGCTACCGATACGCACGACCATCCACACCATCGTGGGCTTTGGTTTACACACGGAGAGGTGAACGGCGTAGACTTCTGGAGCGAAGAGGCGAAAGCGGGAAAAACGATTCACGAGAGAACCAAAAACCCCATCTCTGGTAGTGTGTTCGGTGGGTTTCAGGCGCAGAGCGCATGGGTCGCACCCAACGGAACCCGCCTTGCCACCGACGAGCGCACCATACGAGTCTTTCCGCTAATCAACGGCGACACCCTTTTCGATTTCGAGATAACTCTTACTCCCAATGGAGCAGATTTGCTTTTGGGAGATACCAAAGAGGGAATGTTTGGCTTGCGCGTACCAGATAGCCTTGCACCTAGCCGAACCAAAAGCGCGAACATGATAAACTCACGGGGGCAGAAACAGGCATCGCTTTGGGGGAAACCCGCCGAGTGGGTGGACTATTTTGGAGAGATTGGGGGCAAGACTTACGGCGTTGCCCTACTGGATAGCCCCGCCAACCTGCGCCATCCGCAAACATGGCACGCCCGCGACTACGGGCTATTTGCCATAAACCCGTTTGGGCTTCACGATTTTGGTTTGGGCAACAAAGGGGCAGGGGACTATACCCTCCCAGTAGGTAAGAGCCTAAGCCTCAAATACCGCCTTGTGTTCCACCACGGTAGCACCGACGACGCAAACATTTCCGCACACTATACCGCCTACGCAGAGCCTCCCCAAGTGACCGTTTCGGTACATTAGCGAAACCTCCCGTGCTTCCCTGACGTAGCCCAGTTAAGAAGGGAAATGCCCTCATTCTGTCCTTGCAGGACATCTTTCCCCCAATTTTGAGGGAAAGAGAGAGTAGGGAACAGTTGCCATATAACGCAAAGTGGTTGCTCACTGTGAGGTTTTAACTCACCCCACCCTTGCCCTACCCCTTTACAAGGGAGAGAATGTCGCCTCTGATAAAAGGCTTTCTACCTATCAAACGTAAGCAGTGAAGGGGGGATTGCAAGTCTCCCACTTGTTAAGGGGGAGATTTAGAGGGGGTGAGTGCCTACTAAGCAAGGTATACCTGTGCCAAAAGGCAGGAACCTTATTACACTGTGCATTCGCCTCTTCTCCCAAGCTTGGGAGAAGAGGTTGGTGATGAGGGCTAAAACCCCTTAAGAAGGAGACGCACCCATGAACGACGACCCCGAAGTAGAGATAATAGACCTAAACCCGCAAGAGCCTTACCGCATCCCCAAGGGGCGTGTTCTTTTTGTGCTAGGGTTCCTCTTTGCCTGTTTTCTGCTGTTCCATAATGGGGTTCCCCTCTATATTGATAGCCTCTGGTTTCGTGAGGTGGGCTACTCGAAGGTGTTTATGGGGCAGATTGTTGCAAAAACGGTACTGTTCTTTGGAATGGGGATTACCTGCTTTGCTCTGCTCTATGGCAATATCACCCTTGCTCGTAAAATGGCAAGCGATAAAATTAATCGGGAGTGGCTAGAGCGGTTTGGAGCCAGTTGGGGAGAGGGTTTCCAGAAGGCACTGGGGCGAATTTTGCTGGTGGTGTGCCTCTTTGTGAGCCTGTGGGCAGGGCGCATCGCCTCGAATGAGTGGGTGAACTTCCTCGCCTACCAGAACGTCACCCCCTTTAACGTAACCGACCCCGTTTTCCATAAAGACGTAAGTTTCTATGTATTCCGGGTTCCGTTTTTAGAGTTTATCAACAACACCCTACTCGCCATACTCTTCCTATCCACGATTGCGGTAGTCGCCGTTCACTCGCTTACCCGCGCCCTCGAATCGTTGGCGGGGCTATCCAATGTAGAGCCGCGTATCCTAAAGCACCTCTTGGCACTCGGGGCGGGGCTTGCGGTACTACAGGCGTATGCCACACGCCTAAACTCCTACGACCTCCTTACCAAAGACAACGGTATCTTTCACGGGGCGGGATACGCCGATATTCACTACCGCCTCTTCTCTTACCAAGTTCAGATTGCTCTTCTTATTGTTACGGCGGTAATCTGCCTCTTTGCGGTTGCCCAACCCAAGCGGATACGCTGGGTAGTGGTCAGTACGCTCTGTTGGGTGGGGGCGTGGCTGCTTTTGGGAGAGGGTTTGCCTTCGGCAATGCAGAAGTATAGCGTCGAGCCGAACCAACTCGCGATGGAGCAGGAGTATCTCAAGCAGAATATCGCGTTTACCCGCAAAGGCTTTGGGCTAGAGAACGTGAAGGTGATGAACAACTTCCCCGCCGACGAGAGTCTAAACGCGACGGCTTTGAGGGGGCAAAAATCTACACTCTCCAACATCCGCTTGTGGGACTACAACTATCTGGCGAAGGTGTTTTCTCAAAACCAGACGGTGAAAACCTACTATAAGTTTGAGCAGAACTACTTCAATAGTGAACGCCCCACCAATATCGACATAGACCGCTATAAAATTGGGGGGCAGACCCGCCAAGTGATGCTGGCAGGGCGCGAAATGGACATCACGAACCTGCCTCGTGCCGCTCAAACATGGCAAAACATGAGGCTAGGCTATACGCACGGCTACGGGCTGGTAATGAGTCCAGTAAACAAAGCGCAGGATGGGCTACCTGCCTACTACTTGCAAGGTATTCCTCCTAAATCCTCACTCGCTAATGAGCCAAACCTGAAACTAGACCGTCCCGAAATCTACTACGGGCTTTTGAACGACGAGTATGTCTGTGTAAATACCGAACAACAGGAGTTCGACTATCCCTCTACCGATGGGCAGGGGGCACAAGACCACTATACGACCTATCAGGGAAAAGGCGGTATCGGAATAGGGAGTTCAGAACTGGCAAAGGTCGCTTTTAGTGCCTACTTGGGAGATGTGAACATTCTGCTTGCGAAGAACCTGAAAGCAGAGACCCGCCTCCTCTTCCGCCGAGAACTAAGAGAGCG
Source organism: bacterium (assembly GCA_900299305.1). Taxonomy (GTDB): domain Bacteria; phylum Armatimonadota; class Chthonomonadetes; order Chthonomonadales; family Chthonomonadaceae; genus CAIJLM01. Next base: position 882 of record OMJJ01000266.1, on the reverse strand, counting down.
TGTCCACCTTATCGCCCCATGGGTGCAACAGGATAGCGACCCCTACCTTGTACTTGCGGAGGGTAGGCTTACGTGGGTGATGGACTGCTACACGGTCTCAGACCGCTATCCCTATGCGACCCCTATCAATGTGATGGTCACTCCCTATAGCAGTATCGCGCCAAACTACATTCGTAACAGCGTAAAGGTGACGGTAGACGCTTACGATGGCACGGTGCAGATGTACCTCTCTGATAGCAACGACCCCATTGCACAGACCTACAATAAAGCCTTTGGCAACCTCCTAAAGCCCCTCTCCGAGATGCCTGCTGCTCTACGGGAACACCTGCGCTATCCCGAAGATATGTTCCGCCTACAACGTACCGTATACGCCACCTATCACGTAGACGACCCCCGTATCTTCTACCTCAAAGAGGACGCTTGGGGTATTCCTAGCGAGCCGAACACAGAGGGGGCTTCTGCCGCTACACCCGTCGCAGATGGCACTCGTTCCGCTACCCCCCGGCAGATGGAACCCTACTATGTAGTAATGCGGTTACCCGAAGAGAAAAACGATGAGTTTCTGCTGATGAGTCCCATGGCTCCTATCAATCGAGAAGATAAGAATATGTTGGGTTGGATATGCGCCCGTTGCGACGGAGATAACTATGGTCAGCTGGTACTCTACCGCTTTGAACAGCAAGCCTCTGTAAACGGGCCCTCTCAGGTTATCTCTTTGGTAAACAGCGACCCCGTTATCTCTTCCCAACTCTCGTTACTGCGGCAAGGCGGCTCTACGGCGAACTTTGGAAACCTGCTGGTACTCCCCATAGATAAGTCGATACTCTACATCGCACCGCTCTATATCGAAGCCTCGAACAACGCGAAACTGCCGCAACTTCA
>OMJJ01000265.1 GCA_900299305.1 bacterium | reverse complement strand
GCACTCGTCCAAGCGGTGAACAACGAGGCGAAAGAGGGGTAAGCTATGCGGATAGATAGCCATCAGCACGTTTTTTGGCATGGGCGCGACGCGGCGGGGCTGGTTGCCGATATGGACGCGCATCAGATAGATAGGGCATGGCTTCTTAGTTGGGAGGTGCTTCCCCACGAAGACGAACCCGCCTATCATGGAGTGCTAAACCCCGTCCATATTCGCCCCGACGGAACGCACTGCGGTATCCCATTAAGCGACCTTATCTTCACGCGAAACGCCTACCCTGATAGGTTTGTTTTGGGCTACTTTCCGCACCCACAACTTCCCGAAGCTCCCAAGCTGTTTGAGGCGGCGGTGAAGATACACGGGGTACGGGTGTGCGGAGAGTGGAAGTTCCGCCTCTGCTTCGACGACCCACGCTGTTTGGAGGTCTATCGGGTGGCAGGGAGGTTGGGGTGTCCGGTGGTGCTTCACCTCGACGTACCCTACCTTGCCGACGCGAAAACAGGCGAGATGCGCTATCAGAAGAACTGGTACGGCGGCACGATTGATAACCTCGAACGCGCTTTAGAGGCTTGCCCAGAGACCACTTTTATCGGTCATGCGCCCGGCTTTTGGCGCGAGATTTCGGGTGACTGTGCCGCCGACCCTTCTGCCTACCCCGAAGGCGACATTGTACCGGGGGGACGGCTACACGGGCTGTTTGACCGCCACGAAAACCTGTGCGCCGACCTTTCGGCGGGGTCTGCCCTCCGCGCTCTCAAACGTGACCCAAACCATGCACGGGAGTTTCTTATTCGCTTTTCAGATAGACTCCTCTTCGGGCGAGACTACTACGGTAGCGACCTCCTCGACTTTCTGGGAAGCCTTGATTTGCCGCAAGAGGTACAAGACAGAGTGTACTACCAAAACGCTTTACGGCTCGTGCCTTTGGACTAACGCGGCTACCATCGGAAGAAGCGGTAAGGGTCGTCCCACTCCTCCGGATCGTCGCGGTAGAAGCCTTGTAGCCAACGCTTCTCTGAAGAGGTTTTGGAGAGTGGGGTAACAAAACGCTCTAGTAGAGGAGTCTGTTGGGCGACACCCATATTCGCGAGTAGCCGCGACATAAGTACGTTTAGGCGGCGGTAGGTGCGTTTTAGGTTCATCTGTTTGGGGTTATCGAACTCCCAAGGAACTAACTGACAAAATATGTTATAGTCTTGGGTTGCTAACACGCCATAACTGCGGAGGTTAGCGCCTCCATTTAGTAAGGGAATTACACGGGGGGCGCGCAAGTATAACTCTGCGGGGCTAATTCCTGCCAGAAGTGAGCGTGTGCCGACAGGTTCAAAGTAGGTATTGATATACTCTGTTTGTGTCGTGTGTACGGAGAACGGTAGAAAGGCGTTTGCCTCTTTCTCCTCTAGCCCTACTACTAACAACCGCCCTCCTCTATCCAGCCATTTACCGATTGCCTGCCTGTTTTGCGCTAGTATCTTACCTCCCCCCTGTGTAACTATCAGAGTCTGGTCGGCAAGAGTTTCTCCTCCTTTGTAGGGTTGCAAAGTTACCCCGCTGGCTTCCAGGTACGCCCTCCCTGCCTCACTTCCTACATAGACTGCCTCTCTTTGAGGGCTTGGTTTCCAATCCGCGAGGTAGTTCATTAGGTTGTGGGTGAGGGTCTCTGCCGCGGGGTCTTTTTCGGTGCGCCCCGTTACATCCATCTGGCAAAAGACAATAAGCCCCTTACCTTCATGGTACTCCATGAGCGGACTGTACTGTAGGTTGTAGCCGCCGTCTAAAATCGGGCGAAAATCTCCCCGCGCCGGCTTCTCGATAAGTACCGACGCGACGCTTCCCTGAGACCCGCACCGCCATACCCGCGTGACATCTATTCCGCACCACTGAACGGTAGGTCCATACATTGCTCGCGTGGTGTAGGCAAGGCGGGGTGGCAGGGTAGTTGCTTCGCCGCGCCAGTCGTGCAGAGACTCTTGCCAGAATCCCAAATCTGGGTTGAGAATACGCCGAAAGACTTGGCGTAGTCCATACTCCTCTACCCTAAACCCAAAGCGTTTTTCCAACACCTCCGAACTCTGCTCAAACACAAGTACCTTCAACCCTTCACGAACCCTGCGAATATCGGGGATTGCGTTGTCTAAAGTAACTGCCCCTTTCCCAATGATGAGGGCTTCGTATCCCTCCAGACTATCGGTTGCTTGTATGCGCTGATAGGGAAATTTGAGCAGGGATTCCGTCTCTCTTTTGGGGTCGAAGAGGGCAACTTTTATTGATGGTAAAAACACAAAAGGTTTAATGAAAACGTGAAATACAAACTGGTCTTTTTGCACCTTCTTACCATCGACCAGAAAGGTACCCTTTAACGTATATGCCTTTCCCTCTGTCCCCCTTGGAATACTGAAACGTATGGGAATCCGCCTCTGTTCTCCTGTTGTTACCGTTATCTTCTGCTTTTCCCCCTCGAATAGAGGAAACGGAGATTCCCATGTACAGGTAAATGTGACCGTTTTTCGGGAGTTGTTGATAAGAATAAGTTGCTTTTCAACGGTTTCGCCCACATAGAAGTTGTGGTCTTTGCTGGTAAATTTCGCCGATTTCCCACCGATATAGGCGAGGGTGGGCATATTGTTGCGAAGCAGAGACCTTCCCTCTTCGGTAGGAACCCAGTCTTCTGCTTCATAAGCAAGGTCAAAACGCTCGTACTGCTCTCCTCGGTAGTCGGGGCTAAAGCCCGGACGCTGTAGGTTATCCCAGTCTACCTTTAGCTCTTTTCTTCCTCTATCCACCCCTGCCCGTAACTTCCAAAAGTGGTCGTGTTCCCAAGGGGAAATTCCCGAAACGCCCCATGTACGGAATGCCCGCCAGTTGTCCTGTAGATACCTGCCTATGATGGTATGCTCATCCTTGAATACGTTAGAGCCTACCGGATACGGGTAGTCCCACCGATGCCATAACCTGCCTTCTCGAAACTGCTTTGCCTCCCAAGTTACGTTGGCTCTCTCCATATCGGTTAGCTTGTAGGCACTATCTCCTAAAAACTGCGCGTTCCACTCGGCAAGGCAGTACTCCCAAGGAGCCTCTGCACTCCCCCATTCGCGCTTTCCCTTGTACCAACCGCGGTACATCGTCCAGTCCCACGTAAAGGGCGCACCGTACTCGCACAGAAACACGGGCTTTACCCCCTCCTTCGACCAGTGACCGAACCAGTCGGAGAGTTCCTGAATGGGTACAAAGTTGGGGTAAAAGTTACTAGAATGAATAGCCCCGATGTTACCCCCCGCATGGTGATAGACGATTCGGCTAGGGTCGAAACTTTTGACGATAGCCTCTGCCCGTAGTGCCATCTTCGCATTTCGATTAGACCATTCGTCTCTATCGGCGTGGATACCGTCTATCATATCGGGGTTCATGTCTTCGTTATAACCGGTGGCGTTGTGGCTCATGGAGTAGGCGACTACAGAGGGGTGGTTTTGTGCCACTTTCACATAGAACGCGGCGTGACGGGCGTAGTTATTGGTGCGCTCTGCGCCGGGGTTCTTCCATTCGTAGTGGCTGAAATGGGGCTGTGTAAGTGCGACCAACATCCCTACATCGTCGGCGGCTCTTAAAATCTCGGTAAAACTGAGGTGCGCCCCCGGTTCACAGTCGTAGTTATGTGTATAGACGAAGTTTATCCCAAAACTTTGGAGGCGTTTCAGGCTCTCTTTTGCCCCTGCGTAGGTCGAGAGGGCGGCTCCTATCTGCGCGTTATCTAGTGGAACGGCGGAGAGAAAGAGGCGCGAACCGTTTAGATAGAAGTCTTTGCCTTTGATAACAAACTCGCGAAACCCAAATGGCGTGGGATGGCTAACATCCTGAAGCGTTCCCTCCTCCCTAAGCGAGAGTGCCGCCTGATACTGATTTTGCGGCGTGTGCAAGTCCCAAAGTTTGGCGGGTTTCCACGACGCACGAAACACCGTGCGCCCTGCTTTCGTGCTTCCTTTGAAAACGGGACTGGTGAACGCCTTTACTTCTCTCCCTTGCTCGGTGATGCTGGCGTGAAGGGTGTAGTTTTTATTGGGAGAAAGCCCCTCCGTATCCGCAGTTACCTGTACCTCCCACTTCGTTACGGAGGTATCTAATTTGGTAGCGGTGATATGGGCATGAGCGGGGGTACTGGTTAAAAACACATCGCCACAGAGACCGCGCCGCGCTACCTCTCCCTTTATCTCGTTGGCGTGGGAGGTGTCTTGGTAGGAGAGCATTACCGCTTTGAGGGGCATCGCCACCACCCGCATACTAAGCGTGTGCTTCTGCCCTGCACGGCACACATTGGTAATATCAAGTTCACCGGCGGGAAAGTGGAGGTCACCCACGCGCTTGCCGTCTACAAAGACCAGCGCGTAAGAGTTCAGGTACTCCACACTGAGCGCGATACGCCGCCCCTTCCACCCCGCGGGAACCGTTATCTCCCGTTGATACCATGCGGAGGTGATACGGCTTAGATTGGTCTCCTTCCAACTGGGATGTGCGAAGACCGTTTGGCAGTCCTTCTGCATATAGTCGGTAATGCCCACCCAACAGCCGGGCGTTTTGAAGTAGCCCCAACGGTCTTTTGGGGGAGTAGAGGAGGCTTGTTCGTCAGGTTGCCAGAGCCAAAGCCCATTGATGCAGACACGCTCTCTTGTGGGAGTTGTCTCGTGGTAGGCTTGAGATAGGTTCCAGTTTGCTTTTACGCCCGTAGGTAGAGAGACCGCCGTCTGCGCGGTTGCGCTATAGGTGGCGGTTATGGCTATGAGTAGCAGGGCAGTAGAGAGTAAGCGCGTCCAATGAGTTTTCACAACTGGCTCCTATCTCGCAAGCGTTAGTGATATGTAAACCTAAAGAATGGTTTTTTGGAAATACCTCACAAGACTGCCTTTAACACCGTCCCTCCCCGCGTCGGGGAGGGATGTCCGCAGGACAGGGAGAGGTGGAAATAGCAGATATATCTTAACAGACCATTAGTGTATCGAAATAAAGTCGTTCAGGTTGAAGATAGCAAGGCAGAGGTCTGACCAGAGTCTCTGTTCTAGGTTGGCTTCGCCCTGTTTTTGGAGTAGTTTGCGCTGTTCTCTCAAAAATCGCAGGGTAGACTGCTTTTCCCGTTCGGTGGGCAGGCGGCTGAGCGTTCGTATAAAGAGGGTAGCCACCCGCCACTCTTCTGAGGGCTGTGTTTTTAGGAGGAGGCTTGCGAACGCTCCGCTCTGCTCCTGCATAAAGGGGCTATTGAGCAGGGTAAGCGACTGTAGTGCGCTCACACTCTGCCCCCGCGCCGCGCAGGAGAGCATTCTATCGGGCATATCAAACACCGCAAGCAGGGGAAGGCGCACGTTCCGTTTTCGTACAAGGTAGAGGCTTCGGCGCGTGTGCTGTTTGGGGTCGGGGTCTACTTGCCAGAGGTTATCCGGCTCCGATTCAGTGAAGATGGTGTCTACTACTTCCGGTTCGAGGGGAACGCGCACCGATGCCCCTCCCATAGCAGGGTTCAAGGTTCCCGCAGAGGCGAGTATCGAATCGCGGAGAGCCTCTGCATCCAAACGGCGGCGATTTTGTCGCCAAAGTAGACGGTTTTCGGGGTCTTGGCGAGCGCGTAGGGCATTGTAGGTACTCGCCTGTTGGTAGGTGTTTGAGGTGACAATGAGCCGATGTATCTGTTTAAGGTTCCACCCTGTTCGTACCAACTCGGTAGCAAGCCAGTCTAGCAGTGCGGGGTGCGTGGGACGTTCGCCGTTTTTCCCGAAGTCGTTGGGAGTACGAACGAGTCCCTTTCCGAAATAGCCTTGCCAGATGCGGTTTACCATGACTCGCGCCGTAAGGGGGTTATCAGGGCGAGTGAGCCACTGCGCTAAAGCCAGTCGCCTGTTTGTAGAGGGGTTTGGTAGATTAGAGGCGGTTTTCAAGACGGTAGGGAAGTCGGGGGCTACGCTTGCACCGAGAGTATGCACGTCACCGCGTACCAAGAGATGTGTTTCGGGGGTAGGTGTGAGAATGTCGGAGACACCCGGAGCCATTGGTAAGGGGGTAGGCTCCTTCTGTTCCAACTGGTGCAACTGCTTTCGGAGGTTTGCCCTACGCTCTCGCACATCGGAGGGCAGAGCGGCAAGCATCTCATCCCACGAAACATTGATAGCGTTGTGCGCGAACTCCGCAAGCCGTACCTGCTCTAAAGTTCTCTGCTTTGCGGGAGTTTCCAGTGCTTGCAGGTACTTGGGTTCGAGGTGTGCCTTCTTCTCTGCTTTAAGTTGCTCGTAGTAGGGCTTTTCTAGGGTAGAAAGTTGCTCTTTGAGGGGTTTTAGGCTCTCTGCGTGTGTCTTTAGTGCCGCTTCGTACTTCTGCTTTTCCGCTTGAGTGTGCGCTTTGTAGTCGTATTCATCGGAAGCGGAGAAGAACGCTTGTAGCGCATAGTAGTCTTTTTGCGATACGGGGTCGTACTTGTGGTCGTGGCAACGGGCGCACCCTATGGTCAAGCCTAGCACCCCGTTCCCAATACCGGCTACCGCTTCAGTAAGCCACTCCTGCCGATTGAGTGCCTCGTCCTGATTTCCTCCCACCACATGACGCGCCCCCGCTCTTAGAAAGCCCGTTGCTACCCGCGCTTCAAAACTTTTGGGGGCTATCTCGTCTCCCGCTATCTGCTCTATAAGAAACTGATTGTAGGGCTTATTGGTATTTAAGGCGTGAACCACGTACTCCCGATACCGCCAAGATTGTGGGCGGTCTGCATCCAGTTCGTAGCCGTTGGTTTCGGCAAAGCGCACCACATCCAACCAGTGTTGCGCCCATCGCTCTCCGTACTGCGGCGAAGCCAGTAGCCTTGTCACCATGTTCGGGTAGGCGTTTGGAGAGTTGTCGGCGAGGAAGGTGGCTACCGCTTGCGGTGTGGGCGGCAAACCCGTGAGGTCGAAGGTAACACGTCTAAGCAGGGTCGCCTTATCCGCAGGGGGTGAGGGCGACATCCCCCGCTTTTCGAGGGAGTGGAGTATAAAGGCATCTATGGGGTTGCGAACCCATGCGGCACGTTTCACCTTCGGCACGACAAGGCGCACAGGGCTTACAAAAGACCAGTGCTTTGTTTGCGCCTGCACCGAAGAGACCCACAACATAAGAAGAACGCTTCCCGCAAGGATTCGCATCGTTCTAGTACTCCCTAATCCGTCACAAGAGTCTCCAGTTCAATGGAGAACATGAGGTTCAATGTCAGTACAAATTGCTATAATGGGACGAACAGCACTCATAGCCAATTCACTTTACACAGGGTTTGTGCGCTTACTCATAGCGGTTCTTGTATAGCGAACGTCCCCCTATCCCAACCCTTTCCCCCGCTTCACGCAGGAGAAAGGGCAAAATGCCTTGTGTTCAAGGGGCTTCTGTTTCCTTATGGTCTATAATCAAACAGAACACCTTTCACCCTAGCACTCCTTTCTCCCGTGTCAAACGGGGGAAAGGAGATGGAGAATAGGGGGCATGAGCAGAACTGTGGGCATTCCAATCACCAGATTAGCCCTACACTATCGTAAACGCTCCTTATTAGGGTTTAAGAGGTCAATCACTATCTGTGCAAGATAAACTCCAATGGGCGTTAATCCTTGTGACAATATCTAAAAACTTCTTGCCGAAATGTTTATCGGGTTCGTCTGTATAGTCATAAGCACACCTTCCAAATCTCCCATAGTCCATAACATAGATTGTCACACTGTAGAATCCCTTGCTGTCTCTGCGTGCAAACACCATGTCAGGATTGCCAGTTCCCTCAATGGTGCGCTCTCTAGTATCCACCCCGTTATACAAGTTTTTTTCTTCCTCATTTTTAAACAACAAACGCTCCGCTTTAGAAACAATAGCTTCATATTCGCCTCGATGCAAATAAAATGTATAGGTTAATAGATGCTTTTGCCATTTAATGCCGTTTGGAGTCAGTAGATAAATGTAAAAGGCAAAAGGTAAAAATATCAAAGACACGAGCAGAGCGCGGTTCTTAATAAGCTGTTTAAACCATCGTTTCATAACAGCACCTCCTCTAACCCCAAAAATTCACGGCAGGTCGAATCCTCTTGTCTGATCAGCATGGATTTTATGGCGGTAAGGCTCCAGAAACTCTGCCATACCTGGAGAGCGTGCACGACCAATCACATATTCATCACGGTATATCTTTCGGGAATAGTCCGCACCATGATCCAATAAAAATTTTACAGCGTGAATGTCATTTTCCACAATAGCTGTGTATAGTGGGGTGTGAGACCTAAAGGCATCTACTTCGTCGTTTGCCTCTGATCCGTTTTTAGGATACCCATTTATGTCTGCACCATGTTTAAGAAGAACAGACATGACTGCATCGTATCGTATAGCATGGTGCAGAGCAGGGCGAAGTTCAAAGCCATTCTCTTCAATGCCGTATTTGCCCGTAAACGCAGAATCAATCCTCTTGACAATGCCTCTGGTATCAATATCTGAAGCATAGCGTCCCAAACCGTTCGGGTTCGCTCCCCTCTTTAACAAAGCCTCTACCTTTTGAGCGTCGCCCTCGCGGATAGCGACAAAGAGAGCGTCATTCAAGTTTTCGACAGGGTGCGCCAGTCGGTACCCGACTACTAAGAAACAGCAGAGCGCGAATATCGCACCCATAATGTATCGTTTTCTCACCCTTTTCATAGATTAAAACGCCCCTACTCCCACTCGCACTCCGATAGTATTCTACGATACTCCTCACGAGCGTGTTGGTACGCCTGTATCGCGTCGTTCATTTCGGCGGGGGCGATGAACTGCTTCTTTTGCGACCAGCACTGCTCCACGCTCTTTAAGCACCACTCTGCACTTCGGCGGAAAGCGCGAATGGGCTTGTTATCTACAAGGATAAATATCGGGTTGGTGTGCGACGACCCAAGAATGCGTGCCGCTACCCAACTGCTTCGCGATATTTCTATATCGAAAGAGACCTCTTGGGTCTTGCCGTCTGCCGTAATGGTTTTACGTCCCACAGGGTAGCCGTTCTGAAGGATTTCTACCTCCACCTGCCGAGACGTTCCCAGTCGTGCCTTTTCCAAGTTCCAGTACCAACCCTGCTTTGCGGTGGGGTCAGGGGTTTCTGGGAGTAGCCCGGCTACTTTCAGACTCGCGTGTACTTTACCGGCTTTGGGGAGGCGTATCTCGCTCTCTTTTTCGCCCACGCCCTGACCGTTGACCGCAAAGTCCATCAGGTGGCTACGCCCGTCGCTAACGTAGCATCTCCCTTGCCGAATCCCCTCACACCACGCATCAAAATCGAGGCTACCGTCTAGTTTCACATAGGAACGCCCTTTACCTACGCGCTCACCGGAGATACAGGGAAAGTCGGTCTCGCCGCTAATACGAGTACGATAGCCGCAGTTCAGGGTGTGATACCAGATGTTCAGTTCGTTCGAGAAGGGGGTGTCTACGGTAGACATAAAGTCTACTGCGGGGACAGGGGTTCCGTTGGGACCGGGAACGGTGTGCGTTACGTCCACAATGTACTCTATCGCGCCGATACCATCGAAGGGCGGTATCAGGTAGTTGGGCAGGTCGTTCGAGTTGACCCCTAACCCAATGCCGCTATGCGCGGGCCCACAGATTGCCCCTTGCCGCTTTGCCCATTTGAGAGTGTTGAGGCAGAGGGTGGGCCAGTGCTTCGAGGAGTCGCCGCCGGGGTACATCTGGTCTTTTAGGCGAAGAAGGCAGAGGTGTCCCGACTGGTGTGACCCGAAACCCGATACCTCTATGTCGTAGCGAAGCAGGTAGGGGTTTTTAGAGGCGGTATCTATTTTGCCCGTAAAGAACTGCTTCTGGTAGTCGAAACAGGGACCCCATGTGAGGACACAACCGACCTTCAAGTCTTCGCCGCGGCAGTGCAGTGCCATATCGGGGGAGTGAACTCCTTGTGTGGGGTTGGTGTAGTGGGCGCACCCTGCCGCGTGGATGTGATGGTCGCCCGACCACCAACCTAGCAGAGAGGGGTCTATCCACCGTTCTAAAGCGAAGGCTATCTTTTGCGGCTTTTTGCCTACCGTTATCTTGCGAGATTGCGCGATATACTCCGGTCCACGGGTGTACTCAAAAGTATATTCGCCTACCGGAAGGGCAAGCCTATCTCCATCCACACGATAGATTTGAGGGTGAAAAGCAAAATCGGGGGCGAGCCTTCGAGTCTGAGCAGGATAGACGCGCCCCAGACTATCGCGAATGGTGAACATGGCGGTAGTGGGTTTCTGGTTCTCGTCCCGAATCTGGAAAATCACTTCGGACGGGCGAGCGATGTGAAACAGAATATCCGCGTCGTTACGAAACCCTATATCCTGTGTGCCTTGCCCCACATTAAACGCAATTTTTGCCTCGCGCTGTCCTGCATCTCGGCTAGAGAGTTGGATAATGCGGTACTCCAAGCCTAGCCCGCTAAGACGCGGTGAGAGCGGTTCTGCATTGAACATCTGCATATCCATCCATCTATCACGTACCTCTGACTGCGGAGAGTTGTAGAGGGGTTGTGCGTTGGGGCTAGACGCTTTGAGTTCGGCTGTTACCCCCGCCATGTTCTCTACACGCACCAGAAAGACGCGCCAACCTTGTGCCAATAGTTCGGGCTTTGCCGCGCCCTGCTTCACCTTAACCCGTGCCTCTGGATTGATGTTTACATTGAGTAGGCAGAGTGAATCGAGAGCGGTTTGCACCATCTGAACGGCTTTTGCGTCGTTGCCCTCTTTTGCGGCGCGTTCTAGGAGGGCGTGGTTACGAGTAGGAAGGGGGCTACCCAGTGCTTCCAGTGCTGTCTCCACACGCCGAACCTGTGCCAAAAGCGGTTGTGCTGATACCACGGCAGGAGCGGCAGTCTGTGCCTCTCCCCGTACCGCCATACACAACAAAATACCCATCACAAAAGAGTTTCCGTTACGATGTCTCATGGTTATCTCTCCTCAAGAAGAAGGAAATGTGAACACTTTGGGCAACTATACCACTCCATGCCATTTTTAGCAAGCAGGATTTGAATAGAGAGAGGCGTATATCAGGTATTCTTTGAATAGAGTAATGAACCCAGTAGCGGTATTCCCTTCATAAAGGAGTGTGTCCCGTGTTTCCATCCCTTATAACCACCATTCTAGCCGTACAGTTGGCATTGCCCGCTCCCGTTCTTGTGCAGAGCGCACCCAAAAGCAAACCTCCAAAGAAGGGGGTCACTGCGCCCGTAAAGAAGCCCACAGAGAACAAGTGGAAAGACCTCTTCGACGGAAAATCGCTTACGGGTTGGACGCGCACCGAGTTTGGTGGCGGCGGCGAAGTACGCTTCGAGCCTAAGTTTCGTGAAGAGAAGCCTGCTATTTTTGTGGAGAGCGGAGAGGCTCTTAGTGGGTTTAACTGGACAGGAGATGCCCTACCCAAAACAAACTACGAGGTCGCGTTGGAGGGCATGAAGGTACAGGGAACCGACTTCTTCTGTGGGCTTACCTTCCCTGTAGGAGATACATTTGCGAGTCTGATTTTGGGAGGTTGGGGCGGAGGTGTGGTCGGCATATCGAGTATCGATGGGCAAGCCGCTGTGGAGAACACCACCACAAAGTACCTCACCTTTGTAAAAGACCACTGGTACAAAGTGCTACTGCGCGTAACCCCCACTAAAATCGAAGCGTGGCTCGATAACAAGCCGATTGTAGACTTAGAGATAACGGGCAAAAAGATAAGCCTACGGCATGGTGAAATCTCCCTCTCGAAGCCGCTTGGCATCTCTACCTATCAGACAAAAGCGGCATTTCGTAGCATCAAGATTCGCTCTTTAGAGACAAAATCCGCTAAGTAACCGTTAAGGAGAAAACTGTGAAACCTACGCTGGAACAAGGACTGCAAGAACTAGAAGAGAACGGCTTTGTTCTCATTCCCAACGGCTTAACTCCCGAAGAGAACGAACGGTGTCGTGTCGCTCTCAACCAAGCACGCGCAAATGGATGGGAAGAGGGGCTGAACGCGGTGGGTAATATGTGGTTTGATAGCCTACTAGAACGAATGTCGGAGGTGTTTTCACCGCTGGTGGGTCATGCAAGCGTCCGCCTCTATCTGGAAGCCCTCTACGGGTCTCAGTGCCAACTGCGCTCTCTGCGTGGGCATATCAATCCGGGACCCTATAAGCAGGAGTGGCATCTGGACTTTTACGGCTATTGGCGGCAGAAAGACCACGCGCCCTACGCCTCCAAAGCGACGGGCATCAACACCACCTTCTACTTTCAAGATAATGCGCCGGGTATCGCGAACCTCACCTACGTCAAGAACGGACACCGTATCGCGCCACCCGACGAGGTGGTTCGCCCCGATGGGTGGTCGGTCTCCGAAGCCGCCTTTAATGAGTGGTGCGAAGGTTTGGAACACGTTACCATCTATCCCAAAGCGGGAGATGTTGTCCTTTTCTTCTCTCATATCCCACATCGCGGCATGAAAGAGGTCGATACGGTAGAGCGTTCCAACATCGTGTGCCACTACCAGAACAACCCCTTTTATGAGGGAATTCCGCACGTGAGCCGTCTGCAAAAACACACCTCCTTTCCTTTTGCGGAGGCACGGCGATAGTGCAACTCGGAGATAAGACGCTATGACACATCAGCGGGACTTTCCGCGACGTAGTTTTTTGGGGATCGGTTTGGGCGGGGTGTTCTCGGCACTGCTTGGAACAGAAGTAGGGGCATTAGAGAGCCTTCACACTAAATCGGGACGAGCAAAGCGGGTACTGGTTATCTTTGAGCAGGGGGGACTGTCTCAGATGGACACATGGGATCCTAAGCCCGATGCACCCGCCGAACACCGTAGCCCCTTCAAACCCATACAGACCAACGTACCCGGAATGCAGTTTACAGAACTCCTCAGCCGTACCGCCAAAGTTGCGAACCACCTGACGGTAGTACGCTGTATGATTCAGCCCACGCCTGGTATTGGTAACTCGCACCCCAAAGGGTCGCAGTACATCTACTCTGGGGAGGCACCCGGCGGCCCCATCGAGATGCCAGACATGAGTTCTGTGGTCGCGCACCAGATGGGAACAGAGGCACTCTACCTTCCTTCTAATATCCTCCTGCCCGGAACCAGTGAGCAAGCATACAACTCCACCGTCGGGTTTCTGCCCCCCGGTTACACCGTCTTCAAAACGGGCGGTAGCCCCGCGAACCCCAACTGGAGAGTGCCTAATTTGGGACTGCTCGCGAACATCGACGAACGCCGCTTTAAGGATAGGCGCGATTTGCTAAGTAAGTTGGATGTAGGGTACGTCAACAAAGCGGGGGCACGGGATGTACAGGCAATGCGCTCTCTTATGGGACAAGCAGAGGATATGCTAACCAACCCCCTCACGCGCAAAGCCTTCGATATGCACACCGAAACCCCACAGATGCGGGAGCGTTACGGTATGGGGCATAGGGGGCAGTGCTACCTACTTGCCCGTAAACTTATCGAATCGGGGGTACGCTTTGTAACGGTAGATGTGCGTGAGCCAGAGAGTTCATTTCGGGATGGTAAGCCCGTTAGTTATAGCGGTGGGAATAACATGAACTGGGATCATCACGATGCTATCTACTCCAAAAGTCACACCAACATTCCAAACGGAGGACCGGGGGCAGGGCGTTACGGTATCGCTACTTGGCCCATGATGGGTTCTACCGACCAAGCCTTCTCTGCGCTCATTGAGGATATGCACCAGCGCGGTTTGCTAGAGGAGACGCTCGTATGTTTTGTTACCGAGTTTGGACGCACCCCCAAAATGAACGACAGGCAGGGGCGCGACCACTGGACAAACGCCTTTAGTTTTGCTTTTGCGGGGGCAGGAGTTCCGGGGGGGCAGGTGGTAGGCTCTACGGATAGAGATGGGGGCTACATCACCAGTAGCATGGCATATACCCTAGAAGACTACGCGGCGACTATCTACGAAAAACTAGGCATAGACCGTACCAAGCCCATTCCTAGCCCTTCGGGTAGACCTATCTACCTTGCGGCAAAGGGTAAGCCCATACCAGAGTTGTTTTAAGCCTCGCTTTAGCAACTCATGGTGCAGACTCATGTTACGCAGTGCGAAAGGTTTTAGCCCTCATCACCAACCTCTTCTCCCAAGTTTGGGCGAAGAGGCGAATGCACTGTGTAGTAAGGTTCCTGCCTTTTGGCACAGGTATACCTTACTCATAACAAATATACCTCTCTACTCTCTCTTTCCCCCAAAGTTGGGGGAAAGATGTCCTGCAAGGACAGAATGAGGGCGAGTACGTAACATATATTACAGAAAACGACGGGAAGAAGACGAGAAGAAAGGGAGACACCAATAATGACGAAATATATCTTTGTAACGGGGGGTGTGGTGAGTAGTATCGGGAAGGGAATCACCACTGCCAGCCTCGGAAGGCTCCTGCGAAACAGGGGCTTTAACGTAACTATGCAGAAACTCGACCCCTACATCAACGTAGATGCAGGGACGATGAACCCCTACCAACATGGGGAGTGCTTTGTTACGGATGATGGCGCGGAGACCGACCTCGACCTCGGACACTACGAGCGGTTTGTAGACATTGACCTCAGCCGCAAAGCCAGTGTCACCACTGGAAGCGTCTATCGCTCTGTAATTGAGAAAGAGCGGCGGGGCGACTATCTGGGCGTTACCGTACAGATGATTCCCCATGTTACCAACGAGATAAAGCAGAGGGTACTAGACGCAGGCAAGGGCGTAGACGTGGTGATTGCCGAGGTGGGTGGTACGGTGGGAGACATTGAGGGGCTACCTTTCCTCGAAGCCATTCGGCAGTTCCGTAAGGATGTGGGTTACGAAAACGTTATCTATGTTCATGTTACCCTGATTCCTACGGTGGGACCTTGGGGCGAAATCAAGACGAAGCCCACCCAGCACAGTGTTATCAAGATGCGCGAAATCGGGATTCAGCCGGACGTACTTATCTGCCGTTCTGACCTGCCCCTCTCTCAAGAGGTAAAGAACAAAATCTCGCTCTTTTGTGATGTAGAGGCGGAGGCGGTTGCGGAATCGCTGACCGTCGAGACGATTTACGAGGTTCCCCTGCGCTTCGAGGCTTCAGGGCTTGCGGATTTTGTAGTAAAGCGGCTACGCCTACCCGAAAATCCCCCTAACTTAGCGGAGTGGGAAGAGACCGTTGAGCGCATTAAGCATCCCGCGCATGAGGTGAATATCGCGGTGGTGGGTAAATATGTGGAGAATGGAGATGCCTATATCTCGATTGGGGAGGCTCTCAAGCACGGCGGTATCGCCAACAACTGCCGCGTACAACTTCACTGGATTGTGAGCGATAACGTAGAAGAGAGTTTAGATGACCTAAAGCGTATGGATGGAATTGTGGTGGCTCCGGGCTTTGGGGCGCGAGGAGTGGAGGGTAAAATTAAGGCGGTGCAGTACGCCCGTGAGAACAAAGTCCCCTACTTTGGTATCTGTTACGGTATGCAGATGGCGGTGATTGAGTTCTGCCGCAACGTGCTAGGCATAGCCAACGCGAACTCGGAGGAGGTGGAACCCGACACCCCCAACCCCGCAATTCACATTCTTCCAGAACAGAAGGCAATTACCTATAAGGGAGCAACCATGCGCTTGGGGGGCTATGAGTGCCAACTCATTGCGGGAAGCCTTGCAGAGAGGCTGTACGGTACACACACGGTTCGCGAACGTCATCGCCACCGCTTTGAGGTGAACAACCAGTACCGTGAGCGTATGAGCAAGGCAGGAATGGTCTGTTCAGGGCTATCACCGGACTACCGCTTGGTGGAGATAGTGGAGATTCCTTCGCACCCATTCTTTATCGGGACACAGTTCCACCCCGAATTCCGCTCTCGCCCGAATCGGGCACACCCGCTGTTTAGTGGGCTGATAGAGGCGGCAATTCGGTATCGTGAGGGCAAAGCAAAGCCCCAAAATGGTGCAAAGCCCAAAGCCGTTACAGAAGCGGTGAAAACGGAGTAGCCGCCACGACATTGAGAGAGAGGAGCGTTTTTTCGCTTATGCGCCTGATAGATCTGTCGCAACCTATTTTCCATACCGCACCGAACTGCCCCGCGCACCCACTGGTGAAGTCGGAAGTGAGTTCTAGCCACGATAAAGCCGAGTGGTGCTGGGAGACCCTCACTCTTGCAAGCCATACGGGAAGCCATATCGACGCGCCCCTGCACAAAATCGCAGGGGGTACGCCTATCGATGAGATGCCGCTAGAGGGGTTTGTGGGCAGTGCCTACCTTGCCGACTTGAGGGGCATAGAGCCACAAGGCAAAATTACCTCCGAACTACTTGCAAAAGCCCTCCCAACTGACCTACCAGAAGATAGCATTGTACTCATGGCAACGGGTTGGGGAGATATGCGTGAGCGCACTAGCAAGTGGCTCTATCAGTCGCCGCGCCTTACCCCAGAATGTGCGGAATGGCTGATAGAGAGGCAGATACGCGGCTTAGGGGTAGACCACTGGGGTATTGGGGGATGGGATGGCGCAAACGACGCGGCGGTTCATACCCTGCTATTGGGGAAGGGTATCTGGATAGTAGAGGAGTTACATATCCCCCAAGAGGTGTATACCCTGCCCATGCCGCAGACCTTTATGGCACTGCCAATTAACCTAAAGGGACATTCGGGGGCGTGGTGCCGTCCAGTGCTACTACAGAACTAAGGAGGCGGTGCGATGCAACTAAAAATGGCACAGGCAGAACTGGAGTTGGGGGGTGCGCTTCTTGGAAACTTGCGAGAGTCGAACGACATTCTTCACGATGCGAAAGCCCTTCAGAGGAGAATGGCAGAGGAGGGCTACCTGCTACTACGAGGCGTACAACGCAGAGAGACAGTAGAGACTACCCGTCGCTTCCTTCTGGAGAATCTTGCAGAGAATGGACAACTAGATGCTGACTATCCACTGATGGAGGGCGTGATTAAAGCGGGGGCGCGAAGTGCGTTTATGGGCGGCAGTAAGCGACTGACTCGCGACCCCAAATTCTTGGCTACGGTGGAGTCGGTGGAGATAATGGGCTTTTTCGAGCGTTTTTTGGAAGCACCGGCTCTTACCTTCGACTATAAGTGGTTGCGGCTTATTGGGCAGGGAGACTTTTCGGGGGCGCACTACGATATGCCCTACATGGGGCGGGGTACGCAGTGCCTTTATACCTGCTGGACACCCCTAGGGGATGTGAGTTACGATATGGGGCCCCTTGCGATTTTGGAAGGCTCTCACAACGCGCCGAACCTAGAGCGGGTACGGCAGACCTATGGGAAAATGGATGTGGATAGAGACCACGTGACGGGCTCGTTTTCGGATGACCCGCTAGAAATCGTAGAGAAGTATGGAGGTAGGTGGCTTACCTCTGAGTTCGAGATGGGGGACGTGCTGATTTTTGAGATGTTTACCATGCACGGCTCGCTTACCAACACCAGTAATCGCTTCCGAATCACCGCCGACACACGCTACCAACGCGCCAACGAACCTGCCGACGAGCGATGGATGGGGGCAGACCCTATCGCACACTACGCTTGGATGGAGGAGGGCAAAACCGTGACGATGGAGGAGGCACGGAAAGCGTGGGAGGTGTAACTCTTTGTGTATAGGGGTAAAATGCTGTATAAGTGCGGCATACTAAATCGTTATGAGAAACACATAATGGTTCTTCATCTCCAAAGGGTTTCTGTAATATGCCTGACGAAACAGAGAGGGTTCCTGAAAAGCACAGAACAGTACAGAATATCATTCGTGAGAAAGAGAACTCTATCCGACGACAACCTTTTGAATCGGCATTTCTCTATAATGCTCAAGGGATTTTGATTCTGTCTAAGGCTGGTGTGCAGTATACAGTAGAGTTTACTAGAGAAGAGACCTCACTAATGAAGGGGGCTATCCTTACCCACAATCATCCGCGTGGGCTGGAGTATCCGGATAGTGACATTCGTTCTTGGGGGAACTCTTTTTCGGATTCGGATATTGCTCTTGCTTCTACGCACGAATTGGCAGAGATACGGGTAGTTACCCCCAAACAACGCTTTTCTATGAAACCTCCGGCAGAGGGCTGGAGTCTTTCCTATTGGGAGGATACATTAAAGCCCACACTAGATGAAGTGGAGGTCTGGGTCTACGACGAATTTGATGCTAGGATTGCACAAAAGCGGTTGACTCCTACAGAGGCACAAGCCCTGCACTGGCATGAGGTGTGGTTACAGGTGGCGAGAAGATTGGGTTTGGAGTATGCACAGGAGGAAGATTGATGAATAACCGATTGGATGGTATTGAGACAACCATTCCTTTGTATAGCGATGTCTGTTCGCGTTGTGTTCACAAAAGAAACGAGCCCGGCAAGCGACGTATCTGTGCCGCCTTCCCTAATGGCATCCCCTTAGAGATATGGAAAGGGGAGAACCCGCATACAGAGCCTTATCCGGGAGATAACGGTATCCGTTTTGAAGAGGTTCGTCAACCTATTCTTGCCGAAGCTTCATAATAATAGATTTGCATAATATCAGTTATACCACTCACTCCTGCCTCATAGCCGATACAAAAGCGCGTACCGCAGAGCGCAGTTGAGTCTGCTTGACAAGGATACCGGTAGGGCGTGTAAAAGCATCTTCGGGGCGGAGGGGTACGATTTTCAGGGCGTTTTCGTTTGCCTCGCGTGTCGCCGATTCGAGAGGCAAAATAGCGACCCCGCTTCCAATCTCCACCAGATTTTTGATGGTCTCGATGTTGTCGAAAGTGTTTACTATGGTTGCTTCTACCCCTGCAAGGCGCAGTTTTTCGTCTATGAGGTGGCGGGTAGGGATGTGCGGTGCGAAGGCAATAAAGGGTTCTCTGGCGAGTTCTGAAAGCGCGATTTCTGAGCGGGTTGCGAAGGGGTGTTCGGGGGCACAAACCAGCACCATCGTGTCCTCTTCAAAAGGGTAGATTGTCACACCTTGACGCGGAGAGGGGCACGCGATAATTCCTACATCTACCTTCCCCGAAAGCACCTCTTGCACTACCCTTGAGGTCTGGCTATACTCCAGATGCACATTGACTTTAGGGTACTGAGTAAGGAAAGGTTTGAGGCGTTTGGGAAGCGCGTGTAGCCCTACCGAATAGACAGTCACCACGCGCACCGTTCCAGCCACTTCGTCCCCTATCTCCTGTAGACTCTCTTCTAGCTCCGAAGCCCGTTGTAGCAGTTCTTTTGCCCCTTCGTACAGGGTTTGCCCTGCGGGGGTGGGCAGAATACCTCGTTGACCGCTTCCCCGTTCTAAAAGACTCCGTTTGAGTTCTGCTTCCAAAGTACGGATACGCTGGCTAACCGCCGACTGCGTAATAAAGTTACGCTCTGCGGTAAGTGAGAACGAGCGCGTCTCTACAAGGTCGCAGTAGAGTTGGAGGGTGCGTAGGTCATGTATCATGGAGTAACCGCTTGCGCCCCCGATTTTTTGAGTGCTTGTACAATGTTGGGAAAGGAAGCCGCTAAGTCTAATGCCCCATCTTGCTCATCTGTCTTCGTGTTTAGGTTTGCCTTTAGGTTTAGGAAATAATCTACTATCTCTTCATTCCCCTGAGCGCAAGCGACCAGCAGAGGGGTATAACCTTTCACTCCCTTCACATCTATATCGGCATGGTACTTTACAAGCAGTTGTACAAGGGGAAGGCTATCGTCCTTTACGGCACTAATAAGCGGGGTATTTTTGAAGGCATCGGTGGTATTAGGGTTTGCGCCCGCCTCTAGTAGCAGAGCCGCAATCTCCGGATTACCGCGCTTTATTGCCAAGTGGAGCGGAGTAGCACCGGTTGCCTCCACCGCCTTGTCGATGGGGGCTTTATGGCGTATCAACTCCGCTACCATCTCTCTATTGTCGTTACCTATAGCGGCATGAAGTAGCGGCTCCTCTACCCCAAAACGGCGGTAGCCCGTTTTTACATCTACCCCTTTTTGTAACAAGAGAAGGGCTATCTCCTTTTCGTCTAGTTTTACAGCAAGTCCAAGAAGTCGCCCGTCTACCTCTGCCCCTGCGTCGATAAGCCGCTTTGCAATATCGGCGTGGTGGTTCACTAAAGAGACGTAGAGTAGCCCCCGCGTAGGAATAGGACTTGCCCCTTTCTTTAATAGCCTTTCGGTCTCTGGCAGGTTGCCCTCGAAGACCGCTTTAGAGAGGTCAGCATAGAGCATTCGCTTATGGATATTGAGAACAATCACGACCACAAGCACACCAATTGCTAAAGCGATTATTCCTTTGTCATGCCGATTGGTTCGTCTCATGGCTCTGTTCCTTGTTCATCCCTTTGATTGGTGCATAGGTACAGAGTTAGTATACCTATAAGAGTGTTGCTTCCTAGTAAACGAAAAGGTTTCGATAAACCCTATGAACGGGGTACAATAGACCACTACTCTACTCTTTTTGAGATACTGCTGTGGATACTACTCAATGAACATCCTGCAAATTGTTTCTAGTTCGCGTATATCGGGGGCAGAGAAGCACGTTGTGGTGCTTACCGAACGCCTAAAGAAGCGTGGGCATACGATTTTTGCTATCTGCCCCCAAGGGGACTGGCTCCCCGACCAGTTACGGGCAGTGGGAGCACAGGTCTTTGAGTATAAGATGAGTTTTCCGCGCCTCCTCCGTATAGCAAACCACCTCAAACAGTTCGTAAATGAACACCAGATAGATATTATCCACTCCCACCTTACTCGTGCTACCTATTTAGGGTGTGTTTTGGGGGGCATGACGGGGCGTTCTGTGGTCTCTTCGGTTCATGTTCAGTCGCACGATTTTGTCTATCGCTACCTCATGCCAAACCCGCGTAACCATATCGTAACGGTTTCGGATTGGGTGAAGGAGGGTTTTCTTAAACTAGGGATTCCGGAAGCGCAGATACACACAATCTATAACGGAACAGAGTTTATTACGGAGAGCGGAGAGGAAGAGGCTACTACGGAACCCTACTCCGTGCACGACGAGCTTGGGATACCGCATAACGCCGAGATTATTGGGATATTTGGTCACGTCAACGATTTTAAGGGGCATCCTCTGCTTGTAAGCGCGATGCATGAGATAGTCGCAGTACGCCCCAATGCCTACCTGATGTGTGTGGGACCCGCAGACCCCGCCTTTAAGCAGAGCCTTTGCGATACTGCTACTGCCAGCGGTGTACTAGACCATATTCGTTTTACGGGAACCCGCAACGATGTGAAGCGTCTGCTAGGTGCTACTACCGTTATCGCTCTGCCCTCCTGTTATGAGGCGTGTAGCATGGCAATCATCGAAGCGATGTCGATGGGGAAGCCCGTTGTGGTGACACACGCAGGGGGAAACCCCGAACTGGTAACAGATTTTAAGACGGGGCGGCTTATCGAACGCAACGCCTCTGCGGTTGCGGAGGGGCTTCTCTCTCTCCTAAACGAACCCGCTCTGTGCAAAAAGATGGGAGAGAACGCCCAACAAGAGGCGAGAGAGCGATTCTCTGCAAAGGTGATGGTAGACAACATCGAAGCCCTCTACCAACAGATACTAAACCGTGCCTAGCCCCATGAAACATCCCCCTGTCCCTATCCTTATGTATCATAAAGTAGGTGAACCCGTTGTGTCTAAGCGGGATACCTTTCTAAACGTTTCGGCAGAGGATTTCGCCAAGCAGATGCGCCTAATGAAGCGTTGGGGATACGTAGCCCGCACGTTTGGAGAGGTGCTGGCGGCGTGGACAGAAGGTACTCCCCTACCCCCCCGTACTTTTGTGATTACTTTTGATGATGGCTACGTAAATGTAGGAGAGTATGCCGCCCCAATTTTACAGGAACTGGGCTTTGTAGCAACTGTGTTTGCAGTCTCTAGGGCAGTAGGCAAAGCAAACGACTGGGATGCAGATACCAAGAATGTGGTGCTTCCTCTGATGGATTGGAACCGTTTGAGGGAGTTGCAGGCGGCAGGTTGGGAGATTGCGGGGCATACCGCAAACCACCCTCACCTAGACGCTCTTAGCGATGCCGATGCCCTCGCCGAGATAGCGCAGGGAAAACAGGAGTTGGAGGCGGAACTTGGGAGGCAGGTAACGACCTTCTGCTATCCCTTTGGTCATCTAAACGGGCGTACTCCTACATTGGTGGAACAGGCGGGGTTTTTGGGGGCGTGTACTACTCAGCGAGGCATTGCAACCTCCTCCGATGCGCCGTTTTTGTTACCGCGTGTAAAGGTGGCGTACCGCGACAAGACACTCGGATTTTTTTATCGTTTGCGAGTTGCGCCGTACTTACCAGAGGTTCGTAAAAAGCGGCGTTCGTCGCTTAGTAACCTCTCCCCATAGATTCTCACAACGGATAGGAGCAGATTAGTATGAAAATCGGTGTTGTGGTGCATACCAACCTGCGAGAGCAGATATTTACCCCCGAAGATTTGGCACGTTTGAACACATTAGGAGAGGTGGTCTATACCGAATCTCCCACGCCTATTAGCACGGCGCAAGCGATAGAGATTTTGCAGGATTGTGAGATAGGAGTGGGTTCTTGGAGTACCCCCTATCCTACTGCGGAACTGATGGCAGGTTGCCCCCACCTAAAACTGTGGGAACACGCGGCAGGAACAGTAAAACACTTTTTTGGTGAACATCTGCGGGGTAGCTCTTTAATTATAGGCTCTTGTAAGGGGGCGATAGCGGACAGTGTGGCAGAGGTCGTGCTTGGGCAGATACTGCTGGGCTTGCGGCGCATCTATGAAAATGGAGAGGCAAACCGCAAAGGAGTAGCGGATAAGCCGCACAACCTCAAGACGTTGGCGGGGTCTACTATCGGGGTGATTGGTGCTTCCGAAGTGGGAATGCGCGTGATTCGGTATCTGAGAATGTTCCCTTGCCATATCGTGCTGTACGACCCCTTCTGTACCCCCAAACAGGCAGAAGAGCTGGGTGTCTCTTTGAAGACTGACCTTTTGGAGTTGTGCCGCGTTTCAGATGTGGTTACGCTCCACACTCCGGATTTGCCCACTACCTACCACATTATGAGCGGCGAGCAGTTTAGGGCAATGAAGGACGATGCGGTGTTTATCAACTCCTCGCGGGGGAGGTGTGTAGATGAGGTGGGGCTGATTGCAGAACTAGAAAAAGGACGGCTCTTTGCGTTTTTGGATGTTTCTTACCCAGAGCCAGCCGCCCTTGATAGCCCTCTGCGCCGCCTACCAAACGTTATCTATAATTCGCACATCGCGGGACCGCCAACCGTCTATCTTGGGAGGCAAGCCGTGGACGATGTAGAGGCTTTTGTGAACGGAAAACAGCCTCTTTGTGTAATTCGAGAGGAAGATTTGGAGCGAATTGCATAGATTGGCGGAAAAAGGTTCGCTTGCAGAGGTACAATGTTAGGGGTTTCTTTCTCGAAACCCCTTAAATTTTGGAACATGACGAGGTAAAGAGGGATGGTTTTAGGGCGTACTGGGTTGTACCGCCGGTTGTATATGACGGCGATAGGGGGGTTGAGCGTGATTGCGTTAGTAGGATGTCAGCCAGAGATGGGAACAACGGGCGATGTTGAGTTCAACGCAAAGCCCACGCTTGTGGAGACAAAGAAAAGAGTTCCCACGGATCCTCCCAATACAATCGCAACTCCAGAGGTACACACTCTCAGAGTTCAAGACCTACCTCCTCCTTACTCAACTCCTTCCGTAGATAACGGCTCAAAGATTATAGAGCGTCCTAGCGATGCCTCACTACGTGTGCCTCCCGGCTTTGAGATTAAGTTGTGGGCGCACGGACTAGAGAATCCGCGTATCGTTCATGTTGCCCCCAATGGCGACGTGTTTGTGGTGGAGAGCATTCCCAACAGAGTACGCCTTCTGCGAGACACAAAGGGCACAGGGGTCGCCGATTTTGAATCGGTGTATGCAGAAAACCTGAATCAGCCTTTCGGTCTTGCGTTCTACCCTCCCAAAGACCCCAAGTATATCTACATCGCAAACACCGACTCGGTAGTGCGCTTTCCATATCATCCCAACGACGTGCATATAAGAGGCAAAGGGGAGGTTATCATTAAAGACCTTCCCGGCGGTGGGTATCATCAGCACTGGACGCGGAACCTACTGTTCTCTCCAGACGGTAAAAAACTGTATGTAAGTGTGGGTTCGGAAACCAACGTGGGAGAAGAGCCAGAAAAGCGTGCCGCGATACTAGAATACAACCCCGATGGTACAGGGTATCGTGTATATGCCAACGGTATACGGAACCCAGTTGGGCTGGCGTTCCACCCCGTAACGGGCGAGATGTGGACAGCGTGTAATGAGCGCGATGGCTTGGGGAATGAACTTGTACCCGACTACATTACCGCAGTAAAAGAGGGCGGGTTCTATGGCTGGCCCTACTACTTCCCTGGTGGAGGGCACGACCCTCGTATGCCAGAAAAACCTGCACTACAACAGAAAACTCTAACCCCCGATGTCCTGCTTCTCTCTCACTCTGCGGCTCTCGGTATGCAGTTTTATACCGCAGATAAGTTCCCTGCTCAGTACAAGAATAGCGCATTTGTCGCGTTACATGGCTCATGGAACCGCTCCAAAAAGGTGGGATATGCGATTGCACGTGTTCTTACCGATAATACCGGGAAGCCTACGGGGAGTTATGAGGAGTTTGTTTCGGGCTGGTTGCTACCCGATGGAAGGGTATGGGGCAGACCCGTTGCGATTGCTCTCCTCCCCGACGGCTCTCTGCTAATAACCGATGACGCGGCAGGAGTGGTGTGGAGACTGAGTTATACAGGTAAGTAGAAAATAAGCCCCGCTTCTTAGAAGAGGCGGGGCTTTTGTGTACAACACTAAGGCTCTGTGTTGAGCAGGAACTTGTGTAGTCGCCCGTACTGGCTCCACTCCGATACGATAACATTTCCGTCTTTATCGAAGGTGATGCCGTGGGGAGAGTTGGAGATTCCTTCTGTCCATTTAGAGGGCTCTAGCCCAAAGTTGGCACGTTGGGAGGGGTCGGGGTTATCGGCAAGCACTGCCACGATGCTGTTGTCTTTTCCTAGTATGGTAACACGCCCTTGCAGTTCCGCAATAGCAATATAGTCTTTGCCTACGTTGACTGCCGCAGGCATTCTCAGGTTACGCTGTAGGACTTTTACAAGGTTGCCGTCTGTATCCCAATGCTCCACGCGCCCGCTTTCGCGGTTACAGACCACCAGAAGCGGCTTCTTGGCGCGGTTATCTACCGCAAGCCCATGACATCGGTTGAACTTGCCATCCTCTGCCGGCATTGCGCCCTGCCCACCAAACGACTTAATGTATTTGCGGTTTTTGTCGTACTTATGGATGTAGTTTTTGCCATATCCATCTGCAACAAAAATGGTGCCGTCTTTAAGCGCAACTACATTCGTAGGCGCAAACTCTTCGGCTTTGGTGTAGATACCAGACTCGGTAGGATACCCCATTGTCCATGCCACGGTTCCATCGGTCTTGATTTTGGTGACTTCGTGGAAGTTAGGACGGGCGGCATAGAGGTACTCACCGTCCTTTTCACGTTGAAGATACAGCCCGTGTATCTGGGTAGGTCCAAACGAACGTTTGTACTTGCCATCTTTCCCAAAGACCAGTATCCCACGCGGGGTATCGGTACTCACATAGATGTTGCCCGCACGGTCTACAGATGCGCCCCCGTGGGCTGGACCAATGGCTTGGTTGTCGGGTTTGGACGGAAAGTAGTTCGGAAGGTTGGTGTACTTTGCCTCTTGTTTGGGTAGCATCACAAGAGAAGCGACGACGCTAACGACCAGCAAAGACAGCAACGGGTTTCGGCTATAAGTTGCCATAAACTCACCTCGATAGAGAGTATTTTGGTTGCCCTACTGCTTCCAAAGTTAGGGTAGCGTGGGCAGTTCAGGTTTCACCTCCTATAGTACCCGATTACGCCCAGATAGCGGTGTTTGTGTAACAAAACTTGGCTTTCTCGCCTCTCCCCTTAACCCCTCCTTAATACAAAATTAACTACTCCTTAATCTATCCTTAACAAAAGTCGACTATACTCCCAATCATAACCAAACATTACAGATGACACACTAAGGAGTTAGACATCTAATGAACCTCAAAGGTTTTCACAAAGGGCTGATGCTTGCGGCAGTGGGGCTTTTCTCCCTCGTAACCGTCAATACGTCCGCCCAAACACTTCAAGGGGCAGGAGCCACCTTCCCCTATCCTATCTATAAAGAGTGGTTTACCAAGTTCCAACAGGCTACTGGTGTTGGAGTAAACTACCAGTCGGTTGGTTCGGGGCAAGGCTATAATGCTCTGAAAGCCAAGACCGTCGATTTTGGCGCAAGCGACGCGCCCCTCACCGCAGAGGAAGAGCGTGCGATGCCTGCGCCTGTAGTGCATATCCCCACAGTTGGTGGTGCGGTGGTTTTGGGGTACAATGTTCCGGGGGTTGGTGCTGGGCTTCGCCTCACTTCCGATATTGTGGCGGGTATCTTCTTGGGAAAAATCACCAAGTGGAACGACCCTGCTATCGTAGCGGTAAACAAGAAAATTGCGCTACCCGACCTTGCTATTCAACCCGCACACCGCACTGATGGCTCTGGTACTACCTACATCTTTACCCACTATCTTAAAAAGGTGAGTGCAGACTGGGCGGCAGGACCGGGGGCAGGAAAATCTGTCAACTGGCCCGCTGGTATCGGCGGTAAAGGAAATGCGGGGGTTGCAGGTGCTATTCAACGCACACCGGGAGCCATTGGGTACATCGAACTAGAGTACGCAGTAAAGCAGAACATCGCTTACGCCTCTCTTAAAAACCGAAGCAATAACTTTGTTGCGCCGTCGGTTCAGAGTGTAACCGCCGCCATTGCGGGAGCCGTGAACGAACTTAAAAAGGACATCAAGACCCCCATAGTAGACTCTGCGGGTAAGAACAGTTACCCCATTTCGGGCTTGACATACATCCTTATCTACAAAGCCAACAACCCTAATAACGCCAACGTTACCAAACTGTGGGACTGGGCTTTGGAGAAGGCGCAACAAGAGTTTGCACAAACACTCTACTACTCTGCTCTACCCGACAAACTTGTCGGAGTGAACAAAGCCGTGCTAAAGAGCATACCCGGCTCTTCCGTTCACTAGAAACATATTCAGCGGGGTACAGGGTGTATCTACCAAGCCCTACCCCGCTTCTCTAAAAGTATGACTTCGACACCTCAAAACCTCACGCCTCCGCAGGTACGCCGCCGTATCCTAACCGCTTCTCAAACGGACTGGGTTTTCCGGAATCTCACGCTCATTATCGCGTGTGTCACCGTGTTCCTTATCGTTCTTATTGGGGTGATGTTGGGTTGGGTTTCTCGTCCTAGTTTTGCACACTCTGGTTCCAGTTTCTACACCTCTACCCAGTGGGATCCGGTAGCGGCAAGTGAAGACAAAAAAGTGGGCGACCTTTTTGGCGCACTTCCCTTCCTCTACGGAACCCTCGTTACCTCTGGAGTGGCCCTGCTTATCGCGGTTCCTTTAGGAATTGGCGGGGCTATCTTCCTCTCGGAAATCGCCCCTAAATGGCTAAGTACTCCGATCTCTTTTGTGGTGGAGTTATTGGCGGCAGTTCCTAGTATCGTTTATGGTTTCTGGGCATTAAACTACCTCATTCCACCGCTTCAAGCCCATGTAGGAAACTGGTTCACCAGCACCTTTCCTCAGATACCATTTTTTGCGCCCACCCCCGATGCCAGTACCGGGCAGCACTTTTTTGCGGCGGGGATTATCCTTGCCATGATGGTACTTCCCTTTATTACCGCCGTGTCGAGAGATGTTCTGCGAACCGTTCCCCTTACCCAACGTGAAGCCGCTTATGGCATGGGCGCGACACGCTGGGAGGCGATAAAAACGGTAGTCCTAAGATACGCCAGTAGCGGTATTATTGGGGCGGTTATGCTTGGTTTGGGACGCGCTATCGGAGAGACGATGGCGGTAACGATGGTGATAGGCAGTAAAATCAGTTTTCCCGCAATCGGAAATGCCGCAAGTTTCTCCCTGTTTCGCTCTGGGTACACCATGACGGCTCTGCTTGCCGACCAGTATCCTAGCCCCAACTCGGATTTGCACAAAGCCGCCCTCACACAGATAGGGTTTACCCTTTTTCTTGTTACCATACTGGTTAATGCGCTGGCACGCGGTATGGTATGGCTTACAGCGATGAAGCCCGGTAGTGGAAACCTATGGAGCCAGAAACTGAAAGAGGGCATTAGTAGTGGAAGCAGATGGTGTGCGTTGGGACTGGTGTCTCTCGTTTTTGTTCTCCAGTTCTTTAGCGATGTTTCTCATAAGGGGGCGGCAGGGCTATTTGGAACGGCAGAAATCGTTGGGTATCTGCTTTTAGGGTTGGTACTCTTTAACCAATGGGTTCCCGCCAAACCGGTGTTCGTGGCTTGGCGCAAATCGAGTAGCCTGTTTGCGGTCTGTGTGTGTGGTCTATGCGCTTTTGTCGCCTGTTTTGCCCTGTTCGCACTGTTGATTTTTGTAGGTAAAGAGGGTATCTCTGCTCTTAATGGAGATTTCTTCAAAATGCCGGACGCGGGAGGGGTACGCCATGCGATTGTCGGAACCGGACTGCTGGTGTTTTGGGCATCTCTTATCGGTATTCCTGTAGGTGTTATGGGCGGTATCTACCTTGCCGAGTTCGGAAACTCTCGTGTTGGAAGTGTTATCCGCTTTGCTACCGATTTGCTTAATGGAGTTCCTTCTATCGTCATTGGGATATTCGCCTACTCGGTAATTATTGTTCCTGCCGCAGAAAAAGCGGAAATTGCTAAAGCTGGAGCCTTCGGATTGGGTATTATGATGATACCGACGGTGATGCGAACTACAGAGGAGCTGATTCGCTTGGTTCCGATGTCGCTTCGCGAAGGCTCATTAGCGTTAGGGGCAACCTATACGCGCACCATGTGGCAGGTAGTTCTGCCGGCGGCGCGTGGCGGTATCGTAACAGGAATTCTGTTGGCAGTAGCGCGTGTAGCAGGAGAGACCGCCCCCCTTCTTATGGTGGGGTGCAACAGCACGATGTGGAGCACGGACATGAAAAGCCCGATAGCCTCGCTTCCCATGCTTATCTACACACTACGCGACCAACCCGACACCTACCACCAACTTTGGGGCGCAGCGTTTCTGCTCGTCATGTTGGTGTTGGTGTTTAACATCCTCGCTCGAATCTTTACCCGTAACCGCTTTAGCCGCACCGCCTAGATAAGCGACGTAAAGGGTATAGATTTCGATGGTGAAAAAACTTCTACTGATAACGGTAATTGTCCCGATTTGGGGCATGGCTTGGATGGGATGCGGTGGGGATAAGCCCGCAGAGAAGCAGAGTGTAGCCACTACGGCTCCCAATACTGCCGACAAAAGTGGTTCCGAAGGGAGTACTGCGCCCAACCCAGTATCTTCTGCCGATGATGGAAAACTACAAAGTGCTATATCCGATAAGATAAAAGCAGAGGCAACCTTAAAAGAGGCAAAAATAGAGGTAAGCGTCTCTGGAGGAACGGTACACCTCTCTGGAACGGTAAAAACCACCGATGAGAAAGACCGAGCCGAGGACGTAGCTCGTGATGCCGCCAAAAGCGTTAAACCAGACGCGGGAGTTTTGAATGACATCAGTATCGCCGAATAGCAGTGCGGTTCTTACCACTGAAGAGCCTCCTCTCTCACCTAGTGTGAGCACCTCTTCAGGAGTTGGGCAAAGAGAGTTAGCTAGCTCCCAAAAGCCCCTCATACAAGCCCAAGGCGTAGATTTCTACTACGGCAAATTTCAGGCACTAAAAGGTATTAACATTGAGATATACCCCAATCAGGTAACGGCACTGATTGGGCCCTCCGGTTGTGGTAAGTCGACCTTTTTACGCACCATGAACCGCATGAACGACCTCTACCCCAACACGCGCCTAGAAGGAAACCTGACCCTAAACGGCGAAAACCTCTACGCAAAGGGCGTGGATGTGGTGGGCTTGAGAAAGCGCGTGGGCATGGTGTTCCAGAAGCAAAACCCCTTCCCTATGAGCATCTGGGAGAACATCGCCTACGGACCCAAACTTCATGGGGAGCGAAACAAAACTCGCCTCAACGAGTTAGTAGAGACCAGTTTGCGCCAAGCATACCTTTGGGACGAGGTAAAAGATAGCCTACACAAATCGGCGTTCGACCTCTCTGGTGGACAACAGCAGAGGCTCTGTATCGCAAGGGTACTCGCCGTTGAACCCGAAGTTATTCTTATGGACGAACCCTGTTCTGCCCTCGACCCCATCTCTACCATGAAGATTGAAGAGCTTATGGGCGAGTTGAAGAGCAAGTACACGATTGTTATCGTTACCCACAATATGCAACAAGCGGGGCGCGTTTCGGAGCGCACTGCATTTTTCTATAAAGGTGAACTTATTGAATCGGATGATACCATCAAGATATTCACCTCTCCACGAGACAAGCGCACCGAAGACTATGTGCAGGGGCGTTTCGGCTAAAATACGCTTAAAGGCAGATTATGACCACCTCCATTCGTACCAACTACTCGCAAAGTATCTCCTCTCTCCAAGAACAGATTTTGGAGATGGCGACGTGTGCCGACACCATGGTATCCGACGCAGTACGTGCGCTGATAGAGGGCGATATGGAGTTGGTAAGACAGATTGTACGGCGTGACGACATTGTGGATAGGTTCGATATTGAGATAGAGACACAGTGCCTAAACCTCATTGCCCTTCAGCAACCCGTTGCACGTGACCTACGTATCATCGGTACCGCTCTTAAAGTGATAACCGACATTGAGCGGATTGCCGACTACGCCGTAGATATTGCCAAAATAGGGCGGCGCATCCAACGCAATCACGGGATATATCGCCCCCTTGTAGATCTCCCCAAACTGACCCAAATGACCCGCGATATGCTCCACAACGCCCTGCAAGCCTTTATTCAACACGACCTACAGATGGTAGAGCAGGTAATACAGGATGATGACGCAGTAGACAACCTCTACCACGAAATGCGGGACTACCTTACCCATATCATTACAACCGATAGTAGTAAGGGGCTGGTCGCCCTGAACGTAATGTTCGCCGCCAAGTACCTAGAGCGCATAAGCGATCATGTGGTGAATATCGCCGAGCGCGTCTACTTTATTGAAAAAGGGGAACTGCATCAACTGGCGGCAAGCCACCTTGCAACCTCCGATGAAGCCCTGAACTAACCCTCTCGTC
The DNA here is from genome assembly GCA_900299305.1 of bacterium. Classification (GTDB taxonomy): domain Bacteria; phylum Armatimonadota; class Chthonomonadetes; order Chthonomonadales; family Chthonomonadaceae; genus CAIJLM01. The sequence continues at coordinate 21,582 of OMJJ01000265.1, read as the reverse complement.
GCTCAAAACTCACCCTATTCGTGCCTGTTGTACCGTACAGAAGGCGGTGGAATCCACTCTTAGCCCCTCTCACCGTAATCTATAAACTCAAGATGACTACAGAACAGGAAAGCCATTGCCCTCCGTAATTTCCAGGCTAATCGTCACGCTTTTGGGTGTGAATCTGCTGGTTTGTGGTGCGGGATGCCGCAGGGAAGAGAAGCCCGTAGCCTCCCGCCCTGTTGTTTTGCCTTCTGCCCCCCTCCTAGTACAAGAGCCACTTCCCCTTAACCTCTCCTTAGAACAACGCCGTGAAGCCCTCCTGAAAAGCCTTTGGAAGCGCGTATTGGGACGACTAGAGGCAAAGGAGGACGTGGAGCGTGTTGCGACACTGGTACGCCCTCTGCTAGAGAGTGCCGTAAACCTCCCCGATGTACAGCCCGTCCTGCAAAAGATGGCGCAAGCGCAAGGTCTCTCCCTAGAGGAACAGAAAAAACAGTGGGCAGACTGGCAGGAGGCAGATATTTTCCTCGAATCGGGAGGAAGAGACGACGCGGTATCGTCGGCGCAAGCGGTAGGGGTGGCGCAGTGGCTGGCAGGAACCGCGCATGGAGTGGGTTTGAAGGTCAACCTAGCGGAGTCGCGCCGCCTCTCCGAAAAGATACGAGAGCAGAACTACCGGTATCGGTGGGACGAGTATAACACTCAACACACCAATACCCCCAACCCCTCCCGCCAACAAGCCCTAGCGGAACTGGAGAGCCTACGTGCCAAACGCCGAGAAGCAGATGAGAGGTACGACCTCGCCAAAGCCATTAACGCTCAAACGCGCTACCTGCTTCGCCTCTACGGGCGATACCCCTCTCCCGAATGGGTGTTTCAGGCGTATCACGGCGGCGAAGCGGGGGTAGCGCGTACCCTCAAACTCTACGGCAGTAGCCCCGATTTCGAGAGCCTCTACTTCGACCTTACTCCAAAAACCAACCTGTCCGCCTTTCTCTACCTCTATGGCAGAAGCGATGACCACCGCTACTATTGGTGGAAAATTCGCGTAGCACACGAGATACTCGAACTCTTTCGGAAGGACAAACAGGCATTTCAAGCGGAGTGGGAGGCACTTCTACCGGGACGCTCCAAAGGCGTGTTGTGGTATCCTAGCGCACACAAGGAGGCACTTCCTACCTCTCTTGCGGTGCAGAAGGCGGTACAGGTGGGGCGGCTTGTATCCGTCAAGCCTTCTGCTACTATCACGATTGCAAAAGAGGCTGAAGAGCCGTTTTTGCGTCCCGAAACCAAAGGGTTACTCGATTGGGTGGTACAGGTCTATCGCGAAAATGGCGGAACCGTGCCGCTTCTACTGGTTAGTGCAACCCTGCCCCAAGACCTTGCCGTCAAACAACACGCCGATTACGTTGCGAAACATCCCCCAAAACCGAATCCGTTTCCGCTTCCACCTACCAGTCCGGTATTCGTCCCCAAAGGTGATGTCGCTCCCGCCGACTTCAACCTCTCTACAACAGGGCTTGCCTTCCAAATCCGTGCCACCTCCGACACCACCCAACGCCGTATACTAGACTACGCTCTCAGCACCCTCAGCGACAAAAATGGTCTTTGGTACTACAAAGACCGCGAGGCGAACGCCTTTACTGTTCTACCCAATCCCTGCTTCCGTGAGAGCCTGAAAGAGTACAAGGCGGAAAACCCACCTCTAGCCAACCTTTCCCCTTCTCAAAACAGGTAAAATAGGAGTGTGTCTCCACTCCACCACTCTAAGGAGAGTTTTCATGTCTACACTTACCCTTGACAAAAATGCCCTGCGCGAACAGTATGACCGTGAGGGGTATCTTCTGTTCCCCAAAGTACTCGACGATGACCTCATTGCAGAGGCGAGTGACCATATCGACTGGCTACAGAAGAGAAACCCCGACCTACGCCCCGAACTGCTAGGGCATACCCTTATGACAAACGACCCCTTCTGGGTGCGCCTCGTTAGTGACCCGCGCCTACTCGATATAGTAGAGGTGTTTATTGGGGAAAATATCGGGCTGTTTGCCTCACACTACATCAGTAAACCGCCCTTCGATGGTCAACCCGTACTATGGCATCAGGACGGCAGTTACTGGCCCCTCGAACCGATGGAGGTTATTACTATCTGGTTGGCAGTCGATGCTTCTACTCCTGAAAACGGGTGTATGCGCGTTATACCCGGTACCCACACCCTCGACCTAAAAGAGTTGCAAGATCGCAAAGATATCGCTAACGTGCTGAATTCGGAGACCCCTCCCGAATTTGTAGAGGCAGAGAAGGCGGTGGACTGTATTTTGGAACGCGGCGGAGTCTCTATTCACCATCCGAACATCATTCACGGCTCGGAGGCGAACCTCTCGCCCATGCGCCGTGCAGGGCTAACCATCCGCTACATTCCTGCCACCACCAAAATCCACCTCCGCGGACCTCTTAGCCCAGAAGGACGCTGGCCCAGTGCCTTCCTGCTACGCGGCTCTGCGGTAGAGGGCATCAACGACTACAATCCCTACCCCAAGTACATCGAAGGGGAGTGTATGCCGTTTAAGGGTTGTGAGAACTGGAAGTAGTGTTTCCTTCCTCTCGCTCGTAACCGATGAAGTCTCCTCCTTCAAGGCTCTCGTCGGTTACGGGCTTTTCCACCTCTTTTGTGAGACGTTTGTCGCGTGGAACCGCTATATCCATGCTTCTTCCAATACTACGTAAGGGAATGGGGTGTAGGGGTAGGGGGTCTTCGTTATTCGTAGCCGTAAGCCGTTCCGCCACCCAGTCCTCCAACTGCTTTGTAAACCGTGCCACCACCTCCGGACGCTCATGTACCAGATTCACCTGTTCGTCGGGGTCGTTTAGTAGGTCGTAGAGTTCAATATCCGAATTTCCATGCAAATCCGGAACCTCTAGCGGATAGATAAACTTCCACTGGTGGGTACGTAGTCCCCGCTTCTTCATCCACGTATTTTCAGTAATATGAATACAGTCAGTAGAGCCACGTTGGGTAGAGGCGGGGCTATTGATAAGCGGAAGTAGGCTTTTACCGAACATCCCCTGCTCTTGTGCGATGTGTCCCAAGTCCAAAATATCCAGTATTGTGGGAGTAAGGTCGGGCATTTGGGTAAGACCGCCCACGCGCAACCCTTCCGGTAGGAGGCTAGGGCAGGACAGTATAAGGGGGACATGGATATTGGTATCGTATAGCCCGTGATGGTCGAACCAGTGACCATGCTCATCCAACTCCTCCCCATGGTCGGCGGTAAGCACAAGAAGGGTGTCGCTTGTCAAGCCGAGTTCGTCGAGTTGGGTAAGAACGTGAGCAAAACAGGCATCCATATAGGCGATTTCGGCATCGTACTGCGCTTTGGGAAACTCTATATCGGTTACGTCTGGCATCCACTCCGAGAAGTAGTACTTAAAGTTCTCGAAGTCCCAAACCGCGTCCATACTCGTATTGTCGGGGTCTTTCTCGTCACCAAAGTAGAACATCCTATCGAATGGGGCAGGGGGTAGGTAGGGCGTATGCGGATCCCAGTAGTGAAAGAAGAGAAAGAAAGGCTTATCCTGGCTAGCGGCGGAGGTGAGTACTTTCTTCACTGCCCCATTCACCGCTTCTGCTTTGCGCCAGTGGTTTTTGTCGGCGGTATCCCATCCATACGGCTCTATGGCTTCAAAGCCCCGCGCAAACCAGCGTCCTAAGTTGTCGGCGGCGGCGGTATAGTAGCCCTTTTTTTGTAGAATTTCCGCAAGCATCTGAACGCCTTCGGTGGGTTCGTAGTTGTGCAGTTGCCCCGTTACACGGTGAGCGTACACATCCATTCCGGTCATCATGGTGGTATGCCCCGGAAAGGTGGGGATATGGGGGCTAAAGAAGTCGGTAAAGAGTACCCCGCGCTCTGCTACTTGGTCGATATGGGGGCTGGTGCGCCGAAAATGCCCATAACACGAGAGCCTATCTGCACGGGTGGTATCGAAACTTACGAGAATAACGTTTGTCACTTTCTCGCCTCTCCTTAACTAAAATTTAGTACAAATCTGTTGCCGCTTTTAACAATCCTTGTGTAGTATTTTAAGCGAATTGCCAATCTTACTACTACTGTTTAGGAGTCAACTATGAGCGTCAAATTTCTGAATCAACACCCCGCGGTTGGAGTGTCTTGTATCGACCAAGCAAAGCAGTTCTATGGGGAACTACTCGGCTTTCACCTCGATTGGGAGTGGGGAGAACCCGTTTTTCACCTCAGTTTTTCGCAAGGAGAGGTTATCTTCCATGTTACGACCCTACACGAAGGAGTAGGGAAAAGCAATCTCTACTTTGTGGTAGACGACGTACAAGCATACTACGAAGAGGTAATAGCCCGCGGTGCAAAAGCCGACTCTGCCCCCGTCGTTCAGCCTTACGGCATGATAGATTTTCATGTAAAAGACCCAGACGGCAACATCATCGGCTTTGGTCAGATGGGCGAATCAGCTCCCACCGAGTAGCCCCTTTCAGCAACGACACTTCTCCCCCTGTTTTTAAGGGGGAGATTGAGAGGGGGTGGTCTGAAACCTCACTACCTCAAATTAGCACCAAAGTAAGAGCAATCCCTACTTCTTACGCGGATACGCTTCATCACGGGTAGCCGCGTTATAGGCAAGAATCGACATAACACACGCGCCCTGTTTCAGGTCATCAGGGCGTACCTTATCGAAGGTATCCGATTGAGAGTGGTGCGTAAGGCTATACTCTGCGCTATCCTGATTAAAGGCAAACGCGGGAACCCCCGCATCATCAAAAGAGGCGTGGTCGGTTCCGTTCATTTTGCCGGGGAAGAACTTCCCTTTTTCGTTGAGTAGTCCCAGAGCCAGCAGGTTATCGAACTCGCCCTCCAGCACGGGAAGCACCTCACTGCGCCCCTGTAGCCATGCCCCCTTCACGCGCCCCGTTCCCGTATCGTGTACAAACACCACGCTAAAGCGCGGCATCTCTGCCTTATGCGCTTCTACGTAGGCGGCAGAACCAAACAGCCCCTGCTCCTCCCCGCTAAACAGCACAAACCGAATGGTACGCTTGGGTTTCAGGTTTAGGGTCTGGAAGATACGCGCCGTCTCTAACACAATAGAGGAACCCGTCCCGTTATCGGTAGAGCCTTGTGCTAAGTCCCACGAATCGAGGTGCGCCCCCAGCAGAACTATCTCATTTGCTTTTTCGGTACCCGGTATCTCGCCCACCGTGTTGTAGACGGTAACGGGCCCCTTAGTAAACCTACCCCCCGCGTTCACCTCTATCTCAACGGGCAGATTTCGCTTCATAAGGCGGTAGATAAGTGCCATGTGTTCTTGGGTAATAAACAGAACAGGGACTTTGCTCTGTGATGCCCAACTCCCCGTCATGTTTTGGAGGTCATGAGACTTTTCAGAGACGCGGAGGGTGGCAACCACTCCCTCCTTCTGCATAAATTCACCTAGTTTACGCCGAAACTCCATAAACCCCGCCATTCCACCCTGCCTACCCTGTCTGCGGGGGGGCTGTGCATCGGTATGCTCTTCGTCCATCTCCATACCCGTCATAGTGCGCTCTGTGGGTTCGTTTAGGCGTACACTAGAGGATTTCGCGAACGCAGGAATTGGAGGGGGAGGGGTTCCGCCGGGCAGAACACCGCCCCGCATAAAGTTATTGGCGGGAGCCGCCTCTACCACGATTGCACCTTTGAGCTTGCCCTTAAACGCCTCGAAGTCGGCTTCACTACGAGGGGCAAACACCGTGACCGTACCCTTCACTTTTCCGCGAGTACCGGGTGTCCAAGCCCCTTGGTCTACATGCAGTTTAAAGTCGATTGGCGACACGATATGCGCCTCACAGCGGTTCCGTTCCCAGCCTTGCGGAATAGTGTAGGGTTCGAGGGTTACGTTTTGTAGCCCGTACTCTTTCATCTTTTCCGCCGTCCACTTGTTTGCCTGTAGCATCTTTTCGGAGCCTGTGAGGCGAGGACCAATCATATCGCTCAGGTATTCGAGGGTGTTCACGACCTCCGACTTATCGCGTTCCAGCGCGATAATCTGTTGATGTACCTCTTTGTTGTCGGGACGTTTGAGGGTGGTTTCGGCGAGTGCCACCCCCGTACCCAGTAGCAAAGTACAGCCCGCTACTCCCCAAAAGCGATAGCGGCGTGGTTTAAGATGCGATGTCATACAGTAACTCCTCCCCAATAAAGAATAACAATCACCTAGCATGTCAAACTAAACTTCCAAATCCGAAAGCATGGTATGCGCCATCTGAATGGCTTCCTCAAACGCCTTCAAGAAGGTTTCGCACTGCGCTTTTGTAACAATAAGCGGAGGCTCAATGCGGATAACTTTGGGATTATTGAGGGTGTAAGCGGCGATGATGTTCGCCCCTGCCAACCCGTTAATCGTCAGTTCGGCATACTCCTGCATCGGGAACTCCAACCCGATAATCAAGCCCTGCCCGCGTACCTCTTTAATAATGTTGGGGAACTGCGTTTGTAGTTGGCGTAGCCCCGTAAGCAGTTGCTCTCCCCGCTCTTCTGCGTTCTGGCAGAGGTTTTCGTCGAGGGTGGCTTCGATGGCGGCAATCCCTGCGGCACACGCCAAAGGGTTTCCCCCGAAGGTACTCGTGTGCAGAAGCGGGTTCTCTCCAAAAACTTTGTCCCAGATAGCAGAAGTCGCGAGGGTTGCCCCAATCGGCATAACCCCGCCCCCCAAAGCCTTCGCGAGCGTCATAATATCCGGAACCACCCCGCTATGCTCCACCCCGAACATCCGTCCGGTACGCCCCATCCCCGTCTGTACCTCGTCCACAATCAGCAGTATCCCTCTATCGTCACACAGACGGCGCAACCCCTGCATATACTCCTCAGAGGCGACATAGATACCCCCCTCACCCTGCACCATCTCAATAATAATAGCGGCGGTCTTTTCGGTGACAGCGTTCTCCATCGCATTAAGGTCGTTAAAAGGGACGAACACCACACCGGGAACCAGTGGCTCTACGGGTTTGCGGTACTTTTCGCGACCCGTTACCGAGAGTGCACCAAACGTCTTACCATGAAACGCCCCATTTGTGCTGATAAAATCGGTTTTGCCCGTTGCGATACGCGCAAACTTGAGAGCGGCTTCCACCGCCTCCGCCCCGCTATTCGAGAAAAAGGTGTACTGCAAATCGCCGGGGGCAATCTCTGCAAGCCTCTGGGAGAGTTCCGCCATCTGCTGATTGAAAAACGTGCGTGTAGAGAGCGGAAGCCTATCGAGTTGCCGATGCACCGCCGCAACGACTTTCGGGTGGCGATGCCCCAACGAAAACACGCCAAAGCCCCCCACAAAGTCGAGGTATTCCTTCCCCGACGCGGTACGTAGTAGGCAACCCTCTCCCGAATCCTCAATGTCCCCAAACCCCGCGAACATCATCAACTTAGCGAGTCCGGGGTTCACACTTTCGCGGTAGAGGTCGTACACATACTCTATACGCGCCTCTGCTTCGGGGGAAATTTCGTCTGTCGTCTCTATTAACTCTGCGGTCATTCTCTTTATCCTCTTAGGTTACTAGGGTTCGCTTCTGGTTTCGTCATATGAAGCGCAGATTCCTTCATATAAAGATAGGTAGAGCCATGGAGCAGATACCGTAGGTTGACATTCCGCACAATGCCTATTATAATGGGATTAGGATTTTCCTTGTTGGGGAGGTAGCCACAATGCCTATTATGTTAGAATCAAGTACTGTGTTTGAAGAGGTTTGCAATGCAGTGCGAGTGGACGAAAGTGGGCGTGTTGACTTGGGGAGCGACTACTCCGGACAGAGTTTTCGTGTGCTGAGAAGCGAGAGCGGTGAACTACTGCTCACCCCCGTTATTGCAATACCAGAGCGGGAGATGTGGCTCTATCGAAATCCAGAGGCTCTTGCAACCCTACGGCAAGGATTGGAAGAGGCACACGCAGGTTTGACAGTTGGCAACGTCGATTTTTCTCAATACGCCGACTTAGAGATTGAGGAGGATTAGAGAGTGCCTTTTCATATCGAACGCACCCTCTCTGTCGAAAAATTGATGCAAGAACTCGCACAAAAGGATGTGAAAAGATTTCGGAAAATCCAAAAAACACTCGGATTACTGGCTCAAGACCCCAAACATCCCGGACTAAATTCACACAAAATGGTGTCTCAAAAGGGGCTGAATGGGGAAGATATTTGGGAATCGTATGTCGAAAATAACGTGCCTTCTGCATGGCGTGTATTTTGGTACTATGGTCCCGCTCAAGGGGTGATAACGGTTGTTGCAATCACGCCACACCCCTAGATTATCGTGTCCACTCGTTGGGTTCTTCCACCCCTAGCACCACCCGCGCCGCCGGACTAAGCACCTCCCAGGTTGCTTTGCGAATATACTTCTGCTGGTCGAGTTGTTGGGGCTGATGTCGGCGTGTAAAGTAGCCGTGCATTGCTCTGCGGGGCTTATCCGTTCGGTTTAGAGTTCCCCCGTGCCACGTATGCGCGTTGAACACCACTACCTCCCCCGCGCTTCCAAGCAGGATCTTTTCGTCGGGGTGTGCGGCAGAAGGGTCTGGTAGCACTTGGTGAGGTGTTTTCGTCTGTTTGTGGCTACCCGGTACTACACGAGTCGAGCCGTTCTCTGGTGTAAAGTCATCCAACAGCCATATCGAGTTGCAGACCTGAAAATCTCCCGCCGTCTCCAACTCTCCCCAGTCCGCATGAAGCCCCTGCAACCCCTTACCGGGGTGTGCGGCGCGGCTATTAAGAGAAGAGAGTTTGAGGTCGCCTTTCAGCACATGGGCGATAGCGGCAAGCAGGCGCGGATGCGTAATAACCACATGGTACATCGTTCCCTTGTTGATAAGGTCAGAGAGCCTATCTGTCCCTCCTTCCTGATGCACCTCCAGTCCCGCCTTGTCGCCCTCTTCCCCAAGCACTTCCTCCTGACGGTTACGAATGGCTTCTAACTGCTCATCGCTCAAAATACGACCTAGCGGCAAGTAGCCGTTCTCATCCAGAAAATCCTTCTCTGCTTGGGTCAGCGTATCCTCACGCACCCCTAATTCATACAAAGCCTCTGCAATGTCCATGGTTTCCCCCAAACTAAAGTTTTCCAATCCAGTCCTGTATCACCTGCCCACTCACTGCGGTAGCCTCTGCACGAAACGCGCTCGCTTTCTCAAGACTTCGGTACACGTCGCTTACCCACTCGGTTCCTGCGAAGTGCGCCCCTGTGTTGTAGAGCAGTATCGGCTTGGGTGCTACAAGGGTGAGAGCCGTGCGAACATCTCCCATACGGCGCAAACCCGGTACATAGTTGTCCTCTTCCAGCAGGTAGGCGTCGTTGGTAAGGTCAATCTGCGCCCCATCTGCAATCAGCACGTCCGCCCCTGCTCCTGCGAGTATCGTCCAAAGTCCTGCCTTGCCACTACCCCAAAGTACTACGCGGTTCCCCGACCTCTTTGCAAACGCGCAAACGGTTAGAATATCCTGTACCCGCTCTTGGAGGTTGGTACGATTGTAGGTATTAAAGAACACACCAAACGGCTTCTTGCGGGCTTCGAGTGCCTTCGCGTCGTAGCGGCTGCCCGTTAGGAAGAGGTCTGCCAATACTACCGTGTAGCCCTGTTCATAGAGTGCTTTTGCGTCACCGATTAGGCTACCCGTACTAGCATCCGTAAACGCTTTTGCGCCTTCGGGAGATACCATTACAACGGTAACGGGGTTTCCCGACTTGGCAGGTTTGTAGAGCGTTACCGGAATGTTATCGCCACGCTCCGCCCTCCCAATCTCATAAGTGGTGCTATTAGGGGTACTCTTCACCGTTTTGGAGAGGAGTGCCGACTTTTTGGGTTGCTCCACGCAGAGCGTATGCTCCCAAACCGTGCCATAAGTCTTCTGAAAACGCTTCAGGCTCGTACTATCTTTAGGCTTACGGCTCTCCAGTGCCTCCTGCCCAATCTGTTTGATATAGGCGGTCATCTGCTCTTCGTTTTTGGCATCTTTCGGAAGCGGCATACTATCCGGAAAGACGCGCAAAGCCTCGACAGGTTCCATCGTATAGGGTGGCTCTTTCAGTTTGCTTTCGTCCTGCTCACCCAAAAACTGCTTCCCCAAGAACGCATAGACCGCTTCTCTACTGGTCTGGTTGATGTTGTGACCATAGTTAAAGATAACGTGCTTCTCGTTTTCGGGCTTACCAAACAGTTCGTAGATATGCGCCAATGCGGGTCCCTCATGGGTCATGGTCGTTGCTGTCCAGTCGCCGGTAGCCCCTACAATAATCTGCGGACGCGGTGCAGACACCGCGGCGACCTCTACATTATAGACATCTTGTCGTAGATTCGGGGCGTTCTCGCAAACACAGCCTCCCTGCATCGTATGCGAGACCATTACGCAGGGCGCAGTAGCGGTTAGCCTATCCTCAATAGCCCCCAAAATCATGGTCTGGGTTCCGCCCCCCGATTCACCGCTAATCGCAAGGCGAGAGGTATCTACATCGGGCAGAGAGCAGAGAAAATCGAGTGCGCGGGTGCTGTTCCATGTCTGCATCCCCATAATACTCACGCCCCAAAGCCAGTGTTCTGCTGTCTTTGCAAAGCGGTGGTCTACCTGCCGCGTGTCGTTGTACCCAATCATGTCGTAGGTAAACGCTACGTACCCCTGTCGTGCAAAGGTAATCGCCCTTGCCGAGATAGAGCCTTCTGCCTGATTCGCCATTCTTCCATTCGCCCAGTGCCCGTGCGCGACCAGAATACCGGGGTGCTTACTTGCGGAGGCGTTGCGCGGACGATAGAGGTTCCCCGCCAGATAGAAGCCCGGATAGGTCTGGATAGAGACCTTCTCTATCGTATAGCCATCGCGCTCCACACGGTCAAAGACGTGGGGCTTGAGAGGGGTCTTCTTTGGGGCAGGCAAAAGGGAGGTAGAGACCAAAATATGATTACGAATCCACTGCCGCCGTGCTTGCCACTCCGCAAGGGTTTTGTACTCTGGAAACGGGCGAAATGTATCAAGGGTATAGGGTTCGTGAGCGGCACGAAGGTCTCTATCGGGCAACGTTTTGGGATAGGGCAGTTTCTCGTCGGCACTGGTAGGCATAGCAGAGGCTCCAAGTGCGCCTAGCACAAACACAGCGCACACCGTTCGGGAAAGTAGGGAGATAGAGAGGCGCATAGGTTCACCTTTTCTAACAACAAGGGGAGATAAGAGAGAATACAGGGGAACCGTAGTCGAAATACCTTCGGCTACGGTTCTTTTCCAAACATACGAAAAGAGTGAACTACTCTTTCTTTTCTGGCTCCAGAGCCTTCTCTATCGCTTTCACCACCTCTTCGGTGTCGGGTTTGGTTCCTGCTTTGAAGCGTGCAATCACCTCGCCTTTGCGGTTCAGAAGGAATTTCGCGAAGTTCCACTCAATATCGCCCGCGAATTTCTCGTCGGTTTTCTTGCTGGTAAGGAACTTATACAGCGGGTGAATCTCTTCTCCCTTCACCACGATTTTTGCGAACATGGGGAAGGTAACGTTGTACTTGCTGGTACAGAACTTCTTAATCTCTTCGTTGGTTCCCGGCTCCTGCTTACCGAACTCGTTTGCGGGGAAGCCGCAGATAACCAAGCCCTTCTCTTTGTACTTGGTATACAGTTTTTGAAGTGCTTCGTACTGAGGGGTGTTTCCGCAGAAGGAGGCGACATTCACAAACATCGTCACTTTACCTTCGTAGCGTCCCAAGTGGGCGGGTTTACCCTCGATGTCTTGCATAAGGAAGTTAAGGGCTTTGGGTACTTTGTACTCTTTGGGAGGATACTCTGCCTTTGTAGGAACGGCTTCGATACCCAGTGTATCGGGCTTTACACCCGCTACTTTCGCCTCGAACTCGTTATCGAACTTCTCGAAAGAGTGGTCGTTGGCGGCGTAGTACAGACCACGGAAGTTACGGTCTCCACCAGGCTTTACGTGGCAGTAGTTGCATTTCTGCATCTCTTTTTTTGCAAACGCGGGGGTCGCTTTTGCGGCTCCTGTGGATACAAACATCGCCCCGACAAGTAGGGCAACCGATACGCCAAGGCGCGTAAATCGAACAGAAAACATGACGGTACTTGCTCCTTTATGAAGTGGGTTTCTGACGTTTCAGAAACAACGTTTGAACCACGACCAGATAAAATCTGAAAGCGAATGGGTGGTTCCTGCGAGAATGAAGCCCCCTAAGAGGGCGGTGGTTTCGAGTGGTCTTGAACGCATAAGGTGAACGAGCGAAGACCACTTCTCGGAAGTGATTGCCGTCGGGTTTAGCGACGGATTATAGAAATAGGAGTAGGCTTTTAAGCCGCCCCAAGAGAGCAGGGCGCACACCGCAATCAGGTAGCAGATACGCACTACCCCTCCTAATATCAAGCCATGCGAAATCCAAGAGCGGTGCGGAACCATCTTTTGGTAGGGTAGCCAGATAACCCGTAGCGGACCCCAACGCCGAAACTCACGCGAATCGAGGTCGAGGTCGCCGGCACAGGCGTAGCCCGCAAAGATATAGGTCGCGGTAAACAGTACCGCAAGGCTAGGCTGAGGGTGCGGCGCGTAGTGAAAATAGGCGACATTTGCCCCTACCGCCGTCAGTACCGTAATAACATCGTGTGCGTGTGAGTTTGGCATCTCTGTACTCAGTCCTTAAATACGCAACGCCCTGCGCCCGTTCTTCCGTAAGCCCAAAATCGTCCTACATTATCATTTCGACACTCGTTTGCAGATTCCTGTTTCGCTTTGTTTCTTTCTTACTTCTATTTTAGGCAGGTTTTCTCGATTTCTAGGGTGAACAGGCAACTATAATCCCCATTTTAGGAGAAAAATAGTTGCAAACCCTCGGTGTTGGAATGATAGGCTACGGATTTATCGGTAAAGTGCATACCCACGCGCACCGCTCTCTACCTCTCTTTTACGACCCCCTACCCGCAAAAACGCGCCTTGTAGGAGTCTGTACCGCCAGTGAAGCCAGTGGGCGCAAAGCGCAAGAACAGGCAGATTTTACCTTCGCGACCACCGACTACCGCGACCTACTAGCGCGAGACGACATTCACCTTATTCATATCTGTACCCCAAACGATAGCCACCGTGACGCGATTATCGACGCACTCCGCGCCGGCAAGCATATCTACTGCGATAAGCCTCTCGCCCTCAATAGTGCAGAGGCAGAGGAGATAACCGCCCTAGCAAGAACCGCACAAGGCGTTCATCAGATGACCTTCAACTACCGCTTTATACCCGCTATTCTTCGGGCACGGCACCTAATAGAAGAGGGGCTACTAGGAGAACTGTTTACCTTCCGCGCCGCCTACCTCCACGCGGGGTATATCGACCCTGCCCGTCCCTACTCGTGGCGGCTGGATAAGGCACGTAGCGGAGGGGGCGCAATCGCCGACTTGGGGGCGCATATCATCGACCTCCTCCGCTTTCTTACTGCCGATACCAACATCGAACGGGCAGGGGAGATTTCTCACCTACAAGCCAACCTACAAACCGTAATTCGCGAGCGCAAAGACCCCAAAACAGGCACAATGCGCCCTGTAGAGGTAGACGACATCGCCTTTGCAATGTGCGAAATGGAGGGCGGGGCTTTGGGAACGCTGGAGGCATCGCGCCTTGCAACCGGGGTACAGGACGAAATACGCCTAGAACTGCACGGCTCTAAGGGGGGGCTAAAGTTCAACCTCATGGAACCCAACTGGCTCTACGCCTACGACGCTTCTACTCCAGAGAGCGCACTGGGCGGAGAGCGCGGCTACAAACAGATAGAGTGTACTACCCGTTACCCCAAACCCTACTCTTTGGGAGCCACCAAAAACGCCGTTGGCTGGCTGAACTTCCATATCCATAGCCTCTTCGATTTTGTAAACAACGTAGCGGCTTACGAAGCGGGGAACCCTCTGTCACCTCTCTCTCCTACCTTTGAGGACGGGTTAGCCACACAGCGCATCATCGAAGCGTGCCAGAAGTCTGCACAAGAGGGTTTGCGTGTAAAAGTATAGGCAAGCCAATGGCAAACTCTACCGAAATAGCCGTACTTATCCTTGCTCTCCATAAGGAAGACCATACAGAGTATACACCTGCTATGTATACTCTGGCGCAGATGGGAGAGAGCGTCCTCCCACGTCTACAAATAGAGGTAAAGAGGGGGAGTCTCCGCTTCCAACAAAACATTCTAAACACGTTGGTACTTATTGGAACCTCTGCCGTTCCTGTCATTATTGACATCGTGCAGAGCGGAACCCCTGAGATGCGGCGTTATGCTACGATCGCACTTGGAAAGATGCAAGCAACGAGCGCAGTAGACGCACTTATAGAGAGCCTACAAGATACCTCGTGGGAGGTGCGTCGAAATACGGCTTGGGCGTTGGGGTGTATTGGAGCCAGAAGAGCAGTTATGCCCCTCCTACCACTACTCCACGACCCAAAGAGCAACGTTCGATGGTGCGCCGTAGAGGCACTAGAAAGACTTGCAGATAGTGCCGCCGTGTTACCTCTGATAGAGGCACTAAAGGACAAAAATGAGATAGTACGCCAGCACGTAGCGGCGGCATTGGGAACGCTCGGCGACCTTCAGGCTACCGACCCGCTCATACGTACCCTAAAAGATAAGAGCGGCTTTGTGAGGCTATCGGCAGCGCAAGCACTGGGGAAAATAGGATGCACCCATGCGGTTTTCCCCTTAATCGACGCGCTAAAGGACAGTAAGCACTATGTGCGTTGGGCGGCGGCGGAAGCACTCGGTAATATCGAAGACCCAATACTCAGCCCTGTACTCAAAACACTTGTCCAAGAGACGGACGAGGTACGCCAAAACATAGAGGGCTACTGTAAAAGCCTCCTGAAAAGCCGACGTACCCCGCAAGATGTCCACACGAGCGCGGCTACCCTCTTTCTTAGGCTCGCCGAAAGGAGGTCGCTTCTACGCGAGAGTAGTGTCCCCGACAATACCGACGAACTGGTTCGCCCCCTATCCACCCACGAAACCACACCTCCCGAAGAGTTGCTACGCCCTGCAAATCAGGAACCCTCCACACAAGAAAAGTGGTGGAAGAGGTTTCGCTTCTTCCACCACTAACAGATTCCCGAATTCTCACTCCACGGTTAAGACGTAGGCTATTGCCTTACCAACTAGGGGGTAACAATCGTGTTGTTAATCAGTATCGTTCCCGTCCCTTGGTCGGCGATGGGGGCATTCGTTACGTTATTCTGTACCACCACACCTACACAGGTAGGGGCAATCTGGATAGGAGTAGTAGTATAACTCCCAAAAACGCTATTCCCATCAAGAATAGTACGCGAATTTACCACCCGGATACCATAACGTGCCGTCTGTCCTGCGGGGTTGGTAATACGGTTTTGACCTACCGTAAACTGTTGCGGCTCTAGGTAGATACCTTGCCAGTCTTGGGCAGTAGGAAGGTTGTTCGTTATCTGATTTCCCTGAATGGTCGCGCTTGCGTAGGGGGTGTTGCCAAGCCCACGAATGCCAAAAGAGGACGCAGAGGTAATGCTGTTTCCTACAATGGTAAAGTTTGTCTGCCCTGTAGCCCCAAACGTTATCCCTGAAAACCCACCCGTTATTGTGTTTTGGCTGAGATTTAAGTTGGTAATGTTGTTCGCATCCACCTGTATGCAAGGGCGTGCCGTATCTCCTGTATTGTCTATGGAGTTACCCGTTATATCTAGGCTGTCGCACTGCTGAAATACACGAATATTGCCAGCGAGCACCGTGTTTTGAGATACCTTTGAGTGGTTCAAACCACCCACCCACAGGTCGGCGTTCTCAATGTGATTGGATACGCACTGAACCCCAGAAGGCGCAGATAGATTTCCTACAGAGGCACTCCGAATCTGTATCCCGCAGTTTAGAAGGACGTTGTTATTTATTTGGAACCCACCATTTACATCTGCACTCACTACGATACCCGTAAGTCGCGTTCCGCAGTTATAGATACGGTTCCCAGAGATAATGTTATTGGTGGCACTCAGTACCGCCTGTATGCCCATGCCGCAGTTGTAGATAGAGTTGTTGATAAAGGTGTTATTGCTATTACCGGGGCTATCGAAGCCACCGATACCCGTCAAGCCTCCCGTAAGGCTACAGTTGGAGATATAGGTGTCGTCTACACTATTCGAGGCGATGATACAGCCCTGCTGGTGTCCTACCGCAATCACGGCGTTTGCCCCATTCACCGTTACGTTATCTATCACCGCATGAGACGACCCCGAAAAGTGAACTCCATTTCCGTTCAGGTTTGCCATCTGAGTATCGCGCACTACATTGCCTACACCTTGTAACACCACAGCCTCACCCGGCGCGTTCTGAATACGGCAGTTCTGAACAATGCACTGGTTGCCGGTAATGTCGATTTCGTGAGTACACTCCCATCGCGCCCATGTCCAGTTGGCACTATTCCCCTCAAAAATCAGGTCGACCACGCTACAGCCGTCCTTCATCTCAACGGAAGCGAAAGAGACATGGATGTCGGTAGTACCCGAAAACGTCTGATTGATAGGCGAGTCCAGAGTAATCACATTCCCTTGAATAGAGGCGATTTTGGACATACTGGTAGAGAGGTTTTTCTGGTTGTCTAGCTGGGCTTGTGCGCCCTGACTAAACACCAGTGAGTTTCCTACCGCATATCCTACGGGAGTCTGGTCGGTGGTGATTTGGGTCGTGACCCCCGTGGTAATGGGAGTACTGGTAGTGATAGAGACCGGCTGAGGGGCTTTTTTGAGAGTAGCGTGGTTCCCTGTGAGTTTCTGACCGGGCTTTAGGGTGATGCGCCCGCTAACGATATAGGTCTTCCCAGAGGTAAAAACGATGTCTTGGTTAGACTGCACCGTTCTTAAAAGAGCAAGAGTGTCGTCGGTAGTACCGTCTCCCACTGCCCCAAAGTCTTCGGGTTTTACCGAGCGTTTGTTACCCCCCCCGCCTCCCGTTATAACGCTAAGAGCCGAGTTTCCAGAACCGCAACCATAGAAAGAGAGCAGTACACAGAGCAAAAGCAACAAGCGAACAGGCACAAATAGTAGCCGCATAAAATAAGTTCCTTTCGGTAATAGCACTTTCCATTGTATCATAAAACTCTTAATCTGCCAACTTTCCCTGCTTATAATTCGGTTTTACCCCTTGACAATTCCCATAAATGGTAATATAATCATTTTTGATAATGGTTGTATTGAGGAGACACAATGCCGCAAAACCGAATGGAGACCCTTCTGCACCCTGTACGCCTACAGATGGTTTGGGTCGTTGCAGGGCGCGAAATGACTGCCCAAGAGATAGCGCAGGCTTTGCCGAACGTGGCGCAGGCTTCGCTCTATCGTCACCTCAATCGTCTGGTAGAGGTAGGGGTATTATCGGTAGTCCGTGAGAACCGGGTGCGTGGCGCAGTAGAGAAGGTGTACGCCCTTGTAGGAGAGAACGCCCGTATTTCGCGGGAAGAGTTTATGGGTGCAAGCAAAGAAGACCACTACCGCTACTTCCAAGCCTTTCTCTCTTCACTTTTGCCGGCGTATCAGGCATACCTACAACAAGAACAGGCAGAAAAGATAGGGCAGACCGTGAGTTATGGCACTGCTATTCTCTACCTTTCGGAAGAAGAGAAGATACAACTCTCAGAGAGAATGAAGGAGGTACTAACCTCTATGGATATTACCCGCCCCGCAGAAGGCAAGCGGCGATATTTTTTCTCTAGTGCCTTCTTTCCCGAAACCGCTGAAACGGATTCTAACGGTGAATCGTCTTGATTTCGTAACGCAAAAATTCAGGAGTACCCACTATGCATACACTCTACTCTATGCTGATTCTCTATGTTCTATCAGGGCTGGCACTGCTCGCGGTCTCGGTGCCTCTTATTCGGCGGCGTGTACCACCCAATCCGTGGTACGGCTTCCGCGTCCCCAAAACCCTCAGTAATCCCAATATCTGGTATCCCGTTAACGAGTATAGCGGACGCGAACTGTACAAAACAGGGCTACGCACCATTCTTGTGGCGTTCGCACTTGCTTTTGTACCCGGAATATCGTTTGTTTTCTACGTTATCGCGTGTAGCACCGTTCTGTGCCTCGACCTGTTTTGGGGGCTAATCGTCACTTTTCGGTACTTACGCAACTTTTAAGGACAACTTATGAAACGAATCACTCTCTCTGTACCATGCGTCTTCCTAACGCTAGGTCTCTTGGTAATCTCGCTCTTACCTGCCGTCGCGCAAAAGCCCGATTCGGGCAAGTTTATCCTCAACATTCAAGAGAATGAGATAGGAACCTACACCTTTAAGTCCGACGCGCAAGGGGGAACCACCTACGAACAGAAACTGAATCTGTTCGGAAACAAAAGCGATGCAAAAGCCCAAATTCAGGCAAAGGGTGGGGTGATAACCTCTGTTAATTACGAATCAAAGCCGGGTGGGAAGTACACCCTCAGCATCGCCGATGGGAAAGCGGTAGTAACCCTCAACGGCGGCAAGCCCAAAACCCAACCCCTCAAAGAGAAACTCTACCCCTTCGATAACTTCGCCCCTCATGTTCTTAGTAGCCTACTACGGGCGTACAACGACACCAAAGGCGGAACTCAAAAACTCGACATCCTGATTATCAACGGGGGCGTTCCTGTTAAGATGGACGTGACTGCAAAAGGAAACAAGCCTCGCAAAGTAGCCGGTAAGATGGTTCCTGTTCTAACCTACACACTGGGGATTGTGGGAGGCGCAGGGAAAGTAGAGATTGAGGTGTATGCCGATTCGGATAAGCGTATTTTGGGATGGAACGTACCCTCTCAAAAGTACAAGGCATGGCGTGAAGGCTATAAGGAGGTCGCTTGGGCAGAGGAACCCAACGACCCCCTCCTCTCCAAGCCAACCTTTGAAGTAACAGTAGACAAGGGGGTGAAAATCTCCCTGCGGGACGGGGTAAAACTGGTAGCCGATGTGTACCGTCCCAAAGAGCCGGGCAAGTACCCCGTTATTCTGCAAAGAACCCCCTACGGACGTGAGAAAGCCCTCGAAGCGAACTACTTCGCGAAACGAGGGTATATTTTTGTGGCGCAAGATGTACGCGGCAAGTTCGACTCTGAGGGTGTTTTCGAGCCGTTTGTTAATGAGGCACAAGATGGCTTCGATACGGTGGAGTGGTGTGGTAAACAGGAGTGGTCTAGCGGAAAAGTGGGCATGATAGGCGGCTCTTATGTGGGCTTTGTGCAGTGGGCGGCGGCACGAGAGGGTAGTGACTACTTAAAGTGTATTGTTCCTATCGTCTCGCCCCCCGACCCGTTTTTTAATATCCCGTATGCGTATGGAGCGTTGTTTCTCTATCCCGGTTTGTGGTGGGCGCAGATTGTAAAAGACAAGGGCATGAATACACCGCACCACCTCACCGATATAAAAAAGTTCTATACCCTCCCCCTCAAAGAGATAGACAAAGCCGTTTTCGGCAAAACGATTCCCTTCTATCAGAAATGGTTGCAAAACCCTACGAATAACGCCTACTGGAGCCATGTAAACTTCAATGAGCGCATGGAGCAAGGACTGCTCAAACCGCTTCCCGCGCTTCATGTGTCGGGCTGGTTTGATGGAGACGGGGTGGGCACGAAGCGCAACTACGCCGCCATGATAAAAGGTGGACAGGCAAACCAAAAACTTATCTATGGGGCTTGGCCCCACGCCGTAAACTCGGTGACAAAAATCGGAGAACTCGATTTCGGCTCGAACTCCCTCAAAGACCTCGATACCCTCTATCTGCGCTGGTTTGACCACTGGTTAAAAGGGGTAGATAACGGTATTGACCGCGAACCCCCTGTAGAGGCGTTCCTTATGGGGCGCAATGAGTGGCGCAAGTTCAGCCAGTGGCCCCCCGCAGAGGCTACTATTCAGAAGTGGTATCTACACTCTGGTGGCAAAGCGAATACTGCGAAAGGCGACGGCAAACTCTCTACCGATAGCCCCGCCAAAGAGCAACCCGACCACTATACCTACGACCCTAAAAACCCCTATATCCCACACACCTTCAAAAGTGACCTCGCAAAACAGGCGGATAACACCTCTCTGGATATGAC
This sequence comes from bacterium, assembly GCA_900299305.1. Classification (GTDB taxonomy): domain Bacteria; phylum Armatimonadota; class Chthonomonadetes; order Chthonomonadales; family Chthonomonadaceae; genus CAIJLM01. Next base: position 1,524 of record OMJJ01000265.1, on the reverse strand, counting down.
CTCCGACGAAAAAGACCCCAACCTGCTTGTCTACTCATCGGGTAGCCTGAAAAGTGATGTGGTGGTCGCCGGTCCGCTCTTCCTCCGTATCGCCGCAAGCACCAGTGCCAAAGATACCGACTGGTTTGCCTATATCAGCGATGTGTTTCCCGATGGAAAGTCGCTTACCCTTGCTCAAGGCATACTGAGGGCACGTTTCCGAAACTCCTTCGAGAAGCCCACGCTACTGAAACCCAATGAGGTTGCGAACTACGAACTGGACTTGTGGTCTTTGGGACACGTATTTCAGAAGGGACACCAGATTCGGATTGTGATAACCTCTTCCTGCTTCCCTATCTACGACAGAAACCTGAACACGGGCGAGGACATCGCAACCGGAACCCGCATGATTACCGCCAAGCAGACCCTCTTCCATGAACCCGGTAAGGAGTCCTATCTCCTTCTGCCAGTGCTTCCTAACTAACAAATGGGAAGGTGTGGTGGAGTAGGTAGGTAGCACCAAACCTTCTTTGTGGGCGGCATGGTATACTACTCTTGTAGAACTTCGCAGAGAGGAGGCGAGAAAACGCTTATGCCAGTAACTCTTGAAGAGATGAAAGCCTTAATACAGAAAAGTTTCCCCGGTGCGAATGTGGATGGTTTTAGAGAAGAGAGAGACCTGATTAAAGGCATTATCGTATGGGAGGGCTTCAAAAAAATAGATTACCTCGAACGTAGTAAAATGGTTGACGAAAAGGTTCGAGACCCTCTTGGGCTACGGGGTCTAAATGTCGATATAATCTACCCTTTAGCCCCGAAAGAGAAGTTGTAGATGCCTGAATTTCGCGTTAGTGTCTCGTGTCTCCCTCGAACCCAGTAGCATCCCTTACGACCCCAAGTAGTTATCCCTCACTCTATCATCAAAGGAACTCCATTACCCATGAAGCCACAAATCGGGTTACAACTCTACTCCCTTCGCGACCAGTTCGCCGAAGACTTTCACGGAACCATTCAACGGGTTGCCGACATCGGATTCAAAGGCGTTGAGACCGCCTTTTTTAGCGACAACATCACCGTACAAGAGGCAAAACAGCAGTTCGATGCGCTTGGTCTTACGGTCCTAGCCGCACACTGCCCCCTTCCACTAGGAGAGACGCAAGAGTTCACACTCTCTCTACTAGAAACACTACAGTGCGACCGCGCTGTATGGCATGGCTGGCCCGTAGACGAACGCTATCAAACCCTGGAAGGGCTACACAGCCTCGCCGAAACCTACAACGCCGCTCACGATGTCACCAGTAGTCATGGTATTCGCTTTGGGCTACATAACCACTGGTGGGAGTTTGAACCCATCGGCGAAAAGTTGCCCTACGACATTCTGCGCCCCTTGCTACACCCCGACATCTTCTTTGAACTGGATACCTACTGGATTCAGACCGCAGGGCAGAACCCTGCCGCCATTGTCGCCGACTTAGGAGAGCGTGCGCCGCTACTGCATATCAAAGATGGTCCCGCAACGCAAAACGACGATATGGTCGCCGTAGG
>OMJJ01000264.1 GCA_900299305.1 bacterium | reverse complement strand
TGGCAGTATCCGCAGAAGATACAGCGTAGCATATTGATTTCGTACTTTACTGCGTACCGCTCACCGGGGGAGTAGCGGTCTTCGTCGGTGTTTTCTGCCGCCTCTACATAGATACACCGTGCCGGACACGCACCCGCGCACAGGCTACACCCAATGCACTTCTCCAAGCCGTTTTCGTAACGGGTAAGAACGTGTCTCCAGCGGGTACGCGGAAACTGTTCGCGCCGCTCTTCGGGGTACTGAATGGTCTCTACGGGTTCGGTCTTTAGCAGTTGCTCCAGATAGTGACGCATGGTAATCCGTGCGCCGGTAGAGAGGGCTTTTGCGCCGTCTGCGGTGTGCTGTAGTGTTTTAAGAAAACCCATTTTGTCTGCCTCTCGCCTTTCTATGCTCGCTTAAACACGGGGCTGAGTTCGATGACCGCACCAGAGCCGCCCGCTTTTACCTTCTCTTGTAGCTTGATAATGGCGTAGAGAAGCGCGTCGGGGCTAGGAGGGCAACCGGGAACATAGACATCGACGGGAACAATCTGGTCTACTCCCTGAATAACGGCGTAGTTGTTATACACCCCACCCGAAGAGGCACAGGCTCCCATGCTAATCACCCATTTGGGGTTGGGCATCTGGTCGTATATCTGCCGCAAAACGGGACCCATTTTGGTAGAGACGCGCCCCGCGACAATCATCACGTCTGCCTGACGCGGAGTCGCACGGAAGACCTCTGCACCAAATCGGCTAATATCGAAACGGGAGGAGACGCTTGCCATCATCTCAATCGCACAGCACGCCAGCCCAAAGGTGAGGGGCCACATACTGTTGCGCCGCCCCCAGTTGACGAGTTCGTCTAGCTTCGCGAGTACCAGCGGAGAACCAGAGGGACCAAAACTCGGCGTAGGGGTTGCAGAGTCGTGGAGGGAGATTTCAGTAACCGTTCGTGCCATCGGCTTGGCACTCCTTTCTTGTCCAAAAACCAGAATCTATCTAAAAGAGATTCTACCGCACAAGCGAACCGCTTTACAAGCCCCAAAGCCTCTAACCCTGCCTCATTCCGAATAAAAACATACAAACCGACGAAATACCCGTGCCCCCTTCGCCTTAGAGGGTAGTCGAAGAGGGGGTTTGTGTGGTAGGATTCTCTATCAATAACTCATGTTACGCAAGCCTATAAAGGCGATACGAAACTGGTAGGCTTTTCACCCCCTCTAAATCTCCCCCTTAAAAACAAGGGGAGACTTGCAATACACCCTTTCTTGCCCACTTTTCAGAGTAAGAAAGCCTTTTGTCAGAGGCGACGTTCCTTCCCCTTGTGAAGGGGAAGACTAGGATGGGGTGAGTGCTAACCTGACTACAAGTGACCACTCTGTACTATAACCGCAGCCTTTGCAGGGTTTGGATAGGGGTGGGTTTCTGCCTAATGTGAGTCAAGGAGTACGATTTGATAAGTTCGCGCCGTCTTGCCCGTGAATGGGCATTGAGAATTCTGTATCAGATAGATGTGGGCAAAGTCCCGCATACTGAAGCGGTGGCGTTTGCTATGGATACGCTTCGCAAAGAGTTTTCTCAACGCAGTTCGCGCTTTGAAAAGGACTCGCCCTTTGAGCCTGTCTGCCTCGACTATTTTACTGGTGTTCTCTCCGATGTGATTCCAACCGCACGTCCTGCCTTTGAAAAGTTGCTTGCACTGGGGGCATCCCGTGTGGTTTTGGAAGCCCCCGTGTGGCAAGAGACACGCTTTCAGAGCGCGTTACGTAGGCGCATTCCCCGCCTAGAGTTCGACCCTGCCATGCTCACTCGTTCAGTTACGGGTACTTCGCTAGTTCCCCTCAAGCCAGACTCCGAGGACACACTCGCGGTTCAGTACTACGCTCTTACCGAGGCGGAGCAGAGGCGGTATCGCCTTTTCGTAACAGGTGCGCTAGAGGGGTTGCCCCTTGCTATGGAGGAGACCCTCAAAAGCCATGCAGGAGACTGTGCCCGCGTCGTTGCGAAAAACCGTCCCACCCCCTTCGACCCCGACTATCTTCTCCAACAGCGTATCGCCTTCCACGAACATGAGGAGGCACGTTGGAATCGCGTTAGCGAAATCGTGGAGAAGCAGATAGGCGACTGGCTACGCACCGCCTCCTTTGTGAGTAGGCTCGTAACGGGAACCCTAGAGAACATCAAGGAGATAGACAAAACTATCTCCGGTCAGTCGGAGGGTTGGAAACTGGATAGGCTAGTATCGGTTGACCACAACATTTTACGCTTGGGCTGTTTCGAACTGCTCTACCTACCGGATAGAGTGAGCGCAGTGACAATTAACGAGGCGGTGGAACTCGCCAAAAAGTACAGCACCGCCGAATCGGGCAGTTTCGTGAACGGGGTACTGGGCGCACTGCTTAGTAAACCCTCTGCTGTCTCCCCGCAATCTCCTCTAGCACAAGAGGCAGAGAGTGAGGCGGAGCAGGATACGATAGACCTACCTGATGAGATTATGGAACTGGAGGAAGAGACCGAGTGAGCGATATAAACGCCCCTACAGAGGCGATTTTGTTGGACGGAAACGCAACGGCGAAGACGATTCGGGTAGAGATTGCCGCGGGAGTAAAACGGCTACAGGCAGAGAAGGGGATAACCCCGCATCTTGCCGCCGTCCTTATGGGCAACGACCCCGCCTCCGAAACCTACGTCGCCATGAAAGAGCGAATGTGTACACGTGTAGGTATGACCTCCTCGTTGCACCGTCTTGGTAACGACTGCACACAAGCCCAAGCGGAAGAGTTGGTACGTGGCTTGAACGCCGACCCGAATGTGAGCGGTATCCTCGTTCAGCACCCTCTACCCAAGCATCTGCACGAACCCGCCATTTTGGACTGTGTGGCGTGGGAAAAAGATGTAGACGGAATCAGTACAGGAAGTCTGGGCGCACTTATCAATGGGGAACCGGCTTTTCCTTCGTGTACCCCTGCTGGCATTATCGAACTGATGGATAGGTACGGTATTGCAATAGAGGGCAAGCGAGCCGTAGTAGTCGGGCGCAGTATTATTTTGGGCAAGCCCGTTGCCATGATGCTCCTCAATCGTAACGCAACCGTCACGATATGCCACTCCCGTACTCCCAACCTCGCCGAGTATACCCGCGAAGCCGATATTTTGGTCGCGGCGGTAGGTCGCCCAGAACTGATAACTGGCGACATGATTAAGCCCGGTGCGGCAGTGCTAGATGCAGGATACAACCGTGTAGAGGGTCGGCAGGGTGACGTAGGCGATGTGGAGTTTGAGACGGCGAAGAGGGTCGCGAAGTACCTTACTCCCGTACCCGGCGGCGTGGGTCCCATGACAATCGCTATGCTCCTCCGCAATACGCTTCGTGCCGCTGGTGGCAGTTAGTTTGCGGTTTGTGATTCTGTGTGTTCACAAATATGTGCCCTCCTCTCCTTAAACTCAAGGAGAGGAGGGCACCGTTTTATTGAGCAAGAGGCAATCTATCCAACCCCCGCAAGCACACGCCGTTCTGGTGTGTTTTCGATACGGGTAAGCCAGTAGTTCACATCAAACTGCGGGTCGCCGATAAGGAAACGCCAAAACTTGATGCGGTTCGCGTACTCTAGGCGGTCATCGTTACCGTACCAGCGGTGGTTTCGGAATAGAATCCCCCCAATGCGTTCATCCTCCAAGTCGTCGGTGTTCCACATTTTCAGTTGGCGCACGGTGGGGTTGAGGCGGATTTTGAACATATAGCGCAGTTTGTCGGTTTTGTTGGGTTGGGCGCAGTGCCAAATTCCGTGATGCCCCACAAAAAGCGTACCCGCCTTACACACAACAGGAACCTGCCCAATAAAGTTTTGATAACGCCCTATGTCGGTTTCGTGGATGCGGCGTAGGTGGCTACCCGGCAAGAACATCGTGCCGCCCATTTCACGTGGGGTATCGTGCGGGAAGTAGAAGAGTTGGATGTCGAAGTGTTGGCGCGTGTCGATAATCGCGTCGGCGTGCCAAACCTGACCCTCTAGGTGTCCCGGTCCCACTTGGTGAGGGCAGTGGTGGTCATAGAGCGGGTCGATACCGAGAAGGCTCTGGATAATCCCCTCTACTTCGGGCATTCGTATCACTTTTCCAATGCCTTGCGAATCTTGCCACAGATTGGTAAGCGGCTGTCCTTGGGGTTCATAGCCGAAGTTAATCAGCCGGTTATCTAGTTCGCGCATTACCTCGCGGTTTATCTCTTCGGGTACGAGTTCATCGAAGCGGAGAAAGCCGTCCGCGACGAAGTTTGCCATCTGTACCGAAGTGAGCAGATGCTTCTTCTCTACCATGCTCAAATCTCCTCTAGTTGTTCCAAAATATACTCAAAGCGTAGATACGAGGTGCTCAGTTCCAGCCCCGGATAGGCGGGTATGAGTTGGGGAAACTGTATGACGCGCCACCCCTGCTTCATTGCGTCTAGTACGGACTTGTAGGGGGGCGTGTCGCAGTCGCCGGTAGTATGATGCTCTTTGCCCGTGCCGTCGTAGAGTGCCCATGCGGTGATGTGGCTATTGAGGTCGGGGGTGTGCGAATAGAGTACGAGTAGTTTCTGCCTTAGTTCGGGCATTGTCCTCCCTTTCTAGGTGGGTTCGTTAGAATAGCGTAAGGTAGGTATGATAGATTCGCTCTTTGCCGGGGAGCCTAAGCCATAGTGCAAGGGTTCGGCGCGGACGCAACGCGGGATTTAAGGAAGGATTCGCCTCTAGGTGGGCAGTTTCCTTTGTTAATGCGCGGAAACCCCGTATTAAAAGGCAGGGGTGTGTTCGCACCTCTAGCCAACTCGCCTCATAACGCGCTAGTTCGGCTATCCAGAGGGGAATCTGTTTTTCGGCGGCTAGTTTTGTGTGCAGAAAATCCGCAAACTGAACCGCATCTTGAAGGTGCTTTTTGGTTCCGTTGGGGAGAGTGGTTTTGGCATAGAGGCGAAAGAGGTCGTCAAAGCAGTTCCCTAATACCCGTTTGGTGCGCGGAAGGAGTTTGCAGACCTCATTCCTACGCTTCCCTATAAGCGAACGCGCAAACCGCTCTATCTCCTCTGCTATCTCTTTTGCGAGAGTCTGAGCAGTTTTTGCATCTACCCCATATCTTGCTGCAACTGCGAGAGGGTCGGATAAAAGTTGCGTTCGTAGAGAGGCATCCGTCGCCAAAAGAGCGATAAGCCGTTGGGTATCTGCTAGGCTCACTCGGTAACTCCCTGCCAAAGTTGCCGCGCTCTGGTCAGTTCCGCCAGAATATCGGGAAAGGGAGGTAGGTTTTCATCTCGCTCTAGAATAACTCCTTTTACGGGGGCACGCCTCAGTACATCACGCATAACCTCCCAAACTGCGTCGGGAGTTGGTTGGGAGTGCGTGTCTATCAGTTGCCCTTGCTCCCACTCCCCGCCCACAAAGTGCAACTGCACCACGCGCTCTAGGGGAATAGCGTTTAGGAAGTCTGCTACCTCAAACCCATGATTTACGCTATTGATATAGAGGTTCGTTACATCGAGTAGGAGACCGCAATCGGTGTGCTCTAGTATCTCCGAGAGGAACTGCGATTCGGTCATCTCTGCACCGGGAAGCCGAAACGTGTAGGTGATGTTTTCGAGGAGCAGAGGGGCTTCAACTTGTGACCTGACTTCGCGAATGTTTTTGCAAACTGCTTCCACCGCCTCCCACGTATAGGGTAATGGGGTGAGGTGTCCAATCTCAACGCCTCCCGCCCGTGTAAAGGCAAGGTGTTCGCTCCACCAAGGCGGCTTGAGGCGATGGATAAGCGAAACCAGTTGGCGGGTGTAGTTTTTGTCTAGCCCTTCCGCGCTTCCTAATGAAAGGCTTAACCCGTGTGGAATAAGTGGGAAATGGTCGGCAAGCAGTTCCAGTTCGCGCTGTTTTTCGGGAACGGGGTCGAAATAGTGGTCGGCGACAATCTCCAGAAAATCGACCTCTTCCCTATGAAGAAACAGGCTACTGAGGTAGGGCGCACGAAACCCAAAGCCCACTCCTAATGTCGGTAGGTTTGGATTCATGAACTACTGCTACACCCTCCGCAACCGCCTCCGCTACTGCAACTACTCCCACCGCTACAACTACTTGTATTACCGCAACTGCTTGTGCTACTACAACTACTCCCATCGCCATTTCCTGCGCTATTCACCTGAACAGAGGCAACATACATTCCGGAAAGAGGAGCGTAGTCAGTAGCAGAGAATACTGACATACCAAACAGACCCGCAAGCAGAAGAGCATTGTCGTCTGTAGGAGGGGGAAAGCCTACGGTAGTTGTGGTACGCAGTTTGCTATACGCCTGTTGTAGTCGTTTAAGGTACTCCTCGCCATTCGGGGTACGTATGCGTACACCACAGAGTATCAGGAGTGCTACCGTGGTGAGGGCTTCCAATATCAACAAGAAGCCGATATTGCTATGCCCGCGGCTAAGTGCAATCAGGATTTTGTACCCGCCTAGCCCTCCCAATAGTAGGAAGGCGCACCAGCCTGTTTTTATTCGTATCGTGTTTTGTGCAGTAGTGACCAGTAGCCCCTTTGCTTGGAGCGACGTTTTGAACTCGTGACACAGAACTTCGAGGCGCATGGCTGAGTTAAGGTAGAGGTTTGGAGAAGAGGTAGGGCTGGCAAAGTCGGAATAGACGGAACGTTCGATAGAGTTGAGTTCGGTAGGAGACGGGATTTTCTCGGTTGCAGTGAACACTCTACCTCGTAAGGTGGCAGGCGCGAGAGTAAGATACCCCGACTGATAGAGGCTGAGTAGGGCTACCCAAAGCACCTCCCGCGCCCCACCTCGCAGGTAGGCGATTTCGTAAGGAGAGGGCTTTTCGGGAATACGCGGGAGAGTCGAAAAGCCACTATAGAGGCGGTTTATCCTGCGGGCGCAGTACACAAGGGTCGCTATACTACAGAGACCAAAAAACCAGAGGAAGTCGGGACCTTGCATATTGGCGATAAAGTTGTCGTTGAACCAATCCATACGCTTACCTTTCTTTTTGTGGCAGGAACTAAGAAAATCCAATGAGGTCGGAACTGCTTCCTGCCTCTTGTGGGGTTTTATATCTCCCACTATTTATGACGGAGGGGTGTGCGAAGTGGTTTCGCAGGTGTGGTATCATCTCCAAAAACACCTGCTCTAAGCCTAGCGCAATATGATTGAACAGAACGAGGTGCTGATGTATCTGCCCCATATCGCCCACGTGAGGCACTACTTTCAAGCCGAACTGCCGCGCCAACATACTCACCACAATAAACTCGCTGATACCCGCTACTCGTACCGCATCCACCTGCACAAACGTAACGGCTTTTGCCTGCATAAAGTTCTTGAAGAGGATACGGTTCGGAACGTGTTCGCCCAAAGCGATGGGGACGGGGGCGATTTCGTGTGCTAGGGTCTGGTGTGCTAGTACGTCGTCGGGGTGGGTCGGTTCTTCTATCCAGTAGGGCGACATCTCCCGCAGAGCGGAACAGGCACGGAGGGCTTGTGGCAGAGTCCACTGCTGATTTACGTCGAGCATCACGCGCACCGTGTCGCCGACTACCGAGCGTACCAGTTTGGCACGTCGCACGTCACGTTCTAACTCCTTCGAGCCTACCTTGAGTTTGAGGGCGGTAAAGCCCTGCTCTACGGCACGAAGCGCACCCTCCCGAATTACCACGTCCTCGTAGTGGAACCAGCCTACCGATGTGTCGTAGCCGGGATAGCCCTCCGTGAGTACGGAACTGCGCTCGTTGCGGGTAGGGAGGTGCATCTCTAGGAGGGTTTGGGCTTGCTCTGCGGTAAGAACCTCCTCCAGATAACTGAAATCCAGCGTCTGAACCAGTTCGGAGGGACTGAGGTCTAGGAGGAGTTTCCAGAGGGGAACGCCGCGCTCTTTTGCCCACAAATCGAAACAGGCATTTACAATCGAAGCGAGTGCGAGATGTACCAAGCCCTTGTGCGGTCCTAACCAGCGCAGTTGAGGGTGGTTTGCCATGTTGCGCTGTATCTCTCCGAACTCCGCCATCACTTCCTCTATACTGCGCCCTACAAGCGGTTCCGCGAGGAGTTCAATGGCACGGCACACGAGGTCGTTGCCGCCCCCCAGAGTGAAGGCAAGCCCCACTCCTGTTATGCCCTTGTCAGTATGAAGGAGGGTGGTTGCGTAGGAGTACTGCGGGTTGGAGTGGACGGCATCCGTACCCGCCCCCGCAGGGAGGGTAAAACGTGCGTCGTGGGTAGAGAGTTGGGTAATGGTGGTCATTGTGGGTATCCGACAGGGGTTCCTTTCGCACCCTCCCAGCCTTGCGCGTTCCGCATCCGAATCAGAGAGAAATGTAGAGTGGTCTCTATTACGGCTCTGCCTAGCGGGACGAGGGAGGGGGTGATACGTATTTCGACATCGGCATTTGCAAGGTGTTCCAGCAAGTTATCCATCGGCTCAATTCGTAACGGACTCACGGTAAGACACGAGACATAAACCCCATGGTCGCCCGTAGCAACGAACTCCCGACTATCGAAAGTGTAGCGGTAGAGCGTGGTGTTTTGGAGACGTGGTAGCCATCCCGACTCGATAGCGATGATTTTGCTTGCCGATACGTGTGTAAAATAGCGTTCGCGGTCTTCGGGCGTAGTGGTGGGCAGTAGCCAGAGGCAGACACGCGGACAGTCTCGCGGAAAGTAGTACAGCGGCGAATGTTCGGCATCTATGGCATAGACGAGCGGCTCTGCGTCGGGGTGTGCAAGGGGCGCACGGGGTACGAACCGCGCTATATTCGGCTCTTCGCTATAGTGAAAGAGGTTCATAGGGGTAGAGAAACAGAGGGGAAGAGAGGTAATCTCCTACCCTCTGTTGCATAGCAACCTACTTCTTTGCGGCGGCGGCAACGGCTTTCGCGGTAGCAAGGTTTTTGTTTACTGCATCCCAGTCCACCGACTTGAGGAATGCGTCGATGTACTTGGCGCGCCCCGTCTGGAAGTCCAGATAGTAGGCGTGTTCGTACACATCAAGGGCAAGTAGGGGAGTAGCGTGCCATACGGGGAAGGTGTTCTGTGCATCACCGATATAGTTGAAAACACTACCATCGGTATAGTCATGTGCCAGCCACACCCAACCTCTTGCGGCGATGCCCGTCGCTTTGAGGTCTGCTACCCAGTTTTCGTAAGAGCCGAAGGAGGCTTTGATTACGTCGGCGATGTCGCCGTTGGGTGCGCCACCCTGACCACCGAGGATATTGAAGTAGAGTTCGTGGTTCTTTACCCCGCCGAGTGCGAAGGTGTACTCTACCTTGAGTTCGCGGATTTCGCTAAAGGTCTGGTTCGCTTTGGCGGGGTCGGGAACGCCTAGCCCCGCGAGTTTTTCGCGGATTTCGTTCACCTTTTTCACATAGCCGGTATAGAGTTTGTAGTGTTCTTCATGCGTCTTTAGGCTGATACCCGCGGGGGCAGTGTTCTTCAGTTTTTCGGGCATGGCGATAGGTTTGAGGTCGCCTTTGGTGTTGCCAGCAGAAGGACCTTGGGGCGCAAAGGGTTCGGCAAACGCGGGAACCACGGTACTCGCGGCGGCAACAGCGGTTGCACCCAGCGCGAAGAGTTGGCGGCGGTCTAGTTCGGGGGTCATCTTAGTATTCTCCTTGAAGGATTTCTGGCACTCATTACTAGAAGCCCACCCCTATCCAACCTTATCCCCTTCGCAAGGGGAAAGGCTCAATGCACTCGCAACACAAGGCTTTCTTAACCTCAAAAGCGGTTATAAAAGGGGTGCATTGCAAGTCTCCCCTTTGCGAAGGGGGAGATTTAGAGGGGGTTAAGACCTGTCAGTCATCAGCACAACCTGAAAGGTACTGAGCATCCGATAAATGAGTGAGAGTTACGATTTCACTCTGTATTTCCGCGCACGTTGCCTAATTCCCTTCTTTTTTATTGCGGCACTTGGTACAGGGAAATGGGGTAGAATGGTAAGCAATCTACCCCCCAAAAAAACAGAAAGGCGCACCGTGAACCTAGCAGAGAACACACCTACAGGAGTTTGGGCGAGAGTACCCGAAGCCGCCGACCTTTGCGAGCAACTTTTTCGTACTTTCGCAGAGAAGAACCCTCTGATTGCACATCTCGAATCGCGGTTTTGGGAAGTGGCGGGAGTTCGGATACAGAACCTCGTAGACCACTGGGTACTCCCCGAAGACCCAAACCTCCGCGCCACACTCACCCAACTCGGCTTTACAGAGGTCACTCTGCCGGAAGGAGACAGGGTTTGGAAGCATTTGGGGGCGCGGTTGCCGCATATCCGCTTCAAGCAGAAGCGTACCACTCCCTGCCTCGCCCTGATTGTGGAGAGCGCAGAGGACTTCGCACACGCAAACGACCTCGAACTACACTCCTGTCATGGAGATAGAGACAGCACCTACCAGTGTGCTCACCTCACCCTCGAAGACGGCGAACTCATGCCCATTGTGCGTAACGGCTATAACGGCTACGCGCCCGGCACTCTGAACCCAGAAGCACAAGCCGCCCTTACCTCCGTGCGGGAACGGTTTGCCAATCGAGAGAGGATAGGGGAGGAGAGCACCGTACTCGCACAGACCCAGCAACTCCTAGAGGCGACCATCGCAGAGAGTGGGCGAGACCGCGCTACCGACGAGTTTTTTCTTGCAGAGCGCAACTACTACCTGTCCCGCAACTCTGCCGCAAGGTGGCAACTCCAACAGCAACAACGCTTGGGTATCGGGTGGGCAAACCAAGACCATCATACCTATCGCTCTTCCCGTGCCTCCTTCCGCCCTCTCATCCACCTCTTCAAAACGATGGGCTTTGTTACCAGAGAGCGGTTCTATGCGGGGGCGGAGGCGGGTTGGGGGGCGCAGGTGCTAGAGCATCCCGTGAGTCGTGTGGTGATTTTTGCGGATGTAGACATCGCCCCCGAAGAGTTAGACATAGATTTCGCAAGCACCTCGCTACCAGAACGAAAGGAGTACGGGACGATTGGGCTGTGGTGTGCGCTACATACCAGCAGTATCGCGCAAGCAGGAATGCACCATCTGGAGTGTGAGTACGATTTCGAGAGAGCCACCGCCCTCTTAAAAGCGAACGGACACCCCGTTATGCCCCCCTTCACCGACCTGCCCATGCTAAAACAGGCATTTACCGTCGCCGAGATGTGGCACGTACCTCAAGAACGTCTCCTTGCCCTACTCTCTAGCGGTACAATAACCCCAGAACAGGCGGAACGCTTTGGAACCGAGGGGGCGGCAGGGAGTCACCTAGAGGTTCTCCAACGTTGGGAGGGCTTTAAGGGCTTTAACAAGACAGGGGTGAGCGCGATTATCCGCGATACCGATGCCCGGAGTACCCGCGCTATACCCAACCACTTTGTGTAATGGGGGTTACTTTAACTGTTGTCTTAGTGCTTCGGGGGTCTGTACCGGCTCTTTGCATACAAAGCCCGTGCAGACGTAGGCGGTAGGTTTGCCGTTTATCAGGGTACGCCCCGCCAAGAGAGGGGTTCCCTCTGGTGTCGCTTCCTTTGCGTGTGCCACTACGCGGTTGGGTAGATAGGTTTCGTATAGAACGCGGCGTAGTGCTTGTGTTTCAGGGGTGCTAGGGTCGCCTAAAAGCGCAATCTCTTTGGGTGAATCGAGGTAGAAATCGAGGACACTCAGCCCTCGCGAAAAGCCGTAGGGCATCTTCTGATAGGTGTCGGATAGCCCCCGCAACATCCCCGCTACCCGCTCTCGGTACTCGCTCTTCCCCAACAGAAGCGAGAGCCGTAGAAGTACCTCCATAGCCACCGAGTTGCCGCTAGGGGTTGCGTTGTCGTCCCAGTCTTTGGGGCGGTGTAGGAGGGCTTCGTGGTCGCTACTGGTGGTAAAAAAGCCCCCATGTTCTGCGTCCCAAAAGTAGGTAAGCATGGTCTCGGTTAGTTCGGTAGCGGTTTGTAGCCACTGCTCACTTCCCGTCGCCTCGTACAGCCAGAGTAGCCCCTCGGCATAACAGGCGTAGTCCTCCAGATAGGCGTTGAGTTTTGCCGTGCCGTTTCGGGCAGTACGAAGCAGACGCAGGTAGCCCTCTTTATCTCTAAAGGAGAGGGTACTCATTACGAATTCGGCGTTGTGTAGGGCGGCAGAGAGAAAATCCTCTCGCTCGAACACGAGGGCGCACTCCGCAAACGCGCAGAGCATCAAGCCGTTCCATGCGGTTAGAATTTTGTCGTCTAGTCCCGGTTTGGTGCGCTTTTCGCGGTGCTCAAACAGTTTTACCCTTGCGCCGTCCAAAATCTCTGCGGTCTCTTCTAGCGTTAATCCGAACTGCTTTGCTACTCCCCTTGCGTCCTTTACCACGTGCAGAATGTTCGCCTCTTCCCAGTTGCCATGCGGGGTAATATCGTAGAACGCCGCGACTACTTCTGCGTCACGCTTTCCTAGTAAAGCCTCTACCTCTTGCTCCGACCACACAAAGAACTTGCCTTCCACACCTTCGGTATCTGCGTCTTGTGCAGAGTAGAAACCTCCTTCGGGGCTAGTCATTTCGCGCAGAACATACTCTAGGGTCTCCTCTGCCACCCCTTTGTAGAACGGCTTGCGGGTTATCTGATAGGCACGGGCGTAGGTCTGAACCAGTTGAGCGTTATCGTACAGCATCTTCTCGAAGTGAGGGACAAGCCAAGTGGCATCGGTGCTATAGCGGTGGAAGCCCCCTCCCAACTGGTCGTACATTCCTCCCAAAGCCATGCCGTGTAGGGTCTTTTCCACCATATTTAAGGGGTCTTGGCGGCGGGTACGTGCATGGAGTTTTAGGAGAAAGTTCAGTACATCGGGCTGTGGAAACTTGGGTGCGCCGCCAAAGCCTCCGTAGTTTGCGTCAAAGCGTTCTACCAGTTTACTATAGGCGTTGTCCAGCACGGCGGGGGTAAGCAGTTCGGTAGTGGAGTGAGTTCCTAGTCCGCTCTCCCGCTCTAGTTCCTTCACAATATCCGTGCCCTGTTGCTCTAGTTCGGCTTGGCGCACTGTCCACGCCTCTGCAATGGCATAGAGTAGGCGCGAGAAGCCCGGTTTGCCGTACATATCGTGAGGGGGAAAGTAGGTTCCACCGTAGAAGGGTCTACCATCGGGAGTAAGGAAGACCGTCATGGGCCACCCCCCCTGCCCAGTAAGGAGTTGTACCACCGTCATATAGATAGCATCTACATCGGGACGCTCTTCTCGGTCTACCTTTACGTTTACAAAGTAGCGGTTCATAATGTCGGCAACGTCGGGGTTCTCAAAACTCTCCCGCTCCATAACATGACACCAGTGGCACGCAGAGTAGCCCACCGAAAGCAGTATGGGGCAGTTGCGCTCTTTTGCTACCTTAAACGCCTCATCCCCCCAAGCGTACCAGTCTACGGGGTTGTGGGCGTGTTGTAACAGGTAGGGGCTAGTTTCGTCGATAAGCCGATTGGTGTAGGGGTGAGGGTGGGTCAAGGGAGTTAGTCCTTTGGTTTCGTGTCGGTTTTGCCGTTCTCGAAGCCGCCATTCCAGTTATAGATGTTGCCCCCAAACCGACCATAGAGCGCGTTATGAAGGGGGGAGGGCGCGTAGTAGGCTACTTTTACCACCACAATATGCCCATCTGCGGCAACAACGGCACTCTTACCGCTACGGGCTGAGGGGAACGGCGTATAGCCCTCTACTTTTTCGGTGGTATCGGTGTAGGTGGTAAGGGCGAGGGGCTTTTTGTCGGAGTTTGGAGAGAGAGCATCTGCCCACGCACTACCCGCCTCTACAAACAGGGCGGTTTGGGCAGGTATCTCTAGGTTCTCCAAAAGAAACGCTCCTTTTCCAAAGGTATCCCAAAAGCGGTAGTTGAGCGCGTATCCTGCGGGGATAGGCTCTTTGGTGCGTGGGTGTACCGTATGGGGTAGGAGGGGATTGAGCGGATTTTCGAGGTTTTCGGGTTCGATATAGGCGGCGAGTGCCTGCGTCCAGTTGCCGGCAGAGCCGCTAATGGGGGTGGGGCGACCATCCCAGTCCTGTGCATAGAGTTGAAAGGCGATACCGAGACGGCGCAGATTCGTAAGCCCCAACTGAATTTTCTGGTCTTCTAGCGACTTCTGTACCAACGACACACTCGCAAACACCGCTATCAGCAGAAGGAGAATCGCCCCGATAATGCGCCTAGTGCGCGTAGGGGGTTCATCTATCTTCTCCTCTGTCTCTATGTCTCCCATGAGTACCTTTCTATACGCTTTGCCCCTATCGTCAACGCGGTAAAGATGATATACAAGGTAAGGGCAAGGTGTAGTATACCCGCAACAAGCCAAATCGTCAGCACGAAGCGCGGTTCCCATACCGTAGTAAGTAGCCATGCCCCCACGAAAATGACCATCGTGACAAAGAGGTAACCCACCGAACCGAAGAAGCCAAGTATCAATGCCCATGTGCTTACACGGTGCGCGGGGTTTTCGTAGACAAAGCGCGGGAACACTGCCGAGATACCCCCCCCCAAGCCACACAAGCCGCTCGCACACACCAGCACCAGTAGGGGTAAACAGACGATATAGAACCACTCCATGCGGCTAAAAAGAGCGGTATAGAGCGTGAGTAGCCCACTGATTCCACCCGAAACGAGAGTACTCATTACAAATTTTGCCCACAGAAGCCGCTTGCCGCTGTTGGGAGAGGTGAGGTACTGCCAAAACGCTTGTCCCTCTAAGCCCATAGAAGAGAGGGAGAGAATACTGGTCTGCATAAAGAGAATAATGCCCACCATACTGCACGAGAGCGGTAAGAACTCGTCGCGCCCCCCCATCTCACCCCCCCGCAACGTAAGCAGAAACGGAACCACAATAAGAAGGGTGGGCATAAGCATCTGTGAGAGCAGGATACTATCCCGTTGAATGTACCTCAAATCTTTACGGATAAGCCCCGCCACCGGAAGCGCGAAAACCCGATACCAACTACCTCCCGTAGTCGCTTGCGTGGACGCAACTCTACCGCCCCCATCCCCCTCTTCGGCGATACTCGCAGAGGAGATATTCCTCTCTCCCAAGCGCAAACAGAGCAGAAAGAGCAGAGCGTTTATTCCTGTAATTACAGAGCCGTAGAGCAGAACGCTACTCCACGCCTTAGCGGGGCTTACTAGCGCGTTTAGCAGTACCACAAACCACGCGGAGGGCATGACATGGGGTAGGTAGGAGGTGGGTACTTTGGGAATGAGGGTGGGCATAACGGTACTATGCTCTGCAAACACTCCCGGATGAAGTGGGATGTGCTGAGTCTCGATAATAAATATCACACAGACCACCAACGCCATAAGCACATTAAGAATAGCAATCGCAGAGCGCATCCGCCGCATCCCCAAAAACTGGAGTAGCACGAGTAGCCCTAGCGAGGTGAGCAGAGCCGGAAACAGCACAAACTGAGCAATGACGATAGGCAGTAGCACCCACCCCAAAACGCTGACATGGAGCGCGAACGCACTCGCCCCTATCGCGGGAACCCCTAACACCATAAACTGTAACGAACTGGTGACGGTAGCATCTATCAGTTTGGAGGCGATAATCGTGCGGGGGCGCAGAGGGGCATGGAACAGAAGGCTGTAGTCGTTGGAGTGCAGAAGCGTGGACGCGATGAACGGAACGGAACCCGCAAAGAGAAAGAGAAACAGCAGATAGAAGACCTGATAGGTTATTTCTGGAAGGGCATGGAGTCGGGTTGCAAAGTAGAACAGCCCTACAAACAGCCAAAACATCCCACCAAACAGCCCTACCCCCAACAGGCTGAGTAGCACCGTCCAAAAAGGGTGGAGGCGTAAGGAGGCGCGTAGCGAGTTGATGGCACTCTGTAGACGCACACGCATTAAAAGCAAAAACATTTCAGGCTCTCTTTGTGCTGTGAATGGAGGTGACGTGTAGGAAGCAACCCTATTTTCACCCCATCCACCCCATTGTACCAGATAGAAGCGGTTTTCGGGCAGAGGCTAGGGAGAGTGTGCGGAAGCGGCGAAGATTCTTGACCTCACCTAACCTCTCCTTGCGAAGGAGAGGTTAGGTGAGGTGAAAAACGAAAACTTTCCCCTCACTCTTCCTGTCTTCTAAAGAGAGGCATTTGCCCTTGACAATGGGGCGAAGAATAGGACAAACTAGCAGGTAGGAGGAACCGATTTTTATGCTGGATATACGACTGTTTCGAGAGAACCCGGAGGTAGTAAAAGCCGGCTACGCCCTCATGGGAACCCCCACAGAGGTAGTAGACGAGATTCGCGCACTGGACGAGAGAGTACGCGCCCTGAAAACAGAGGCGGAGACCAAAAAAGCGGAGATGAACGCGGCAAGCAAAGCGATGGGCAAAGCCAGCCCCGAAGAGCGTGAGGCAAAACGCGCCGAACTCCGCGCACTAGGCGATAGCATTGGGGAACTAGATGCACAACGCGAAACCGTAGAGCGCGAACTGAATGACCGCCTTCTGCGCCTTCCGAATCTGCCGGATAGCCGCGTCCCCAAAGGAACATCTGAAGAAGAGAACGTTATCGTTCGTACCCATGGAGAGCCGCGTACTTTCGATTTTGCCCCCAAACCTCACTGGGAAGTTGGGGCTAATCTGGGTGTGCTAGATATAGAACGGGGTATCAAAATCAGTGGGTCGCGCTTCTATGTTCTGAAAGGGGCGGGGGCGGCACTGCAACGCGCCCTTATCGCCTATATGCTAGATACCCACATCCACCAACACGGCTTTACCGAAATCTATCCCCCGTTTGTGGTTAAAGAGCAGTGCCTTGTGGGAACCGGACAACTCCCCAAGTTCCAAGATACCGTCTACCGCGACTACGAGGACGACTTCTGGCTAGTTCCCACCGCAGAGGTTCCCGTTACCAACCTGCACCGTGAAGAGATACTGGAAGGCGACAAACTCCCCATTCACTACGTAGCTTATACTCCCTGCTTCCGCCGCGAAAAGATGTCGGCGGGGCGCGATATTCGAGGGATAAAGCGGGGACACCAGTTCGACAAAGTAGAGATGGTCATACTGTGCAAACCCGAAGACTCGGATGCCGAACACGATAAACTTACTGGCTACGCGGAGGCTATCTGTAAGGGGCTAGAGCTACCGTATCGCACCGTACTGGTCTGTTCGGGCGAAAAAGGCGACTTCAACACCCTCCAGTACGATATAGAGGTACACGCCCCCGCGAGTAAAGGCGACGAGGGCGGTGAATGGTTAGAGGTGTCGTCGTGTTCTAACTTCGGCGACTACCAAGCACGGCGTGCCGCTATCCGCTACCGACCCGCGCAAGGGGCAAAGCCGGAGTTTGTGCATACCCTCAACGGCTCTGGTCTCGCGCTTCCCCGTATTATGATAGCGATACTAGAGAACTACCAAAATGCCGATGGCTCCGTAACCATACCCAACGTACTACGCGGGTATATGGGCGGACGCGAGAAAATCGGGTAGTAGCAAGGAGCCTTCTTTATGAACCGTACCTATCCCCTTCGCGCCGTTCCCGGTTACTACGGCAAAAGCGAGGGAATTCAGATTGGAACCTACGTCTCTTCCACTGCCACCGACGAAGAGTTGCAGTTTCTTCAACAACTCGGAGTAGAGTGGGCAATGCTCTCAGTAAATGAGCCTTCTCACCAGACCGCCGAGTACTACAAGCAGTTTAATAAACGGCTTGCGAACTACGGATTGCAGATATATCGTATCGCCAACAGTAGCGTACATAACATGGAAGAGGTAACTCTCAACCTTGAGGGACGCGACGCGAAAATCGAGGAGTTCTGCACCTTTATTCGCAATCTGGGTGAAGCGGGAATCTACTACAACACCTACGCGCACATGGGCAACGGTATTTGGAGTACTGGCAGTACTCCCGGAAGAGGCGGGGTAGTAGCGCGTGTGCTGGACATTGAGAACGCGAAGGGACACTGGAACGGCAAGGTCTTTGAGGGAGAGTATACCCACGGGCGTTGTTACACCGAAGAGGAACTTTGGGAGAACTATGCCTACTTTATGGAGAAGGTAGTTCCCGTTGCGGAGGATGCAGGGGTCTATATCGGAGTACATCCAGACGACCCGCCTGTATACGCACTTGGGGGAGTGCCGCGCTGTATCTTTGGAAACTTTGCGGGGTATCAACGGGCATTAGACATCGCGAATAGCCCCAACATCGGAGTATGCCTCTGTGTGGGATGCTGGCTAGAGGGGGGAAGCGTTGGAATGGGGTGCGATGTGGTAGAGGCGATAGACCACTTTGGGAAGCAGGGCAAACTGTTTAAGGTACACTTCCGAAATGTGAGCAATCCCATGCCCGCCCCCTGGCAAGAGACCTTTATCGACGACGGCTACCAAGATATGCACCAAGTGATGCGTGCCTTACGCGCCGTGAACTTCGACGGGGCTATCATTCCCGACCACATCCCCGCAATGATTGGCGGATACGGAACGGGGCTTGCCTACTCTATCGCCTATATGAAGGCACTCGTC
>OMJJ01000263.1 GCA_900299305.1 bacterium | reverse complement strand
GTGCGCGAATTCTTCCGCGCCGTCCCATTCAAGGTATCGCCGCCGCCCTACTTCCTTTTTGTGAAGATGGAACCGTTGCAGAAGAAGCCTTTGTTTCGCATCTGCGCCGTACCCACGCTTGCGGTCTGCAAAATGCAGTCAACATGGATACGGGCTACACCAACTACCTCACTACGGAAGAAAAAACACGGGTACTCGAACTGACTCGCACGGCATTGGGAAGCGGGGTTCCTTTTGTAGCGGGCGCGTATATCGAAGGACAAGAGGGAGAGGTGGTATCGCTGTATCGTAACGAGGTAGAGCGAATAGCCTCCTACGGCGGAACCCCCATCCTCTTTCAGACGGCACGGCTACACGGCAAGTCTCCGCAAGAGAAAGCCGACATCTACCGCGAAATCTGTAAAGAGGTTCCGCAAGTTATTGGGTTTGAACTAGGAAGGATGTTCGCGCCCAACGGCGAGATTTGGGACGAGGAGACCTTTGCGCGAATGTTGGAAATCCCCTCACTGGTAGGGGCGAAGCACTCGTCACTAGATAGGCTAACCGAACTGAAACGCTTAGAACTACGCGATAGGCTTCGCCCCGACTTTAGGGTGTACACGGGCAACGATTTGGGTATCAACATGGTAGAGTACGGGAGTGACTACCTACTCGGGCTAGCCACCTTCTGCCCCGAAAAGTTCGCCGAGCGAGATAGACTTTGGGAGGCAGGAGACCCCGCCTACTATGCCCTCTCTGATGCCCTACAGCACTTGGGAAACATCGCGTTTCGTAGCCCCGTACCCGCCTATAAGCACTCTGCGGCGGTGTTTTTGCATCTTATTGGGGCTATCCCCTCTCCAAAGCCTCACCCCCAAAACCCCACACGCCCCCCTTGGGAGGCAGAAATGTTATACGATTGCGCCAGACGTTTGAAATTCAAGACGATTTCAGAATAACTGAGGTCAGGATAGATCCTGAAAGTACGAAGCGGTATGTAGATGCGGTACGCCCTGTATATAAGAGAGGGCATGAGAGCGAGAGCGAAAAGGAGTTTTGGCACGTTACTTGCCTACAGCAAACCATACAAGCCCTTATTGAAAAGAACTACGAATGGGCATCTTCTCAGATGACGGAAGATGTGGAACTGGAGTTTTTGGGAGGAGTAGGTGAGGTATTTTATGGCGGTAAGGGGAAACAAGCGGTGATGCAGGCGGCTATCCGAAACTATGCCCTCTTAGAGGTACAGAAACCAGAACTTATCTCTTTGGTTGCGAAGGGGGATGTGGTAGTAGTGGTTGCAAAGGAGAGTGGGAAGGTGTGTGCAACCCAGCGCGAATACGAACTCCACTTTATACAGCACTTTACCTTTTGCGATGGGAAGATAGCAAAAATTTTCGGTTTTTGTGATTCCCAGAGCCTTATAGATGCTGTAAAGCCAGTAGCGTAGAGGGTAAATTCCAGAATAGGAGATGAGACCATGATTCTAACACCAGAGCAGATTGCCGAATTCAATGAGAAAGGCTACCTGAAATATGGTAGGGTTTATAGCGATGAAGAGGCAGATACCCTAAGAGAGCGGATGTTCGACGTGATGGAAGGGCGTAGTGAGAGCCGTCCTGAGCGTGTCGCCGACTTCCATGAGGGCAAGCCCCGAAAAATGATTCAGATTGTGAACATCTGGGAGGCGGATTCGATGTTCCGGAAACACCTCTACCAGCCCTTGATTTGTGAACTGGTCGCAGAACTAATGAATACCGATACCGTGCGCGTGTGGCACGACCAAGTGCAGTATAAGCCCCCAAAAATTGGTGGGGCTACCGATTGGCATCAAGACCCCCCCTACTGGCCCATCATTCAACCCGCCGACCTCGTAAGCGCGTGGGTAGCCCTAGACGATGCAACCATAGAGAACGGCTGTATGAGAATGGTTCCCGGTAGCCATAAATGGGGGGCGCACAAGGGAGGCACCATCGGAACCGACCCAACTACCTTCGAGCCGCTACCAGACCTCTCTCTTCTACCAGAAGGCACAAAAATTGAGGTGGTTCCTGTTGAAGTGAAGAAGGGTGAAGTGATGTTTCACCACTGTCTTACGTGGCACGGTACGGCTTGGAACGACTCCGAGCGTGGGCGACCCGCTATCGCTGTTCACTATATGCCCGGCTATACCCGCTACCAACCCGCAGGGGGGCATCTTGTAGAGCATCATGTTACTGTGAAAGCGGGAGAGGTGCTGGTTGGCGACCACTTCCCAACAGTGTGGGAGAACGGGCTTAGTGTGCCTCACTAGGCAGGAGCGAGAGCGTTGGAGAAGCGCGATAGAGCATGGCTAGAGGCGCGGGTTGCGTATCTTATCGCCAACCACTTTCGGGATATGGGTAAGGGCTATCCGATTGTACTAGAGTTCGGTTCGCGCTCTCGCAGATGCTTAGGCTCGATTGCGGTACGTAACGGCAGGAGCGTGATACGAATTAACCAACTGTTTTCCGACCCCGAAGTTCCGCAGTACGTGGTAGACGAGACTCTCGCGCACGAACTGGTACACTATCTACACGGATTTGCGTCGGGGCTACCACGCCAGCACGAGAACCCGCATCAAGGCGGTGTTGTGGAACGGGAATTGGAGATGCGGGGCTTGGGGGAGGTGCATCGGAAGGCAAAGGTATGGCGTAACGCGCACTGGGAGGCGTTCTATAATTCGCGGTGCTCTGACCTTTTAGAGGGTCGTAACCGCCGCAAGCAGTCTACCACCGATAAGTGGGAGGCATTCCTAAGTAACCCACGACATCGCACCGCCAACGATTTACAACGGGCTTTTCAGCGCATGAAAGGTGCCCTTCAAATGGAGGACAGCCTCGCCGTTCAAGAGGTACAATGGCTCTACGCACCCACTCATCAGAAGGCGATGTCGTACTACTACCCCAACTCGAAAGTTGTTAAGGTACATGGGCTACTTGCTGATATAAGAGTGCCACAAGAGGTAGTTGCGTTTGAAATCGCGTACTGGTTGGTGTGTTTACACCACGTAACGGGCTTAGAGCGTATCCACTCGTTTTTGGCGCAGTACGGTTTGGATGAGAGTATGCTAGAGGCACTGGAGTGGCGAAAACGCCATTGGGAACGCTTCCGTATTCATAACCACCCGATGATTAACAAAAAATAGTTTTTGAATGAGGAGTCTCTCTTTTATGCTTGCTTCGCTTCCACAAGAGTTGGAAACCCGTTTTGCAGACCTGTTTGGCAGACCCGCTGAGATAGTGGTACGTGCTCCCGGACGTGTAAACCTCATCGGAGAGCATACTGACTACAACGATGGCTTTGTGTTTCCATGTGCCATAGAGCGTTCGATATGGATGGCGGCTTCTCCGCGCTCGGATGGGCAGGTTCGCGCCTACTCGCTGAACTTTGGGCAATCCTCTACCTTCTCACTAAACACCATCGAAAAGACACAGAACCCCTCTGAAGCGTGGAGTAACTACCTCAGAGCCATCGCCGCCATACTCCAAAAGGAAGGGGTTGCGCTTTCGGGGCTGGACGTAGTCACGTATGGCACGGTTCCGATAGGGGCGGGGCTATCGTCCTCCGCCTCGATGCTGGTAGCGGCAGGGCTGATGTACACCTCTGCGGTAGGGGAAGAGATAGATTTGAAACGGTTGGCACTGCTTTCGCAACGGGCAGAGCGCGAGTTTGTGGGGGTGAATGTGGGAATCATGGATCAGTTTATCTCTGCGCTAGGCAAACGAGACCATGCCCTCTTTATTGATACCCGCACACTAGACTACGAGGCGGTTCCCCTACCTGCTTCGGGGGTACAAATCGTTATCGCCGATACCAATAAAAAGCGGGGACTGGTGGATTCAGAGTATAACAACCGCCGTTCGGAGTGTGAGCAGGCAGTAAAAATTTTGAAAGGCTTTCTGCCCTCAATTACGGCTCTGCGAGATGTGAGCATAGCGGAGTTTGAGCAGTATGCCCACGCACTACCGGAGGTGGTTTGCAAACGGGCAAGGCACGTCATTTCGGAGAACACGCGGGTATTAGAGAGTATTACGGCACTGAAATCGGGAGACATCGCTCTGTTTGGGGAGTTGATGAACGCCTCTCACGAGAGCCTGAAAGATGACTACGCCGTGAGTTGTAGCGAACTAGACGCTTTGGTTACGGCTTCGCGGAGTGTAGAGGGCGTATTTGGTTCTCGTATGACGGGGGCAGGATTTGGGGGCTGTACCGTGAGCCTTGTAGCGGATTCGGCAGTAAATGCCTTTCAAGAGCAGGTTCCCGCCCTCTACCAGCAGGCTACGGGGCTAGAGACAACGATTTATACCACCAAAGCAGAGCAAGGCGCAGAGCGTATTCGGTAGAGAGGCTTTGGTACAAAACCGTAGCATAAAAACTTCCCCTCACTCTGCTCTTTTTACAGATAGAGTGAGGGGAAGTTTCCTTTTTGGTTTCGTCTACTAGCGTGAGGCACTGTCGTCTGTGGATGGCTCTTGCTTCTCTGTGGGAGAATCGGGGTTAGGTGGTTGGCTCAATGTGGTATCCGCCAGAAAATCGGTGCGGTATTTCAGCCCTTGAACCAGTTCACGCTCGTATTGAGCAATTTGACTTAGGGAGGTGAGTTTGTACTTCACGGCGATTTTTGTGAGTAGGTCATCAATAGGCTTGATGTTGCCACGGTTCACCTTTCTGTCGAAGAGCGTCGCCAATCCCGCTTCCGATTTCACAACGTCGGCGACTTTGGCTTTTACAGGCTTGCCGTTTATCGTCACGGTTACGGGGTCGTTGGCGGGCCAATAGACAGAACGGGCGATTTGAACCTGTGCCACACGGAAAGCAAGGCTTTTGCGCCCTGCGTGTTGGAAAACAGCGGTAAGCCGCTTGTCGTCAATTACTTTCATCACTGCGTCGTTGCCCGTAAGTTCCGCGCCTGTGCCCGGATCGACAACGGTAAGGGTTCCGTCCACAGAAACGTCGATACCGTACTGTCGGAAGTCTTTGTCAAAATCGGCAGGTTTCTCCGTCTTCTCTTTGGCGAGTACCTGCACCAGTGAACCGCGCCCATCGCTAGCGGTAATGCACTGGATAAAGCCCACCGAAACAAAGCCCGTATCGTAAGTATTGATGCTATCGAAACCGCCCTCTAGGATAGAGACGGCTTTCGCAACTTTGAGTTCGTTGGGGGCAAACCCTGCGCCCTCAAAGATAGGAGTCAGTTCGGAATCCGGAAGCCGCTTGAGGGGGAGTCCATAAGAGACCACCCCCTGTGGAAAGCGGTAGTAGGCATAGCGCGGATTACCCACCTGAATGTTGTCTTTGTAGGTAAGCAAATCGCCGTCTTCAAACGTAATACTGTGCTGTAGAGGGGTAATCGCGTTGGCGAAACTAGGTGGATTCCCTACGAGCGCGAGGAGGCTATCTGGAATCGTACCGGGGTCGGGAGGAATGGGTTTGGAGCCAGTAGCGGGAGGCGGTATCGTTGGAGCCGTGTTATCTGGTTGTGAGGAGGCAAGTATGGCTTGGTTGGCACTATCAGCGGCGGTCTGCGCTTTCCAGTAGTCAAAATCTACTTTTTTGTCGAGCCAAGCCTTCCACTCTGCCGCTTGCGGGGCTACTTTGGTGAAGTCGGTAGTGGGGGCAACTTTGCCCACACCCAGCGCGTTTTGGTACTTCCATAACCAAAGCGAGCCTTCGGGGGTGAGGCGTACTTGCCACAGTCCCTTTTGCTTGGCATCGGCAGGAAGCGAGACTTTGAAGCGTTCTGGGTTGTTCCAATAGGCAACGAGCCGCGTTCGTTCGGCATCTGGAAACAGCCCAGCGGGGCGCGGTTGCAGGTAGGTAAGCACAAAAAGCAGTGCCGGCAAAGTAAACACAGACAGAGACCTCCTTCTCCGTTGTTCTGTGGGCATGGCGGCTACTTCATTACAGGGCTATTTTGAACCGCGTTTCTTGCCGCATCCCAGTCCTCCTGATTGATGGAACCGCCTCCGCGTAGGTGGATGCGCCCTTGAGAGTCTTTGGGAGTGTTGTTGGCAAGTGGAATATCTATGTTGCGCTTGGCTCGTTCTATTGCCCTTCGTGCCTCTGCCTCCACAGGGTCGAGTGATGTCTGTTTCGGCGTTTCTACGGGAATTTCCTTCTGAGTGCGTGTAACAGTAGAGGGAGGTGTGCTAACCGTAGAGACGTGGGGAAGTTCTACCGATTTCGGGCGTGTACCAAGCCACAAGACACCGCCAAACACCCCCATTCCAATAACGGAGGCGAGAGCGACGGTTAGCCCTTTGCTACTAGCGGGGCGCGGCGTAGGGGGGGCAAAGTTAGGGGTTGGGGCTTGCGGCGTAAAATGGGTACGGTACTGATGCCCACAACTGCCGCAAAATACGGCTTCGATGGGGGCAGGAGTTTGGCATTTGGGGCAGAGTTTATTCGCCATAGTGTTTGCCTCGTGATAACCTTATAGTGACTTGAGTATCTCTTTTGCGCTCTGAACACGCCCAGTCTCTTGAGCCTGTTTCTTTGGCATACTTAGGTACGCCTCGAACTCGTGTTTTGCGGCGGCTCTATCTCCCGATTTGTGGAGGGCATCTGCCAAGTAGTAGTGGGCTTCCGCGTTGTTTGCATCCAGCGAGAGGGCGGTTTTGCAACTGGCAAGGGCTTCTGGGTACTTTTTCTGCAAGGTGAGTGCCTTTCCCAAGTTGGCATGAGCGTTACTGCTCTTTGGAAGGAGTTCCACCGCTTTGTAACACGCCGCTGCGGCTTCATCTATTTTCCCTGCACAGATAAGGTACCACCCCAAGTTAACCCACCCCAATCCATATTGGGGCGAGATATCTACCGCGTTTCTCGCCTCCTGAATCGCTTCGGAGGTGCGCCCAAAGGTGAAGTACCAGGTGCTGAGTTCAAAGTGATAGTTGGGGTTGTTGGGAGAGTAGTGCTGTGCGAGCAGTTTCTCTTGGATACCGGCTTCCCGTTGACCTTTATTGATAAGCACCGTACCATAGAGATTGTGTAAATCGGAGTTTGCGCTATTGATGTCTAGCCCTTTTTTAATCTGAGCGATAGCATCGTCGTTTCGTCCCGCGAACTGAAGCGACCTAGCATACCAGCCTATCGCCTCTTGGTTTTTGGGGTAGATATCCACGATGCGCCTATACTCCTCTACCGCCTCTTTAACGTGCCCGGTGGTCTCTAGGGCACTCGCGAGGTCGTGGCGGTATCGGATCCGGTTTCCTTCTCGTTTTATCGCCTCACGGAACTCGGTAAAGGACGCATCGGGATGACTAGAATAGAAGAGTGCGAGACCCAGGTAGTTGTGGACATCTGCTCTCCTAGACAGCTGTTTGAGGGCGATATGCAGTTCAGGTATAGCGGCTTGATACTCTCTTTGCAAAATGAGGACGTATCCCGTTAGTAGATGCGCCACTACATCGTGTGGGTCTTTGCGGAGTGCTTTCTGGATAAGCACTTTTGCCTCGTCCACCTCGCCGGTTGCCAGAAGCGGATAGGTACGTGCTAAGAGATCGCGGTTAATCGAAGCCGCCTGCTTTCTTGCATCAGCAATCGCATTTGCGGTGCCGCTATGGTGTTGCAGTTTAGCGTAGTAGAGGGCATCATACCCATATCTGTTCTTGGCATAAAGGTTTGCACCTTGCGAGAGGAGGTACTCTACCGTATCCGTTCCCCCCACCATCGCTGCGTGCATCAGCGCAGTCGACCCAAAACCGTCGCGTACATCGACGTAAAACCCCGCCTCTAGCAGAGCCTGTATAATATCCACATCTCCCCGTGTAGCGGCATTGAGTAGCCAGTCACTCTTGTTTATAGTCTCCGCCTTTAGCGCAGGATAGTGTTGGAAAAGTTCACGAACAAGGGTAGCGTTTCGGCTCTGAATCGCTAGGTCGAGCATCTGTGCAGGGGGAGTACCGTGTGCAGTAGCATAGAGAGCGAGTTGAGGGCTGGGGCTCGCCGTTATGAACGACATGGCGAGAGGTGTGCGTGTTGCTCCGTGTTCTAATAGCACCGTAGCGGTCTCGTAGCGGGAGGCAGAGGTAGCGGCTTCGAGTGCGGAGCATATCTGAGAGTTCTGTATTGCAGTGATATGCGGGACGTGTGCGGTTACATTGGGACTGATACCCGACTTGAGAAATGAGATGACGGCGGGAGTATCACCGCGATACGCCGCATCCACAAACTGATACTCTCTGTCGTGCCGATACTTTTCGAGACGGATGGGAACCTCGTACAGTAGTACGACAAGTACGATAACACCCAAGAGGACACGGAAGACCGTGGTGTCCAGACGGCTACGAAACATATCGCCTCTCCTTGTAGGTTGGTGACAACCTATCTTAACCCCTCCTCCATAGTGGGAGAGGGGTTAAGATACCATCTTTTGCTATTTTATCTGCTTGGTGCGAGTAGGTAGCAACACCTGAGTTACTACATACTATACCATACTTTTACCACGCGACCTTCTCTTTGTTGAGGGCTTTGTACACCACGTATACCAGCCCTACAAAGGCGGCTATAAGCAGTACTTTCCAGAGCAGAATCATCGCGACGGCGAGAAGCCACTTCACAATTCCCCATACCAGAAAGACGAGGATTATCGCCAAAATAATACTTCCAATGTTTTTCATATCGGTTCTCCTAAGCGGGGCAACGAGTTCGGCGCTACCCCAAAGTGCATTTTGGTTGTCTGATACTGGTACTACTGAATGGAAACGGGAGGCGTTTCAAAACTTGCCTGTTATGTTTGTCACAACTAGGGAGTAGGGTATTCCCTGCGCTAGTCTTTAGCCCGATTTAGTAGCACCTCCCCTCTCCAGCATTTAGGAGAGGGGAGATATGGTTGTTTCTGCCGTGATGGTAGAGGGAGTTACGGGGTCACGGTGAGGTTTGCGTTCTGCGTTACGTTATTCGCTACCGCCGAGATAGTTACCGTCTTCTTACTCGTTACCTTGTTGGTGGCAATAGTAACGGTTGCCGTCTGTTGACCTGCCTTTATGACGATGGAGACAGGAGTGGGAACCGCATCCGTATTGCTAGAGATAAACGTAACAGTGATGTCAGCGGGAGCGGCTACTGCCTCGAGGGTGATGGTCGCGGTTGTGGACGTACCGCCCTTAACACTGGTGGACTTGAGAGCGATAGAGAGTACCCCGATAGGTCGTACCGTGAGGTCGGCACTGCTGTTCAGTCCGTTGAGGCTGGCGATAATACTACCTGCTACGGAGGCAGTGACCGTACTGGTGGTAATGGGGAAGGTGGCAGAGTTTGCACCTGCGGGTACAACGACGGTAGCCGGAACAGTAGCGGCAGAGTTCCCCGATGTGAGGGAGACAGTGAGGTCGGTGGGGGCAGGGACGTTGAGAGTGACCTTACCCGTAGCATTCAATCCTCCTGCTACGGAAGTAGGACTTACACGGATGCTTGCCGTTACAAAACTACTCCCAGAGGGTGGAGTAAGGCGATAAATCCTTCCTGTTTGGGTGAGTAGCAGGGAGCCATTAGGGTCAACTGCGACAAAATCACCTCTGCCGCCATTGGTGGCGATAAGGGTGATGGTTTGGTTGTGAATGAGGTCTATCTGGAACACCTGCCCATAGTTTGTGTGACATAGAGGTAGCCTGTAAGGGAACCAGAACCGGTGGCAACGCCAT
>OMJJ01000262.1 GCA_900299305.1 bacterium | reverse complement strand
AGTCGCGTCGTGCCAAAGCCCGTGATTGGTTCCAACGCGCTGTAGAGTACGCCGCCGCCTGTGGCTGTTCGCACGTCACCACCCTACCGGGTGTCCACTTCCCCGAAGAGGCGTACTCCGATTCGTTTCTGCGAACGGCGGAGGAGTTGGCTTGGCGTGTTGCGCTTGCAAAACAGCAAGGAGTTATCTTTGGGGTAGAGGCTCATGTCGGCTCGATTGTTCCCACACCTCCGCAAGCAGAGGAACTTATTCGGGCGGTTCCCGGTCTCACGCTTACCCTCGACTACACCCACTTCACCCGCGCAGGGCTACCCGATTCGGAGATAGAACCTCTGGTAAGCCACGCCAGCCACTTCCATATACGCGGGGCAAGCAAGGGGAGGCTACAGACCCGTTTTGCCACCAACACCATCGACTACGCGCAGGTATATCGCGCCATGAACGCGGCACACTATGCGGGTTGGGTGGGCATTGAGTACGTCTGGATAGATTGGGAACACTGTAATGAGTGCGACAACCTCTCCGAGACGATTCTATTCAAAGACTTCTTTACGGCTCTGGAACAAAGCGCGTAAAATCAATCCCAACAGGAGAAAAAACCATGCAACGTATCGGATTTGTGCTAAAGGTAAAGCAAGAGAGACTGGAAGAGTATAAGGGAACCCATAAGAACGTGTGGCCCGAAATGCAGGAGGCGTTACGTAATGCGGGGTGGACAAACTACTCGCTCTTTGCACGAGAAGACGGAACCCTTTTTGGGTATCTGGAGACCGAAGACTTCGCCGCCTCACTTGCCGCAATGGACGGCTTGGATGTGAACACACGGTGGCAAGAGTCTATGAAACCCTACTTCGAGCAGTTAGAGGGTCGCCGTCCTGACGAAGCCCTCTACACCCTAGAAGAGATTTTTCACCTCGACTGAGGGTGGAGAGACGTACTAAACTTACTACCTCATGTTACGTGCCGTTAGGTTTTAGCCCTCATCACCAACCTCTTCTCCCAAGTTTGGGCGAAGAGGCGAATGCCTTGTATAGTAAGGTTTTAGTCTTTTTGTACAGGCATACCTTTCTGAAAACAAGGACACTTTTCTACTTTCTCCTTCCCTCAGAATTGGGGGAAGGATGTCCTGCAAGGACAGGATGAGGGCGAGTGCGTAACATGAATTACCATTCAGAAAGCACTACCAAACAGATGATAGATTTAACCGGACAACATATCTTTATTGCGGGAGGAAGCCGAGGAATCGGAGCCGCCGCCGCCCTACTCGCCGCCAAAGCGGGGGCTACCGTCAGTGTGAACTATGTTCGCAATCAGGAGGCGGCAGAAAAAGTCGTGGCTCAGATAGAGCAGGCGGGAGGCAAGGCAGGGGCATTCCAAGCCGACATTAGCGTAGAGGGCGAAGCGGAGAGAGCCGTTGATGCCGCGGTACAACGCTTTGGAGATTTAAGCGGTATGGTGGTCTCCTCTGGTATCTTCGAGGGCGAGCCTATTGAGGAGATGTCTGCGGAGTTTTGGGACAGAACCATGAGCATCAACTTACGTGGTACATTCCTCACGGTAAAAGCGGGAGCAAAACATCTGCGGAGTGCCGGAAAGGGCGGGAGTATCGTTATCTACACCTCTACCGCAGGACAACGCGGTTCCGCCGTCTACTCCGCCTATGCTACCTCGAAAGGGGCGCAGATAATGTTCATGCGTTCTATGGCTCTGGAACTCGCCCCCGACAAAATCCGTGTCAACTGCATCGCCCCCGCATGGACACAGACCGACATGACTACCGATAGCATCGCCAGTATCGGGCTAGATGTGATTGAACGCGGCTTTCCTTTGGGGCGCATTGGGCAACCAGAAGACCTTGCGGGACCTACGTGCTTCCTACTCAGTGACCTTGCGGGGTTCATTACCGGAGTCACCCTCACAGTAGACGGCGGTATGGATATGAGAGGTTGAAGAGGATGAGCCGAACGCTCATAGATATAAGTTATCCCATCGAACCTGCTATGCCGGTACTGCCCAACTACGCCCCCGTAGTGGTAGAGATACTCGACTCAACCGCGCACCAAGAGCCGCATGGAAGCCGACACCTCAACAGTTCACGGCTCACCATCGGACTGCACACGGGAACCCACATGGACTCTCCTTTCCACTTCTTTGGGGAGGGCAAGACGTTCGAGGATATTCCTCTAGAGCAGTGCGTAGGGGAGGCAGTTCTCATTCGGCTACCGAACCACATGGCTTTTGCTCCCATTACCCCCGAAGACATACAGCCCTACCAAGCCGCGATACGTGAGACGGGGAAAGTAGTGTTCGATACGGGTTGGTATCGGTATTGGGGAGACCCTGCCTTCTTCTTAGACCACCCTGCCATTACACTCGAAGCGGCGGAACTTCTTATCGCATGGGGCGCACACCTTATTGGGGTCGATTTTCCTTCGGTAGACCGCGCCCCCTATCCGGCTCACCTCACCTTTTTGGGAAATGGAGCGGTGATTGTGGAGAACCTCACCAACCTAGATGCTCTCTCTTCCGAGCGGTTTCATCTAACAGCACTCCCGCTTAACCTTGTAGGGCGAGACGGTTGCCCCGTTCGCGCCATAGCAAAGGAGACCCCCTAACATCATGCCCACCATAGACGCAAAGGCTTTAACCGACTACGTGCGCGATATTTTCGTCGCTTATGGGGTTCCAGAGCAGAAAGCACAGATAGTCGCGCACTCGTTGGTACTAGGAAACCTAAAAGGTCACGACTCGCATGGCGTTATCCGCGTGATAGAGTACGTTGCTTGGATGGCAAACGGCTGGATTGTGCCGGATGCCGAGTTGGAAATCGTTCGCGAAACCGAGAGTATGCTACTGGTAGACGGGCATTTTGGATATGGTCAGGTGATAGGGCGCGAAGCCACCGCACTCGCCATTGCCAAAGCCAAGCAGAACGGGGTCTGCGTCCTCTCCATTCGGCAGTCAGCGCACTTAGGGCGCATTGGGGAGTGGGCAGAGATGGCGGCGGAGGAGGGGCTTGTCTGCTTCTCGTTTACCAATACACATGGCGGGGGAGTGCTGGTTGCCCCGTATGGGGGGCGTGAACGTCGTCTATCGGCGAACCCATTGGGGGCGGGCGCGCCTCTTGCGGATGGCGGTATGCTGGTGATGGACTTTGCAACCTCTACCATTGCAGAGGGCAAAATGAAGGTCGCGAGAGCGAAAGGGGAGAAAGTTCCAGAGGGGTGCTTCGTCAATGCCGATGGTGAACTGGGAACCGACCCCGAAGAGTACTACGCCAACCCACCGGGCGCACTGCTTCCTTTTGGCGGACACAAAGGGTACGCCCTCTCGGTGTTCGCCGATATTTTGGCAGGTGCACTCTCTGGGGCAGGGTGTAGTAAAGGAGACCCCCGCGTTGCAAACGCCATGCTTGCGGTTTTTCTCGACCCCAAAGCGTTTGCAGGGGAGGAGTTCTATAGCCAAGAGACGGAGGCACTGGTACAACGGGTAAAGGACTGCCCAACCATGCAGGGAGTAGACGAAATCCTGCTACCGGGAGAGCCGGAGGAGAGGGTATACAAAGCCCGTAGCGAATCGGGTATTGCTATCGAAGAGGCGACATGGAAGCGCATTGCAGACCTCGCCCTAGAGCGCAACGTTGCGGTTCCTACCGTATAGAAGAGGAGACAAACCCATGTATCGCCTAATGCTCCTACTGTTATTAGGGGCTTGTATCGCCATTACTACAACCTCAGAGGCGCAAACCTCTCTACAGGAGAAGCCCCCTATGCCCTGGAATCGGAAAGAACTCTACCGCACTCCGAAATCGTTTCCTGCGCCGGAGTATCAGTCGCAAGGGGTTAAAGCCGTTTTTTATGAGGGGCTGGCATGGAAAGGGAAGCCTACCCGCGTCTTTGCATGGGTCGGTGTTCCAGAGGGGCTGAAGCCCGGTGAGAAGGTTCCCGCGATGGTTCTTGTACATGGCGGAGGAGGAACTGCCTTTGCAGAGTGGGTGCGCCTATGGGTAAAGCGCGGCTACGCCGCAATCGCAATGGATACCTGCGGGGTTGCCCCCAATAGTGACCCCAACGCTCGTCCCCGTCATGCTTACGGAGGTCCTCCGGGTTGGGGAGATTTTGGTAACGTCGATGCCCCCCTTGAAGACCAGTGGACGTATCACGCCGTTGCCGCGGCTATTCTGGGACATTCGTTCCTCCGAAGTCTACCGGAAGTAGACACAAAACGTATCGGAATCACAGGTATCTCGTGGGGAGGGTATCTGACCAGCATCGTCGCGAGTGTGGATAGCCGATTTCGGCTTGCAGTTCCCGTCTACGGTTGCGGTTTTCTGGGCGATAACTCCGTCTGGCTTCCCGAATTTGCACGGCTTGGAACCGAGCGGGCGGCACGTTGGCTTACCTACTGGGATCCTTCTACCTACCTACCGCAGATGAAAATGCCTATTCTCTGGGTAAACGGAACTAATGACTTTGCCTACCCAATGGACTCGTGGCAGAAATCCTATCGACAGGTACAAGGGCAGTCTATGCTTTCGTTACAGATTCGTATGCCGCACGGACATGGAGGCGCAGGGGAGAACCCAGAAGAGATACACGCCTTTGCGGACGCGCTTCTAAAAGGTGGCTTGCCTGTACCCCGCTTTGTGCGCCAAGAGGTGAAGGGCAGAGTGCTACACGCAAAATTTAGTTCCAAAACTCCCCTCAAAAACGCGGTGCTCTGCTACACCCGTGATTTGGGGACTTGGCAACAACGACACTGGGAGAGCATTCCGGCAGACCTTACCGCGAATGGAAAAGTGACCGCAACCATTCCACCCGACGCAACGGTCTACTATATCAACGTAGCAGACACCCAAGGGCGTATCTGGAGCGGTGAACATATCGAAAAGGGCGAAGTCGCCCTTTCTGGAGAGGCAGAGCAACAATGACAGAAGAGCAGAAGTTTTTGTTCGATGTGCGGGGGTGGCTACTCATTCCCGCCGTTCTTGGCGAGGCGCAGATAGAGGCGATAAAGGCGCACCTCTACGCGGGAGGGAACGGTTTTACCGGACCTGCCCAAGAACTCCTCGACCATCCCGTAGTCGCCGACGTACTAAACGAGATTCTCTCCCCATGGGAAGCAGAAGAAGGGACTCATAACTTCCGTTGCGAAAACTCTTTCGTAACGATTCGTCAGAACGGTTGGAAGCCCGGCTCTACGGATGTCCCCCACGTAGTACTGCCCCCGCAAGAGGCGAACGCCATGCGGTATCATGCACAAGGCGGCAAAATCTACTCCGCACTTACACGGGTGGTATGGGAGTTGAATCCCGTAGAAAAAGATTCGGGGGGAACCCTGTTCCTCTCTGGAAGCCACAAAGCCAACTTTCCTTACCCTCCCTCGGTGAAAGAGATAGATAACTCCCATCTGGAGTCGTACTCCTGCCCCGCGGGCTCCGTATTTATCTTTACCGAGTCTCTGCTACACGCGGCAACGGCATGGAAAGACCCCAATGTGGATAGAGTGGCTATCTTCAACTGCTACAACTCCGTATGGGCGCAGTGGCACCGTCTAAACCTCGACCACGACCTGATAGAATCCATGCCCGAAAAACGGCGCACTCTCTTCCGAGGGGTCTATGCGATAGACTTTTCGGCGCGTCCCATTGAAGTGAATCGTGAGTATGGGCTAAACAACCGTGCGCTGTAATTCGTCGCCAAAACAGGAGAGACGAGGCAGGGGCTTTTTCATTGCTCTCTGCCTCGTGGCTCTGTTCTGCGTCAAGCCGCTAAGAGCAGAGACGGTACTAACCGTTTTTGCACAGGGCTACACCCCCGAAGTGAGTACGGGCGACAACCCCAAACCCCTCCATGAGATGACACGCTTGGCACACGAGTTCGAGCGTCTCCATCCCGGAGTCCGTATCCGTTTCCTCAAGAACCCCGTCGGTGAGTACCGTACTTGGATGCGTACCCAACTACAAGGGGGACTCGCCCCCGATATTATGTGGGCGCACTCCGTTTGGTGCAACGACGACGCAAAATATGGCTGGTTTGTAGACTTCGACCCCTACCTGAATAAGCCGAATCCCTACTGCGCTCCGGGTACACGCGGTGCAAAACGCTGGGGAGACCTCTTCTATACCGATGCCACCAACGCAAAACGCGCCCCCGACGGTCATCTCTACGCGCTTCCTATCGACCAAGTAGAGACCGCTATCTACTACAACAAAGACCTGTTTCGGCAAGTAGGTATTTCCCCGCCAAAGACATGGGCAGAGTTTATCGCCATACAGAAGCGGCTAAAAGAGCGGGGTATCCTCCCCTTTCTTATGACCGCCCAACTAGAGATGCGCCTCTCTTGGGCGCAAGCCATTCTGAACGACCAACTTTGGGGCGACAAGCAACCCGAAATGGATGTACGCTCTGTGGGGGCGGCAGGGTTTCCGGGAGTGGATGAGCAGGAGTTTATTCGCGCCTACAAAAGAGGGATATTCTCTTTAAGAGACCCACGCTACCGGGAGAAGTTGCGCCTCCTAAAAGAGTGGTCGCAGTACTGGGCACCCGGTGCGCTTGCCGCCAACGACGATAGGCTGTTTCGGCTTGGCAAGGCGGCGATGTGGTGGGATGGTTCGTGGTATATGCCGCAGATAGACCGCGACCCCATGCGGCAGTTTGAGTACGGTGTGTTTTTGGTTCCCCCCCTCACCAAAGAGAGTAGTCCCTACGCCTCTAACGTTGGGGCGCGGGGAGTTGGGGGTGCAACCTCCATTCAGTATGCCGTTACGAATACCGCCATTGCTGGAGGGCGTGCCGAACTCGCGATGGACTTTCTGCGTTTCATTACCGCCCCCAAACAGTTAGAGCCGCTGGTTAGCGAGGCGGGGCTGTTTCTACCCAATGTGGTGGGGCTTCCCGGCTCTCCCTTGCTCAAGCCGTTCCAAAAGGTGTTAGAGGTGGGTCATGTTCGTTTTGGGGGTGAACAGGGCGGCTCGGCATACGCGGAACAGGCGTTTCGGATATTGCAGGGCTTTCT
>OMJJ01000261.1 GCA_900299305.1 bacterium | reverse complement strand
GATGATATTGGTATCCTGCACCTTCTCCATTGCGGGAAGCAGAGATTGGGGCAGAGTCATATATCCGATACGCCAACTCGCGAAACCGTAGGACTTAGAGAGCGAATAGATGGAGATAGTATGCCCCTCACTGCCCTCAAACGACGCGGGAGAGATATGGGGAGTACCCTCAAAGGTAAAGTACTCATAAGCCTCGTCGTGGATGTGGTAGATACCCCGCTCTGCACACAGGCGATTAACGGCGCGTAGCGACTCCTCCGAGTAGACCGCCCCCGTTGGGTTATTGGGTGATACGGTGAGGATAGCGCGGGTTCGCGGGGTGATAGCGGCTTCTATCGCATCAAGGCGTAGTTGGTAGTCTGTGTCTGTAGCCACCAGCACAGGTTGACACGAAATCATGGTTATCGCCATCTCGTGATTGAAGTAGTAGGGCGTTTGCAGAATCACCTCATCCCCCGCATCAGTGATAGCAAGGAGGGCTTGCAAAAACGCCATGTTTGCCCCCGCAGTCACCACCACAGAGGTCTTTGCATCGCAAGGGTGTCCGTTCTCTGCCACCAGTTTGCGCCGAAACGCCTCACGTAGTTCCGCTATCCCTAAATCGGGCTGATACTTGTGGTTGTTGGGGTTCTCCAGAAAGCGGGCTATCTGGTCGTACACCTGCGGGGGCGGCGGATAGTAGACAACCCCCTGCCCCAGAGAGATAGTACCGGGGTTTTGGCGTGTCCACTCGGCAACAACGGGAATAATCGGGTCTTGTGTCCTCTGTACACGAACGGGGGTCTCCATCCAGCAAAACCTTCCTAAAACTCAAGCAGGCTCCTCTTACTAAAAATATGTTGAGGAGTAGCAGCAATGAGATTTCAACACGAGTGAGGTTAGTATATCCGTCCCAAAACGAAGGTGTCAAGGGTAACGGTATGGGGGTACAGGGTGTATAATAGAGTATCCGTAGCCTATCCCGCCAGAAAGAGAACGTATGCCCACCAATACCAACCTTGAAACTACCCGTATCAGCCTCATTAACTTGGGGTGCGCCAAAAACGAAGTCGACTCCGAAGAGATGCTAGGAGAACTCGAAAAGGAGGGCTACTCCGTTTCGGCAAGTTGGGACGTACCGGGAGTACGCTCGGACACTGATGTCGTCATTATAAACACCTGTAGTTTCATCGAATCTGCCCGCCAGCAGTCCAAAGACACCATCCTAGAGGCACTCTCACGCAAAAAAAGAGGAGAAGTGAAGAAGGTAGTGGTTGCGGGGTGCTTGGCACAACGATACGCTAAAGAACTCCCGCAAGAGATGCTTGCCGTAGACGCTTTTATTGGCACAGGAGAGGTCGGCTCGATTGGTTCGGTGGTGGGTCAAAGCCTTATTCGCCCCACACAACTCGTTCAAATCGCCGAGAAGCCCCATCACCGTTGGGTAGATAGCCCTACGCGGGTACGAATGGGGTCGCCATGGACGGCATACCTCAAAATATCGGAGGGGTGCGACCACCAGTGTACCTTCTGCGCGATACCCTCTTTTCGCGGTAAGCACGTTAGCAAACCCATAGAGAGTATTTTGCAAGAGGCGGAGGGGTTGGCACAGATGGGCGTGAAGGAACTCAACCTTATCGCGCAAGACTCCACGCAGTACGGCTACGACCTCTACGGTGAGATGCGCCTGCCCTCCCTCCTTCGCCAACTCAGCGAAATCGACGGAATTCACTGGATACGCCTCTTCTACTGCTACCCCTCACGGGTAAACCGTGGGATTATCGAGGCGATAGCCACCACCCCCAAAGTCTGCCACTATATAGATATGCCCCTCCAACACGCCGATAACGGGATGCTCCGTGCCATGCGCCGCCCCATGTCTTACGAGGGCTACACCAAACTGCTCCAAGACTTTCGGCAAGCCGCCCCCGACGTGTCGATTCGTACCACCTTTATTGTGGGCTTTCCGGGCGAGACCCCAGAGCAGTTTGCCACCCTAGAGCGATTTGTAGAGGAGTCGCAGTTTGACCGTGTGGGCGTGTTCGAGTATTCGGTGGAGGAGGGTACGCCTAGTGCCGACATTCAGCCGCGAGTGCCTTCGCGGGTAAAACGAGAGCGCAAAGAGGCACTTATGAAACGTCAGCAGAGCATTTCGTTGGCGTGTAATCAGAAGTGGGTGGGGAGAGAGATAGAGGTGTTGGTGGAGGGTAAAGCCCCGCACGATACGACCTCGGTGGTGGGGCGCACCTTCCGAGATGCGCCCGAAATCGACGGGCAGGTGTTTGTAAAGCGCAGTGCCGCCAAACCGGGAACGTTCCTTCGCACCCGCATTATAGAGGCTCGCCCCTACGACCTGCTGGCAGAGGTGGTGCGCTAAGGGCTACTTGTGACCTGTACGGGGAAAGCGGCTCTTATCCTTGAAGCCCGTCCCCCGAAACCCTGCGCCCTGCGCGTTCCCGCTCTGAAACCCCACATTAGAACTCTTTCCTAAAGGGGCTTTCTTGCCTTTTGCCTGCGCTCTACGCTCGGCGCGGTTTAAGGTAGGTTCGGCAGAGAGTTCTGGTACTTCCGTTCCGTTCTCCTCTTGTACCTCTACATTGTCGTGGGTGGGTTCTAAAGATTCTGATGTCATAAAAGCCTATCTCCTCTCTTACGAATGTTAAACAGGAACACTCCCCTGCAAACTCCCTATCGTTTGGTAGCGGGGAGATGCTAAAACAGGAACGGGGCTACCACTTAGGACGCTTCGCCGTCTCTGGTAGCGGGTACTTCTCCAGATACTCCTCATACGTACCAGGAAAGTCGATGATACCCTCTGGGGTAAACGAAAGAATACGAGTTGCGGTATCCGAGATTAGGTCGCGGTCATGCGATACGAGGAACATCGTACCCGCAAACAGCGAAAGCCCCTCCCCTAGTGCGTTCACCGCCTCCAAGTCGAGGTGGTTGGTAGGTTCGTCGAAAATCAGTACCGGATGCTTCTCTAGGGTAAGGTGCGCCATTATCAGGCGAGCCGTCTCCCCTCCAGAGAGTTTATCCGTTATCTTTAACGATTCATCGCCCGTAAACAGCATACGCCCCAAAACACCACGCACTACCTGCTGGTCGCCTTTCGGCTCTAGCGGGAGAAGCCAGTCCAGCATACTCACCCCTTTGGGAACCATCTCCTCCGCATTTTGCGGGTAGTATCCCCAAGAGACGGTTCCACCCCAAGTTGCGGTTCCAGAATCGGGTGCCACCTCTCCCATAAGACAGCGTAGCAGAGTGGTTTTTCCTACTCCGTTCCCACCGATAATCGCGATTTTCTCTCCGCGCAGAACATCAAATGTCAAATCTTCAAAAAGGACTTTGCCATCATACGCTTTGGTAAGCCCCTTCACCCGAACGATTTCGCGTCCCGAAGGCTTCTCCTGCTCAAAACGAATAAACGGGCGTTGAATGTTCGAGCGTTTCAGTTCGGAAGGGGCAAGGCGCTCCATGTCCCGTCGCCTCGACTTCACCTGAGAGGCGCGTTGCCCTGCCCCAAAGCGGTTGACAAACTCTTGCAGAGCCGCTACTTTTTTCGCCTTGTCGCGGTTTTCGTCCTCTACACGTTGCCGCGCCGACATTTTGTGTTCTACCATCTCATCGTAGTTACCGGGATAGATGATAATGGTGTCGTAGTCGATGTCTGCGATATGGGTACAGACCGCGTTCAGAAAGTGCCTGTCGTGCGAAATAACGATAAGTGTTCCCTCGTACTCGCTCAGGAAGCCTTCCAGCCAGTGTATCGACTCCAAGTCCATGTAGTTGGTAGGTTCGTCTAGTAAGAGGGCGGGAGGGTTTCCAAAAACGGCTTGTGCGAGAAGCACTCTAAACTTCATATCGTTTGGGAGTTGCGACATGAGGTCGGTGTGCCTATCGTCCGGAATACCTATCCCTCTCAGTAGGTCTGCCGCCTCTATCTCGGCTACATAGCCGTTTTCGTCTGCGATAACGCTCTCTAGCTCTCCAAAACGCTCCATCTCTGCATCGGTAAAGGTTCCAGCCTCTACAATCGCGTTCCGCTCCGAGAGGGCAGACCACAAGGCTTTGTTGCCCATCATTACGGTATCTATAATGCGCTCATTGTCGAACTCATTCTGGTTTTGGCGCAACACACCGATTTTCTTGGGGGTAACGACAGTTCCCCGATTCGAGGGTTCGATGTCGCCCGACAAAATCTTCATAAAGGTCGATTTCCCCGCCCCATTCGGTCCGGTAAGACCGTAGCAGTTGCCGGGAACGAACTTCACAGAGACGTTATCGAAAAGGGTTCTTGCGCCGTAGGATTTGGTAACTTCAGTGACGATTATCATAACGATTTAGTACAAACCTCAATACAGCCTTTCTTGGGGTGCTTGGTACAACACAATACCCCCATTATACCCTACAGCATCCCCTCTAGGGTATCGCATTACTTTGAGATTAGAGGATTGCTCACTTTACGGTTTAGTCAGGGGGTTAGCCCTCATCCTGTCCTTGCAGGACATCCTTCCCCCAATTCTGAGGGAAGGAACCCGTAGGCAGATATTTTCGTTACAAGCAAGGTATGCCTGTACCCAAAAGACTACTATCTGACTATACCGTGCATTCGCCTCTTCGCCCAAACTTGGGAGAAGAGGATGGTGATGAGGGCTATAACCTAACAGTACGCAACACTTAATAATAATTCGATTGTCCCAGCATCCCCTCCCCTCCTAACGATTTTTGTTCGGAGGCACAAGGTAAGTAGCGTTTGCTGAAACCGTGCGAAAACCAACCGCGTAGTAGAGGTAGCGAGAGCATAACAGGAGTAGAGAAGATGAGCATGGGGAACACAGGAGGCACACGTCCGCCACAACGCAAAGCAAGCCGTTGGAAGGGCGTTCTTTTTGGGTGGTCGGTACTCTTTGGGCTAGGATTTGTGGGTGGGCTACAAGCCACCAAAAAGGTAGCGAAGGAGGGGCATCCGCTTTTGCAAAAGGTGATGGGGCTAGAGAACTTTATCCCTGCCTCCCAACCGCTCACGCCTCTCGGTACACCGCATCCTGCCCCCAACACAACAGCCGCCCCTGCGGCTCCTATCACCACGCCGCAACCAAATGCCCCCGCCAAAACTCAGCCTACTCCGCCCCCTGCCCAAACCTCTGCCCGTCCCGAACCCGACGAACCTC
>OMJJ01000260.1 GCA_900299305.1 bacterium | reverse complement strand
TGAGTAGCCCTCAAAGGTAGACGGGGCGTTTTTGGCGACGGCAAGCATCATCTTATCGCGGTGGCTCTCGAAAACAGAGGCGGGCATGAGTGCGTCTATCCGTAGCCCCCAGTGGTGGTCACGCGAATAGTCGTCGTCCATGTCGATTGCTTCCGAACCATACCCAAACAGCCCGAAAGCGGTCTGCGCGGTCTCTTGGGGAAACTCCCGTTCCAGAATAGGCAGAACCACTTCCAGAAAAAAACGACGGCTTACGGCGGTTATCGTGTTGTTCATGGCTACTCTGCCTCTTGCCAACGTTCCATCCAAGGACCAGAGACCATCGCATCGAACTCCTCTTTGGGG
Organism: bacterium; assembly: GCA_900299305.1. Classification (GTDB taxonomy): domain Bacteria; phylum Armatimonadota; class Chthonomonadetes; order Chthonomonadales; family Chthonomonadaceae; genus CAIJLM01. The sequence continues at coordinate 3,298 of OMJJ01000260.1, read as the reverse complement.
GTAGCCCCCTCCAGAAAAGCGTCGGTGATACGGTTCTGTTGCGCCCACGCCGTCCAGTCCGGTCGGTAGTTCGGGTCGTTCGCCGTTCGCATAAGGATACAGTCCTTTATGCCCTCGAAACCAGAAAGTTCGTCTGGGCGTTGCCAACGCAAATCCACGCTCCAACGAATCTGAGAGGAGAAGTTCTCGGTACTACGGTGTGGAACCAACTGATTGATAAATAGCACAGAACCGAGTGCCATTTCGCAAGTTACCACCTCTCCCGTAGGCAGGTCGTCCTCTTCTATATACAGATACCAAGACGCTTTGTGACCCACTTTATTCTCTAAGTGGTGACGCAGTACCTTTGCGCTACGGTGCCCCCCCTTCAGAACCTGCAAGGTTCCGTTCAGACCGTTCGCGTCCACAAGGGGTATCCACGCAGTAGGCTGAAACGTGGTTTCACACCCCGCGGCTAGATAGGCAGTATCTTGATGCCAAGGAACGGTGACAAGTGGGTTTCGTGGGGTTTTAGAGCGTAGATTCCAAACCGGATGTCCTGCTATCTCCGTCCCAAGCATCTGTTCCACCACGTCCAGCAGTTTGGGAGAACTCCACAGGTTCGCCAAAGCCACGCCCAGTATGCCGCCGATATGGATAAGTACTGCCGCCCCTGCATACTCCTCTTCCAGCAGGGCAAGGCGCGTCTCAAAACCCGCACCCTCATGCCGATTCGTGATTTTACCCGCCTTATAGAGACGGTTTGCCAAGTTATCTACGAGTCCGTTCACCTCTTCAATAACAGGATCCAACTCCTTTTTACTAAAGAAGTTTGGCACGATAAGAAACCCGTCTTCAAAATACTGTGCCAACTGTTCGGTAGTAAGGGGCATGGTGGTCTCTCCCTAAAGTTTTGGGTTGCCGCAACACAAGGCGGCTTGTTGGGATAGTTGGACAGATGGACTCGGATTTCCTACCTTATCTCCCCTGCTCTGCCCACCAATCCCTTAGCATCGCCTCTGCTTCCGCCTTGTCTCTCTCTCTCAAGCGTCCCTCTATTACTTGATTCGTGAGGTAGTCTTTGGCGTGTTTCAGTGTGGCTCCGCTTCCAATTCCCAGAATCCCCATTATCTCATTGCCGTCTAGCGGACTGATAAGCCGTGCCACATCCATCAGCGCGTTCTGCTCTGCGATTCGTGCTTTCAGTTCTGGTAGGTTCGCGGCTTCGGAGGGCGGGATATTGGTCGTAGAGCGGTCACACTCTACCAAGATAAACAGTTGTTCGAGGTGTGGATGGCAGTCGCGAATAAAGCGGCGCACCGTTGCGTCTATCCACTCCGAGCGGTAGTCTCCCGGTCTCATGTGGAGGTTTACCAGTGCCGTCACTGCCCGTATTTCGTCGTTGGAGAACTTAAGGTGGTTCATTATGGTACGCACCATCTCCGCCCCCACCTTGGGATGACCATAAAAGCGGATAGCTCCGTTCTCCTCACTGCGGGTCGAGGGTTTCCCTATGTCGTGCCAAAGTAGAGCGAGTCGGGTCTCTAGGGGGGCATCATCGGGTAGAGCCTCAAGTGCGACCATTGTATGCGTCCATACGTCCCACTTATGCCAGTTCCCTTGTGTACAGCCCACCATCGGAAGCATTTCGGGTAAAAACTGCTCTAGTAGGTTCAGTTCTAAAAGCCACTCTAAACCCTGCCTTGCCTTACTGCCCGGGAGTTTGACTATCTTCACAAACTCGTCGTGAATACGTTCGTGCGAGATAGTCGGCGGTGCGAGACGGGTTGCCTCTTTTCGTATCGCTTCGCAGGTCTCTTCTTCAATCGTAAACCCGAACCTCGCCGCAAATCGCACTGCCCTCAGCATCCGCAAAGGGTCATCGAAGAAGGTGATACGCGGCTCTAGGGGGGTACGGATAACTCCATTTTTCAGGTCGGTAGTCCCCTGCCCCGTTAGGTCTAGCATCTCGCCCGTGTGCAGGTTTTCCATGAGGGTATTTAGGGTAAAATCGCGGCGAAACGCATCTTCTCGCAGGGTTCCGCTCTGTACGTCTGGTTTTCTCGAATCGGGCAGATAACTCTCGGAACGCGCTGAGACCAGTTCCACCACACTGCCTTCCGTACCGGGAGTTCCTACATGAACCATCGCTGTACCAAAACGGGGATACGTAACCGGATAGTGAAGCGCAACCCCCTTCTTGTGTAGAAAGAGGGCAAGTTCGGGGGCATCTCCTTCCAGCACAATATCGAGGTCGTTTGTATGGGGTACGCCTAGTAAACGGTCACGGATAAGCCCCCCAACAAGATAGAGCCTGTCTTGGTAGGGGCTGTTCTGCGTGGCAGTTCGCAAAAGCGCAAGCGTATTTTGAAGCTGATTTTCTGCGTGGGAATCCATACTCACAGTATACAGGGCGAAGGCGGAAATGGCAAGAACGCGCCTCACTATTTTGTATAGTAAAATTTTACAAAAATTTTCTAAAAACCCCTTGTCAAGTCTGGCTGACAATGTTATAATATCATCAGTGTTGAACATACTCTCGAAGTACCCAACACACCGACAAAAAACCGCTTCAAAAAGTTTTTTGTCTAATCCGAACAGACAGACTATCAGGAACCGTCTTTAAGGATGAACCAACTTTATAGCGATGTGCTACACAAGCACGGGGGGTGTTTTGTGTAGCCCAATTCCTTCCACGAACCGTTAAGGCGGTTCGAGCGGAAGGGTAAGATAAGGGTGTAGTGACTTCTGGGGGGAATGTCACTACACCCTTAAACTCGTTTTATGCCGGGTGTACGCCATGCTTGTGAAAGGTGTAGCCTACAGGAAGGCACTCACCCCCTCTAAATCTCCCCCTTAACAAGGTGAGACTTGCAATACTCTCTTTCCTGCTCAGTTTTCAGAGTAAGAAAGCCTTTGGTTTCTAGTGCATTGGTCTTTCCCCTTGCGAAGGGGAAAGGTTGGAAAGGGGTGGGTTAAAGCCTGACTACACGCAACCCTTTTGTGTTCTGCTGTACACCTCTATGCGCTACAACACTACAGAAAAGAGGCTTCACAAAATTGGCGTATGCCCGTTTATGCGATAAACCGTCGCTCAAAAATACGCCTTGTCTCCCGCATCTGGGTACTTAGGTCGTTTTCCAGCATCTCTACGCTACTATAGCCAAGCAGGTTCGCAATCTGTTGGCGTTTGTTTAGTTCGGTAGGCAAGGTATCTTTGCCAATCCCCATCGTTAGCCAAATCGCATTACGTACCCGCGTCAGAAAAAGGTAGCCCGCCTCCAGTATATCCGCCTCCGCATTGTCCAGCAGGTTCACC
>OMJJ01000259.1 GCA_900299305.1 bacterium | reverse complement strand
TTACGCCATAGTCAGCGGATTAGCCCTCATCCTGTCCTTCGGACATCCTTGCCCCCAAGTTTGGGGGAAGGAGGATACGGCTGTAAGGTTTTCTTGTTATCAGCAAGGCATACCTGTACAAAAGGTTGTCACTTTACTATACAAGGCATTCACCTCTTCGCCCAAACTTGGGAGAAGAGGTTGGTGATGAGGGCTAAAACTCACCAGTATGCAACACCTAAGAGTAATGCGATTGCCCTGCTCTTTTTCTACAGACCTTTGAGGAGTTCTTCCCACGTCTCCACTTGGAGGAGGCGCACTGCCAACTCATCCAACTTGGAAGAGGGAAGCGTGTGTAGCCATTCTATTGTCTGCACCGAAGGCTCTCCTAAACGTTTACGACTCACCCGTAGAAACAAGTCCAGTTTGCCTTGCTCAACAGCTCTCATAAAGGTTATCTCTCTGGCTTGGGCAAGACCTTGCTCGAAGCCCTCTTGAAATATTTTCTGGTAGACTACCGAATCCTTCATCCAGTCCTCGTACATGACGTAAGCCTCCTAAGCCTTGTAGCCTCTTTCCATTATATGACGTTGCGACACCGATTCTAAATATAATGTTACAATGATGTTTTCACCCTTCACACTTTTCATCGCGGGGCGTGTTACATTTCGTTACGTAAAACGTCTAAGTAGGTGTAGTAAGGAGATTTTTGGGAAATGCCTCTCATGCGTACAAAAAACCTGTTTTCAAGTCGATGTTTGGCTGTAGTAGGGTATGGAGCCGCCCTGTTGCTGGCTCGCCCACTGCTTGCAGAGCCACCGGCTACGCCCCCTGCCTCCGTAGAACCCGCCAAACCCGTTCCCCCTCCTATCCCCGTTGCAAAACCGGACGATTCGGAAGTGAAGTTAGGGCGCGACAACGCCATAGAACACGACAAACAGGCGAAGTTTATTACCGACCCCATGCAACTGGAGAGGGTACGCCGTATTGGGAGCGACCTCGCGAAAATTGCGAACTCGTTTCTTATTCCTGCCTACTACGGAAGCCAACAACTTAAACAGTTTGAGTACGTGTTTAAGATTGTGGACGATAAAGATGTAAATGCCTACTGTATGCCCGGCGGGTTTGTGTATGTAAATAAGGGGCTACTGGAGATGGTGCGCTCGGATGATGAGCTGGCGGGGGTACTAGCGCACGAGGTGGCTCATGCGGCACACCACCATATTTTGCGGCTACTAAAAGAGCAGTCTAAAATACAGAATGTGATTCTGCCGGTACAGTTGCTTTCGTTGCTTGCCGCCTTTTCGGGGCGCGGAAACACCGCCTACGATGCCGCTAATGTTTGGCAAGCTACCCAACTCTATACCATTGCCAAGACGAACACGTATGGTATTGAGGCGGAGAAAGATGCCGACCAGACAGGGGTTCGGATAATGCTGAAATCGAAGTACAACCCTGTGGGACTCTATAGTTTTATGATTCGGTTGGCGGCATTGGAGCGGCGCAAACTGGCGTTCGATTTGGGTATTTTTCGTACCCACCCAGCAGGTGAAGAGCGCGTAGAGGCGGCAAAAAAACTGCTTGCCGAGTTGAGTGTCCCCCTACGGCTATCGGAGGTAGACCCTACACTGCAAGCGACAGTCGCCATGCTTCCCGCAAATGATAAGGGGTTGGCTTTGGCGGAGGTGCGCTCGATGGGGATTTCGGTGTGTAAGGTGACGGCGCAGGGCGACATAACAGCATTAGAGCGCGGCAAAAAACTCGCGAAACGCCTAGATGTACTCTTTGATACGGGGCTTTCTACGCTGGATATTCAGGTTAGCAGAGACCGTAGCCGTGTGATTGCGCGAGGGCAGACCCTCCTCACACAAGCCGACTTTGACGGTTTGGGGCAACCTGTGGAGGAGGTACTCCGTCTGCTAAAAGAGGCGGTTATCGAAGTACGGCAAAAGCGGGCAATAGAGATGGTTCTGTAGACAAGTACCTACGGAATCCAGAGTGCTTTCTCTTCTGCGGTCATCTCCATCGCCTCTGCGAGTGCCTCCGAAAAGGCTTGCTGTGCGCCGATAGTCGGCACATCAGAAGATTTGTACATTGCGCCTGTTGCGAGTTTGGGGGGCTGTTGGAGGTAGGTACGAATCTGGTCGGTTGTCACCTCTAACGCCTCCGACAAACGCTCTATAAGGAGAGCGGGAACCGTGTTGGCAAGTAGGTGACGGTCTTGTAGTTTTGCAATCAGCGTAACGCCAATACCAACCCGTTTTGCGAGTGTTTTTACGTTTAGCCCCTTCTCTTTTGCGGTAGCCACAAGGCTAGTTAGGGAGGGGGAGACCGTTTCCATTTTGGCACGTTGCGCCGCGAGTACCTCTGCCCCAATCGCCAAAATACGGTCTTCGCTAAGAGCGTAGACGGCGCGTTCCTCTGCGACTTGGAATATAGGCTCTGCGCTTGCCCACGCCATAAGGTCTTGTGCTTGTGCGGGGTACGCCTGTATCCACTCTTTCAGTGGTTTGGGATGTGGGGTGTTTTTATCTTCGTTCCACGCTATATAGAGCGCGTCTAGTTCTATTTCGTTGGTGTTCATAATCGTTACTCTCTCCTCGCTATTTTCTGCCCTAGTTCGCCATCGTTCTCCACTCTGCCAGTCGTTTTTCTGCACGGGTAAGGAGGTTTCGGACGGTGCGTTCGCTCACTCCCAAACGCTCTGCTATCTCCTGTTGCCCCCAATCTTCGCTATGGAAGAGAGTAAACGCTATCCGTTCTTGCTCCTTCAGTTGTGCGAGTGCATCGGCTATAAGAGCGCGGTTGGCAAGTGGAAGCGACTTGCTGTCGGGGATGCGGGAGATGCTATCTTCGCCCTGCTCACCGTCTTCTAGGGTATCGGTGGGATGAAACTCCGCCTCCGTAATGCGCTTGTAGTGCTGTATCACGTTGAGTAACCGCCGCTTGAGGCAGAGCCAGAAGCGTATCTCCCAAAACTCCGCCTTTGCACTGAGATTGAACATATCGTTTAAGAGTTGCTCTTGGGTATCTCGAATACACTCCTCAACGTAGTGCGGGGGCAGATGCCAAACGGAGATATGCCGATTGAGAAACGGCACGGTACGCTGTAGGAGTACCTCTGCCAGTCGCCATGCGTTGTCGGTCTCTCCGCGCCGCTGGTAGGTACGAAGTAGGCAGACGAGTGCCTCCTCTTGTACCCACTCCTCCGCCTCTCGATTGGTAACTGCGACCTGCCGCCACTGTTCGCGTGGGTTACTGTTCAACAGGCTGGTGGCTTGCCGTTCAATGTGTGCGTCTCGAAATCGCCCTTGGGTTTGTAGCGGGTGCAGTGGTGACGGTTGCATTATTCTGGTGTCCTCGCGTAGAACATCCGTTCGTGATAGAGTGTGGTTGTGAGCGGAAACCGCCGCTTCCTCTTATTCAATACGGGAGGAGGCAGGAAAGCGGAAAGGGAGCAAGAACTTTTTTTACGCCCTTGTTAGAAACTACTCTACCCGCTCTGCTCTGGTATAGATATTCATGGTTTCATTGCGTAGGAAGCCGATAAGCGTTAGGTTCATGGCGTGTGCAAGGGTAACTGCAAGGGTAGAAGGGGCAGAGACCGCGCACAGTACGGGGATACGTGCCCTCACCGCTTTTTGCACTATCTCAAAACTCACTCTGCCGCTGACGAGTAGGATACGATTGGTGAGCGGTAGAGCGTTGTGCATGACCTGCTCGCCTATAACCTTGTCTACTGCGTTGTGCCGCCCTACGTCCTCTTGCAGCGCGAGAAGATTACCCTCTGTATCGAACAGCCCTGCCGCGTGGAGTCCGCCTGTTTTCTGGAAAACCTCTTGGGCAGAGCGGAGTTTGGTGGGCAAGGAGTAGAGAAGAGCAGGGGAGAGGGTGAGCGTATTGAGGGACAGAGGAGAGAGGTTCGCATAAAGGTCGGAGAGGTCGGCTTTCCCGCAAACTCCACAACTTGCAGACATAGTAAGAGGGCGTTTGCCAAGCCTCTGTGTGCTTGCCGATGGTGAAAGAGCGACCTGAACGAGATTAGTACGGTGTGGGTCGTTCTCCTCCGTACCGTAGCCCATCGCCTCTATGTCATCGCGCCCTGAAAGCAGTCCCTCCGCAAACAGTAAGCCCGTTACCAGTGCAAAATCGTCTCCGGGAGAGCGCATCGTTACCGCGAACGCCTCGCCGTCTATACGAATCTCTAGGGGTTCCTCTTCTGTGAGCGTGTCTTGTGTGGTTTCGTGCTGGTTGCCGCGATAGCGGACGATTTCCGTCATGCCAAACTGCCTAGTTCTTCGCTGATGTAGTCAGGGTGCTGGTCTTCGGGGCACATTGCCCCCTCTCCAAAGGCTTGTGGGAACCGTTTGTCGGGACTGTTTACCGAACGGGTGTCCCCCTCCATATAACAGACGCTGAAAGCACGGCGCGGACGCTCTATGGTGTTGATACCAGAGCGGTGGAGTAGCCAGTTATGAAGCAGTATCACCTCTCCCGCCTCTGCTTCTAGGAAAATACTGTCTGCGTCTTTGGCGTGTTCTGCCTCCTGCTCTGCGGAGATGGTATGCCCCCACTGAGAGAGTAGCCCCAACTTATGACTTCCCGGAACAATCTGCACACAGCCGTTTTCGATGGTCGCTTTGTCGAGTGCTGTCCAGAGGGTAATCAGCGGGTTTCTGTCTAGCCCCCACTGGTCGCCGCCGTCCTGATGGTAGGGGAGTACTGTTCCCTGTTTGGCGGGTTTGTTCATAAACATAGAGCGGTAGATGGTAACGGATTCGCCATACGTCTTTTGGCAGATGTCTTGAAAAATGGGGTGCTGTAGGTAACGCAAAAACTCGGCGTCACGCTCTAACTTCTCAATTTTGCGGTAGGCGAGACTAGAGACCTCCCACTCTCCTCCGTTGGGGACATCACCGTAGACCCCTGTTGTGGTATCGAGTTGGAAGTACATCCCCTTATAACGGATATGCCCCAGCATAATGTCGTCCATGCGCTTCTGCAACCGCGCTAACTGCTCGTCGGAGGCGACCTGCCCCAAACGCAGATAGCCCTCCGCTTCAAACTGTGCCCACTCTGCTTCGCTAAGGAACCCGCTTCGTTGTTGTGCCATTTTGCCTCTCCTACTTTACAATGGGTAGTATCGCTTTGAATTCGGGGGTTCCTGCGGTCTCCATCATCTCGTACAGAGCCATCTCTACGGAAGAGAGCAGTACGCCGCCCTGCCGCATTTTGTCTAGCCCTAGCCGCCAGTTCATTTCGGTACGGGAGGAGACCGCATCTGCCACAACGTGCACCTGATACCCTGCCGCGGTGAGGTCGTGAGCACTTTGGTTAATACAGATGTGGGTCTCTACCCCGCAGAGCAGTATCTGCTTTTTGCCAGAGCGTTGGAGTTCGGAGACAAAGGGGACACTACGGTAACAACTGAAATCTATCTTGTCGAAGGGGGGTAGCAGGGGAGGAAGTAACTCCTTTATCTCTGGTATCGTGTCGCCCATACGTTTTGCGTACTGCGTGGTACAGAGGATAGGCAGGTGCATAATTCGCGCCCCTTGTAGCAGGATACGAACGTTGTTTAGTAGCCGTTCGCGGTCAAAAATATCTTGCAAGAAAGGCTCCTGCATATCTACTACTACCACAAGGGTGTTGTCTATCTTTAGGTGATGCGGGTGTTCTTTAACGTTTATCACAAACCGACCTCCGAGCGAAATGGGTGTGTAGATTTCAACTCCAGTTACAATCAACAGACTGTAACTGGAGTTATTATAGAAGCAGGCACAACACTATTTGACGGTAAGCGTTGCGGTGTTGTTGGTGCTTGTGTACAAGGTGTCACCATCGAATACCTCTTTGATGGTGTGTTTTCCTGTAGTGGCGGTACTGGGTATCGTGTAACTCAGTGTGGCAACCCCTTTATCGTCGGTAGTGGCACTTCCTATATCCGCTCCATCTATCTGGAAATGAACGGTTTTGCCTTTAAGGGGCGCATTGTCGCTGTTGCGGGTTAGTGTTCCGCTTAGTGTGACCTTAGTACCTGCTTTCCCACTGGCATTAGCCGCCACCAGTTTGGTGAGGGATTGGCTAACGGTGAGGGTGTTGTTACCGGTGGAGACGATGTACTGGGTGTCTCCTGCGAAGTCTGCCTTGAGAGTTATTTTACCCACTCCAACACTCTCATCAATTTTGTAAGAGAGCGTGGCTACCCCAGAAGCATCCGTGTTCGCAGAGCCTATCTGTGTACCGGCAAGGGAGAAGGTGACGGTTCTTCCTTGCACACCTGCCTTGTCTGTTTTACGGGTGAGCGTTGCGGAGAGGTTTTTGGTTTCACCGATACGTGCTTTATCACCCTTGACACTTAACCCTGTCTGGGTCTGTAAGAAGGTAAGAGTAGTGTCTCTTGTAGAGGCTTTATAGGTACTATCCCCAGCAAAATCGGCTGTAAGATTATGTGCGCCTACTGCGAAAGCATCTGAGAGAACATACTTGAGGATAGCCGTTCCTGTTCCATCCGTGGTAGCGGTTCCGATAGTCGTTCCATCTATCTTGAAGGTCATTAGCTTATTGGATAGAACGCTTTGCTTGGAGGAGAGAGAGGCTTGCAGGCGAAGGGCAGAGCCGTACTTCGCGCTCGCATCTTTAGGGTTGATAGCAGTATAAGTGGATGCTTTGGTGATAGTGAGAATACTTGTTGCTTTGGAGGCGTTGTTGTTTCCATCCCCAGCGAACTCCATCGTGATTGTGTGGTCTCCTAGCGCATAGGAACTGTCCGTATAGAGCTGAAAGGAGGCTTTTCCTCCATCTGTGAAGTGTTTTCCTCCAGTATAGGTGTAGGAACTTCCAACGACTTTACCATCCAGTTTGAAGGTGATGGGCTTGAAGTTAAGCACTGCGTTGTCTGCCTTACGTTTTAGGAAGCCTGATAAGAGTGCATTGCCGAGTGTTTCTGCCGTGGCTGGGGTGACGGTCAGAACCGTATCTACTTTGCCACCAACAGGTGCCATTGTCAGTTTGGTAACAAAGGCATCATCATATCCTTTATTTATAGTTTGAAATGCCCCTGCTGAAGTAGGAAAGTTTGAGGAGTAGGTAGTTCCCACAATGTAGGCATTTCCAGCACTATCTAACGCTATGTTACCTACATAGTCGTCACCTTCCCCTCCAAGAAAGGTTGAATTGACAAGGGACTTTCCGGTAGCACTCAACTTCGTCACAAATACGTTCGTAGAACCTTCGCCCCCTCCTGAGTAGGTGACTTGAAAAGCCCCTTGTGTGGTGGGGAAATAGGGGTCTTGTGTACCCCCGACAATATAGGCATTGCCTTTTGTGTTTACCTTGATGCTTTGGCTGTAAGCATTAGGGCTTCCAAGATAAGTAGAGTAGACAGGAGGCTGACCATCCATATTCAACTTAGCCACAAAGGTACTATAGCTCCTCCTAAGATGAGTGGGTTGGAAGGCATCCTGGGTAATAGGAAAGAAGTCCGAAAGAGTGCCACCTGTGATATAGACACTCCCTTTGCTGTCAACTGCGATTGCTGTACCGTCGCTTGTCCCGCCGTTTGCCCCTGCCTCCCCGCCTCCCCCAAGATAAGTAGAATAGACAAGAGACTTACCATCTGCACTTATCTTCGTAATAAATGCCTCGCTAGCCCGAGAGGAAGTACCTATTCCGGAGTTGTAGGTAGTTTGGAAGGCTCCTGTGGTGGTGGGGAAATCCGTAGAAGTAGTAGATCCGGTGACGTAGGCATTGCCACTACTGTCTATATCCATCGACCTAACGACATCTCCCCCGTAGTTATAATCCCATTCGGACATATTCAGTTTGTGTAGCATCGTGTATCCGCTTCCTCCCAATAGGGTGGAGTAGACAAGCGACTTCCCATCTGCACTGAACTTGGTTGTGAACGCACTGTAGGGGGCAACTAACTTGGTCTGGAATGCACCTTTTGTAACAGGGAAATCGAGGGAACCGGTATATCCCGTTACGTAGGCACTTCCTTTGTTGTCTACCTTTATGCTGTAGCTTTCTTCACCAAAGTAGGCGAAGTTTCCTGACCAGTTGTCTGCGTCAAACTTATTGGAACTGCCTCCGAGATAGGTCGAATAGACCAGAGATTTTCCATCTGCACTCAACTTAGTCACAAACGTGGTATCGGAGGTTGCATGGTTGGCTGTTTGGAAAGCCCCATCGGTAACAGGGAAGTTGGTGGAGAGAGTGGTTCCGGTGATGTAGGCATTTCCGGCAGTGTCTATTGCGATACTACTGCCGCAGTCGTAGCCGCCTCCCCCTAGATAGTCCGAGTAGATTACAGAGGTGCCGTCTGCGCTTAACTTCGTCACAAAGACATCGAACGTACTCCTATTTAGTACGCCTGTGGTGGCAGGAAAGTCGGTAGAGGAGGTAGTCCCTACAATATATGCATTGCCAGATTTATCTACCACGATATCCGCACCAGTCTCACCACTACTTCCACCAAGATAGGTGCTATAGACCAGTTCTGGGTCGATAATGAGCGGCTTGCTCTTATCGTAGTTTCCGACCTTAAACGCCACCTCTCCCGTGCTTTTTAGTATATACTTTGCGGGTACAGGGGTGCGTTGCCCCTTGTCTGTTTGATAGGCGATAGGTGCGTGCCATGTTAGGTTGCCTTTGTCTGTGTTTACCGTTAGGTCGCCGTGTGCCGTTTGCTTGAGGGTGTTCGCGCCCGTAAACTTAAAGCGAATCGAGGAGGGCGAGGCGTTTGGCTGTACCACGAAGTCGTACTCTAAGTTCCTCTGATTTCCGTAGTATACCAAGTCTATGCCCTCATACACATTTTGGAAGCCTACCTTACCAAAATTAGATACTCCTGTTTTCCATTTGCTCTTATCTTTACCGATAAAGTAGTTGGTAACACCCAGCAACTTGTTAGAGGTCATCTCTTTAGGATTAGGGTTGCTACCCAGCAGTTTCATCTTGACGGTTGTGCTGGAGGTGCTCGTTGGAGTAGAGGGGCGTTTGTGCTTGTTGGCAGTATCTGGTGACGCTGTTCGCCGCATCGTAAGTACCGCTTCGTTCGGAGTAATGTGAAGCGTGTAGCCTTTCCCACGCGAGAGGTATTTTACACGTGAGTCGGTCTGCCCCACATTGCGCTCGAAAGCGAGAGGAAGGTGTCCGTAACTCTTGACGGAGGATGCAGACGGTAGCGGCTGTTTTTGAGCCGTAGCACTCAGCGCAAAACAGAGAGCGGTGAGGCAGATAGTGCCTTTTGTGGAGACACTGACTAGCTTATTCATCATAGTAACCTCCCCTATAGGTACGTTGCATAATACGGTTGTTAGTATAGACCACTGGTAGCGGTGAACACACACTTCCATTATACACGCTTTATGTTCAAAACCGAGACAGGGTACAATATAGAACAATCGCATTACTCTCAGGTGTTGTTTACTGGTAGGTTATAGCCCTCATCACCAACCCCCCGTGTCCCCAGTTTGGGCGAAGAGGCGAATGCACTGTGTCGCAAGCAAATTACTTTTTTGTACAGATACACCTTGCTTGTTACCAGAAAACCTTACAGTTGTATCCTCCTTCCCCCAAACTTGGGGGCAAGGATGTCCGAAGGACAGGATGAGGGCTAACTCGCTGATAATAGCGTAACGTGAGCAACCATCCTTATCTCAAAGTAATCCGATTGCCCTAGGGTACAATAGTGTGGTTGTACCCAACGATTTTAGAAGGCAATCTGTTTTCATGCACATTCCCGATGGGATGATAAGCCCCGTTACCTCTCTCCTAAGCGGCACGGTTATGCTACCGCTTTGGGCTACGGCGGCGAAGCGGCTCAAAAGTAGGTTGGCAGAGCGCGAAGTTCCCTTGCTTGCACTGGGGTCTGCTTTCTGCTTTACGATAATGCTGTTCAACCTGCCTACACCGGGAGGCACTACGGCTCATGCGGTAGGAGCTACGCTCTTTGCGATTCTTTTGGGACCTTGGGCGGCACTTATCGGGGTTTCGGTTACGCTTGCGATACAAGCCCTTTTCTTTGGAGATGGGGGAGTAGCGGCTTTTGGGGCGAACTGCCTCTGTATGGCGTGTGTTCAGCCATTTGTGGGGTATGGGGTCTATCGTATCGGGCTGGCAGTGCTAGGAAAGAGATCTTTTGGAAACCTACTCGCCTCCGCATTGGGGGCATACTGCGGGATAAACGCGGGTGCGTTTGCGGTGGCGGTTTTGCTGGGGGCACAGCCGCTCTTGTTTCATTCTGCAACGGGTAGCCCTCTCTACTGCCCGTTTCGTTTGAGCATAACCCTCCCTGCGATGCTGCTTCCTCACCTGCTTGTTATCGGGGTAGCAGAAGCCTCCTTAACGGCACTGGTGATACAGAACGCCGAAAAACTCGGACTCGTACCTCACACCCTACAGGGTAACGGAGGCGGTAAACCCACCTTGCGCCGCTCGCTTGGGTGGGTTGCGCTCTGTGGTTTGGTGGTTCTTGCTCCGTTTGGGTTGCTGGCACAGGGGACGGCATGGGGAGAGTGGGACAAAAACGAACTGGCGCAAGAGATGGCAAAGCACCGCGTAACAAGCGCGATACCTGCGGGTATTGAGGCGGCAGAGACACACCGTTATAAGGGGATTATGTTACTGCAAAACTATGCCTCAGAGCGGGGGGCATGGGCGTATCTGGGGGCGGGGTTGTTTGGGGCGAGTACGGTTGTGGGAGTGGTGTTGGCTGGAGGGAGAACCCTAACGCGAAAAGAGCAAGAGGCTTCTTTGGTACTCCCCCCTGTTCCTACAGGGCAACTACCGGATTGGCTCAAAAAGAGCGAGACTCTCCCTACTCAACAAGTGAAAACCACGAACCCTTATCTTGAACGAACGTTAGGCGAACTAAGCCATACCGCGAACCAACTGATTTCGGGAGAGGAGGGAGTACACTTTTCGGGGCTACTACAGGCGTTGGATGTGCGCTCGAAACTGTTGGGGTTCGCTCTGCTGATTGGGGTATCAACGGGAACGCACAGTGCGGTTGTGCTGGTGACACTGTTTGCAGTAGCGGCTCTGCTCGCTTTCGCTTCACGCCTCCCTATGCTTACTTTGGGGAAGAGGTTAGCAGGAATCGTGATGCTGTTTGGGGTGGCAGTGGCTCTTCCGGTACTGCTTTGGGGGGCATTTTCTCAAGAGGGGAGGGGAGTAGCGGCGACTCTTCTCTTGCGTCTACTGGTGATTCCCTCTTGGGTGGTGCTACTCACCTCTACTACACGCTGGAGCGTTCTGCTAAGTGGGTTACACCGTTTGGGGATGCCTAAATCTGTTACGGCTCTGCTCTCCATGACCTACCGTTACCTGCTTCTTGGTATACAGACCTCAGAGGAGATGCTTCTTGCACGTAAGAGCCGACGAATAGGGCAAGAGTCCGCGCAGATGGGTAGGCAGTTCGTTGGCTTTAGCGTGGTGGCTCTGTTTGGTAAGACACTTTCCCTCTCGCAAGAGGTGCATTTTGCGCTGGTGTCACGAGGGTTTCAGGGCGATTTCCCTCACCTTACATCCTCTAAGTGGCAACTCCGCGATACCCTCTTTATTCTGTTTTGCCTTCTTGTGTCGTTTGGAGTATGGAGGCTTTCATGAGCGCAACCCCTCTCTTCCAACTCTCTAGGGTAGGCTACGAGTATCCCAATGGGGGGGTAGCGTTACGAAATATCGACCTTACCCTTGTTGCGGGGGAGTGCCTTGCTCTTTTGGGGGCAAATGGGTGTGGAAAGAGTACCCTTATCAAACTGCTGAACGGTCTACAGTTTCCCACGTCGGGGCAGATAACGGCTTTTGGGCACGCATTGAGTGCTGTAGAACTTCGCAACCCACAGACAAATTCCCGTTTTAGAAGCAGAGTGGGCTACGTGTTTCAAAATGCGGATGCCCAACTGTTCTCTCCAACGGTGTACGAGGAGTTGGCGTTTGCCCCCCTACAGATGGGTTTGAACAGAGAAGAGGTAGCGAAGAGGGTACACGATATTGCCGATTTGTTGCGCGTAACTCACCTGCTCGAACGCGCCCC
>OMJJ01000258.1 GCA_900299305.1 bacterium | reverse complement strand
TTCGATGCGAGCGCGTCCTTCGGGTTTGTTCTGAATGCGGTCACGGGCAAAAGAATCGGTAAATGAAAGCACGATGATTTTGCCTTCGAGTGCCTCTACTTTTGCGGTTTTAAGTAAAACGTGTCCGTGAGGTAATTTGCGCTCCACCTCTTTTAGTATGCGGCTCCAAGAACGCTGAACAACCTCAAAAGTCATCTCTTCGGCAAAGCGGTTTATAGGCGGTGGTGGAGCCTCTTCGATAGGCTCCGCTTTTGGCTCTTCGCGGGGCGGAGTGACCGGAGTGCGCTGAGGGCGCGGCACAAAGGGTGGTGTTGCGGCGGTAGGAGGAGGGGGGCTAATGGGCGGGGTGGTAGGTGCGCTCTTGGTCTCTACTACTACCCGCGTAGGGGTGGCAAAGTTGCAGGGCATGAGGCGCAGTAGGGTACGCTCTAGCAAAACTTTCTGCTGGTTGGTATAGCGTAAGTCGCGTTCGGCGGTAGAGAGTATCTCTAGCATCTGCAAGAGGTCGGTGGGTGCGAAGGGGGCGGCTTGCGTGACCATAAGGGCGTACCTATCGGCACTAATCTCCGCCTGAACCGCCTTTTTTGCCCCCGCAGAGATAAGTAGCAGGTCACGCAGGTAGCCGGAGAGGGTGGTAAGCACTTGGCGAATATCGGTTCCGCTCTCTGCCACCTCTCCCGCAACCGCCAAAACGCGCTCCATCTCTCCACTAGCGATAGCGGCTACAATCTGGGTTAGGCTTTCGTTGCCCACCGACCCAATCGCTTTATGCACGATATCGGCAGAGATATGCCCTTCGGAGTAGGCAACAACCTGCTCTAAGAGGGAGAGAGCATCTCTCCACGAGCCTTCTGCGCCCCGTGCTACTGCCATTACCGCCTCTTCGTCGGCAGTATAGCCTTCTGCGGTGATAACGCGCTGAACGGCGGACATCAAATCTTGTAGGCTTCCCCGCTTGAACTGGAAGGGCTGACATCGCGAACGAATGGTGATAGGAACTTTGTGCCATTCAGTAGTGGCAAGCACAAAAACAACGTGGGCAGGCGGCTCTTCAAGGGTTTTCAGGAGAGCATCGAAGGCTTTGGAAGAGAGGTCGTGTACTTCGTCGATGATGTAGACTTTGTACCGCGCTTCGGTGGGGGCGTACTGTACGTTCTCGATAATCTGCTCTCGCACATCATCGATACCGGTTTTGGAGGCGGCATCTATCTCCACCACATCCATACAGTTGCCGTCTCGAATAGAGACACAGAGGGCGCACTCTCCGCAGGGTTCTGGGGTAGGGCTGTCTTGGGCGGCACAGTTGAGGGCGCGCGCAAGGAGACGGGCGGTAGAGGTTTTACCACAACCACGCGCCCCATGAAAGAGGTAGGCGTGCGCGATTCGGCGGGATTTAATGGCGTTTTGGAGGGTGCGCGTAACCTGCTCTTGCCCCATAAGTTCTGCAAAAGACTGGGAGCGATATTTACGGTATAGTGCGACGTATGCCATCCAGCCACCGGTTGTTGGAGAGTATGTATACAGGGAAGAGAGTGAAGCATGGTGCAGAACATAGAGAGCCGGGGGGACAGAACATACACACAACGTAAAACTTAAGGCTGCTTCCTGCGGGGTCCTGACCTGGTTCGTCCCCGTCACGCTATGCCTGCGCCCGGCTCTCTACATCCTGCACTAAAACCTATTATACCCCATTTATTCGGGCTTGGAGTCGAGAATCTTTTCTCTACTCAAAGGAGTTTCTGTGCTTTTAACCATTCACCGAACCGCTCTATCCAGTGGTCTACGGGGAGACCTTGGGGTCTCATTCCGAAGCCATGCCCGCCTTTTGCGTACAGATGGAGTTCTGCCGACCTCTTTGCGGCTTTCCACTGACTATAGAGGCGCATACTCTGGTCTGCCATCAGCAAGTCGTCACTGGCACACACAACGAAGATAGGCGGCGCGTCTTTGGGGATGCTGACCTCGTTATCGAAGGGTGCGCCATAGATAGGGGCGGCAAAGTTTGGACGCGAGGCGGTGTCGTATTTGAGGAGAACTTGACTTGTTACCATACCCCCCGCCGAAAAGCCCATAATCCCGATTTTTTCCGGAGAGATACCCCACTCTGCGGTGTGTTGGCGTACTACCCTAATCGCTTGCCTTCCGTCCTCCGATGCCATTGCGGTCACTTGTACGGTTGCTGGGTCGTTAACCGCAGAGGCGACGGATTTACCTTTTGTAGTAGCCTCCATTACGGCATTGAAGAACGCATTAGAACGCTTCTGAAACTCCTCTTCGGTTGCCCCCATATCTACTAGGCGGTACTTGAGAACAAAAGCGGCAACACCTCTCTCTCGTAGCCACTCTGCAACCATCGTACCCTCGGTTTTCCAAGAGAGGAAGCGGAAGCCCCCACCGGGGCAGATAATCACGGCGGTTCCATTGGCTTTTGTGCGCTCTGGGAGGTAGGCGGTGAGGGTAGGGCGCACGACGTTTCGTACCATGGCTTCGCCCAACGGGTTACGATACTCTACCTCTTTCTGTGTCCATTTCTCCGAGCCGGGTGCAACGCCTTCCCAGATAGGCAGTACCAGTTGCTCGGCAGAGGCTCTTAGCGCGGGTATGGAGAGTAGAGCAAGCATCCCCAAAATACAGAGGGGCTTGATGTT
This sequence comes from bacterium, assembly GCA_900299305.1. GTDB lineage: Bacteria > Armatimonadota > Chthonomonadetes > Chthonomonadales > Chthonomonadaceae > CAIJLM01. Next base: position 637 of record OMJJ01000258.1, on the reverse strand, counting down.
ATGAAGTGGCATAGTCTTCTCCTTTAGGGGTAGCGAAACGGGTGTGCTCCACGAGGGTAAATTTTTGTAGGGCTAAGAGGCAACCTTTTCGGAACCGCTACGTCCTATAGTGAAGAAGTATACCCCTTCACAAAGAGAGTATGCCTATCCGAGTAACCGAAGGAACGAACTATGTATGCGTCGAAGACTACTCCAATGGTTTACACTGGTTGTATGCCAGCACTCTATTCAACAGGAAGGCGCGGGAGGATATTTCCTCGAAGCACATCTAATGAACACCACGGACATCCGCGGCAAGTGGGCACCCATTACAGGGGCTAGCCGAGGAATTGGCAAACAGGTGAGTTTAGGGTTGGCTGATTATGGTTGCAATGTCATCGTACACAGCCGAGATACATCTCATACGAACCAATTAGCAGACTCTTTGACGGCGAAAGGTGTGAAGGTTCTACAGGTTGCAGTCGAGTCGGTCATGCCGGGTGCCTTGGTTCCTGTACTCATTGATGACGGCACTTGCGGGAAGTTATTCCGTGCACAAGACGATGTGTGTCTTTGAGAGAGTGTTTATACCGTGTCCAGATGCGGTGTGATAGTCTACGTAGCCCCTGACTGTTCGTACCCGATTCCCAACGCGGTG
>OMJJ01000257.1 GCA_900299305.1 bacterium | reverse complement strand
GGGAGAGGGGGGTATCTGTAGCCCCGCCAGTATCATCAGGGTTAATAGCCCTATGGTCTTTAGCGAGACGGTCTTTCCTCCAGTATTGGGGCCAGTAATGAGGAGGGTAGTAAACTTTTCGCCTAGTTCTACTTCTATGGGGATAACGTGTCCGCTTAGAAGGGGATGCCGCGCCTCATACAGTTTTACTATCCCTTTGCGGTTGAGTTTGGGTTCTGCGGCTTGCATCTCTTCGGCGAGTATGGCTTTTGCATTGATTACGTCTAGGTGTCCGAGTATCGAGATAAGCCGTTGCAGTTCGGAGTAGTAAGAGCCTACGAGGGCAGAGAGTTCGCCTAGTATGCGCTCTACCTCTGCGGACTCTTTGAGGAGGAGTTGCTTGAGTTCGTTGCCGAGTTCTACGGTCTGCGGCGGCTCAATAAACACCGTCGCGCCCGACTGACTAGAGTCGTGAACAATGCCCCCAAACGCCTTCGCATACTCTGCTTTTACGGGGATACAGTAGCGTCCTTCGCGTACCGTCACCACAAACTCCTGAATGTGAGTGCGGTGCTTCTCGTTGTTTAGCATCGCCTGAATACGGTCATTCAGGCGGTTTTGTGTTACCTTTATCTGCCCCCGTAGGCGCGAGAGTTCGGGGGAGGCGGAGTCGCGCACTTCGGCGTTTTCGCTGATACACACCCCGATTCGGTTCTCGATAATCTGCAAAATGGGCAGGTTGGTCGCCATCTCGGCAAGAAGGGGAACCTTCTCTTGGCGGTTGAGGATATACATTCGCACCTGCCGCCCAGCTTCGGCGGAGTACATAATTTTAAGGAGGTCATGCGGAGAGATACGCGCCTCAATACGCCCCTGCTCTATCAGGGTACGAATATCATGGATACCGCCGAGGGGTAGACCGCTCTCATGGTCGCGTAAGTACCGTGCTTCGCGGGTCTCTTGTAGGCGGCGCACCACCGTTTCCGGGTATGGCAGGGGTTCTAGTTGGCTCGCAAACTCGCGCCCCACCCCGTTGGAGGTGTGTACTACCAGTTTGTCCAGTACTTTTTGATATTCTAATACGTGTAGTGAGTGCGCGTCCATCGCTATTTTCCAATCTCAATTCGAGTGTGTTGTCTCTTCGATTCTACCTCTTCCCTATCGTTACCACACACCTTTCTGATAAAGAAAAGCGCGAAAGTGCCCCCCAACTCCTCTGCCCCCAACAAAAAAGCCCTCTATCGAAGACTCGATAGAGGGCGCAGAGCGAAAAGGTCTATCCGAAAACGATGTTCGTAGTCACGGGGGTTCCAGCCTTTCCACCCGCAGTAGCAGGCGTAAAGGTATAGCTCACTCTGTCGTACACGAAAGTAAAGGAGGTGTTCGGTACGGCTCCATTATCACCAGTGTCGGAGGTATTGAAATCAATAAGTGTAGCGTTCTCAAACACAATCTTTAGCGAATCGAAGGAAGCCCCCGGAGCGCGTCCAGCAAGCGTCAGCGTCATTTTTACGTTCTTCTTTAGTTGAGCCAACAGAAGCGGGATGGAGAGAGGCGAATACAACGAAACAGAGAGCGGAGAGCCGCCTACAACCGCGCCATTTCTAGATATCTCGAAGGTGTAGTTACCCAAATCAAAGGCTTTCTGGTGGGCAGCGTCCGTCGTGTCTCCGACCACTCCGTTAACCGTCAAATAGTAATTCATTCAGAATTTTCTCCTTGTTTATGAGAACCGCCCTCCGCCAAAACGATAATAGCGAAGAGGGTGTGGTAGGTGTTAGTATAAAGCCTGTTTCCGCAACTAAAGTGCGGAACTCTGTAGCCATGTATTCGAGCTAGGGTGGAATACCTCTACCGATGCGAATGCCCTATGCCCCCCTCCCCCTGTTATCACGATATACTCACCAGTAAGCGTGGCGGTATGTCCTTTTCGCGGGGTGGGCATAGGAGAGGCATAACTCCAAGTGTTCGCAAATGGGTCGTAAACCTCTATCGAAGCCAGAGGCTGATGATAGAAGCCGCCAAAGACCACCACTTTACCATCGGGAAGGGCTACGGTAGCGTGGTCGTATCGGGGGGTCTGCATAGGAGCCGCAGTGTACCACGTATTAGACACCGGGTCGTACAGTTGTACGCTACAGAGCGGCAACCCTGTCTTTCCAACATGAGGGGCTATGCCTCCTGCCACCATAATAAGCCCATCCGGAAGTAAGGCTGAAGTATGCTGCATACGAGCAATAGAAGAAGCGGAGGGCAGAATAGCGGAAGGTTGAAGCGCAACTTGTTCACCTAATGCTGGTTCCCGATGGTGAATACCTGCTTCGGCACTTCCAAGTCCTGCTGTCGTCAAAATGGCGGTGGCAATACCGCCCAACACAGCACGACGCGAGAGGTAAGTTGTGGGCGTGTGTTGACCTTCGAGGTCACGCCCTGTGTCATCCTTATGGGTTTTAGTCATGCAATACTCCTTTATAGGCGAATACGATACCTTCACCATGTACAGGTTAAGAGGAGATGAGCTGACGTATCCTCAAAACCATTATAACATACTTTCACTCACTACCATTCTCTCTTTTCCCCAATAAGCCCTCCTGTCGGGTACAATTTTTGTATGACCAGTAGCCCCTCTCCACAACCCAATACCCCTCCAAACTACGCCGTAAAAATGGAGAACATCACCAAACGGTTTCCCGGAGTAGTGGCAAATCGGCAGGTGGCACTCCGTATAGAGGCGGGTACATTCCACGCTGTAATAGGAGAGAACGGGGCAGGAAAATCGACCCTACTCAACATCCTCTACGGACGTTACTCAGCGGACGCAGGGCGCGTATTTCTGCACGGGCAAGAGGTCACGCACACCCTAAACTCGCCCGCCGACGCGATACGCTATGGGGTGGGAATGGTCAGTCAGCACTACGCCCTTATCCCCGCCCTCACCCTCCTCGAAAACGTACTGCTAGGAGTAGAACCCACCGGTATCGGGGGCATCCTCAAGCGAAAACAGGTGATAGAGCGGATACAACAACTCGGACAACAACTCCAAATCGGCAACATCGACCTAAACCAACGTGCCGATACCCTTTCCGTTGCCGCCCAGCAAAAAATAGAGATACTCAAAGCCCTCTACCGCGGCGCAAAAATCCTGCTCCTCGACGAACCCACCGCCACCCTAGCCCCCCAAGAGGCAGAGTCGCTATTTGGACTCCTAACCAGCCTAGTATCGCAAGGAACCACCGTCCTCTTTGTTACCCACAAACTCCGTGAAGTGCTAACATATAGTCAAGCCGTTACTGTGCTACGGGCAGGGCAGAACGCCGGAGATTTCGTCACTGCCCAAACCGACGAAGCAGAACTCCTCCATCGCATGATAGGAACCCGCGCCCAACCCCTCGTCCCGCTAGGCGACCCCGAACCTAATAACGGCTACGCGGGAGATACGTGGGCAACACCCCGCCCCGCTCATGCCGGTAGCCCCCTCCTGCAAATCGAACAAGTCACCATAAAAAACCACCGCCAAGTAGAGGTCGTACGC
>OMJJ01000256.1 GCA_900299305.1 bacterium | reverse complement strand
TAGAGATTATCTCCTCGCTTCTTTGCAAACTCTGCGCGTAAGTTCGCGCTCTAGGGGTTAATTCTGCACAGGGTGGGGGGATACCTTCTTCTACAGACAAAAATACGCCCCTCTCCTCCGCGCAGTGCAGAGAAGAGGGGCGTAAAAACTACAGAACTACTTCAAGTTGTAGAAAGCAGAACGTCCTGCATATCCCGACGAATAACCAAGAGCCTCCTCGATACGGAGAAGTTGGTTGTACTTGGCTACACGGTCTGTACGGTTGGGTGCACCCGTCTTTATCTGCCCAGCATTGGTCGCGACCACGATGTCGGCAATAGTTGCGTCTTCTGTCTCACCAGAGCGGTGCGAAACTACTGCGGTATAGCCAGCGCGTTTCGCCATCTCAATCGCCTCTAGGGTCTCGGTCAGCGTACCAATCTGATTCACTTTGATTAGGATAGAGTTGGCGGTTCCAGCCTCTATACCCTGTGCCAAGCGGGAGGTGTTGGTAACGAAGAGGTCGTCGCCCACCAGTTGTACCCGCTTGCCCAGTTTATCGGTGAGGAGTTTCCAGCCGTCCCAGTCGTCTTCGGAACAGGCATCTTCGATAGAGATAATGGGGTAGGCATCCACCCAGCGCACATACTGCTCTACCATCTCTTCACTGCTCAGGATTTTGCCTTCGCCTTTGAGGTGATACTTGCCGTCGCTCTTATACAGTTCGGTAGCGGCGCAGTCCATAGCCAGCAGAATATCGTCGCCGGGAGTGTATCCCGCCTTCTCAATCGCTTCGATAATAACTTTAAGAGCCTCCTCATTGCTAGGCAGGTTGGGCGCAAAACCGCCCTCGTCGCCGTAGCCGGTAGCCAGCCCTCTGCCCTTTAGCACTTTGCGTAGCGAGTGGAATATCTCGGAACCCATACGAAGCGCGTCGGCAAACGACTCTGCGCCAACAGGCATCACCATAAACTCTTGCAAGTCTACATTGCTATCCGCGTGCGCCCCGCCGTTCAGAATGTTCATCATAGGTACGGGCAGAATGTGCGCGTTTACTCCGCCGATATACTGGTAGAGAGGCATATCGAACGAGTTCGCAACCGCTTTTGCCACTGCTAAGGAGACCCCTAGAATAGCGTTTGCACCGAGGTTCGATTTGTTGGGGGTTTCGTCGAGTTCCAACATTCGGAGGTCGATTTCACGCTGATTCAGCGCGTCCATCTCTATCAGTTCGGGCCCAATGGTCTCGTTTACGTTCTCAACCGCCGTAAGGACACCTTTGCCCAGATAGCGGCTATCGTCGCCGTCGCGTAACTCTACGGCTTCGTGTGCGCCAGTAGAAGCACCGGAGGGAACGGCGGCGCGTCCCATTGTGCCGTCCTCTAGGTAGACATCTACTTCGACGGTGGGGTTTCCGCGTGAATCGAGGATCTCACGCGCTACAATATCATCAATCAAAAGGCTCATTCTTTACTCCTTACAATCTTAGTTGGAAGCAGATGGCTCCGTACCCACTTATGGACAAGGATGTCGCCTCCGCTTCTCATTAGTACCAAAGAGATAGTATACTCAACTCTTCCCCATAAGCGTATCATTTTGCCAAAAACGATTCAAAACAGAAGAGCACAAGGGAGATTCCCCTGTGCTCTCTTTATTACGAAGGCTTATCGCAAAATTAGGGAGTTACATTTACGCGGAACTTGCGAACTACGGGAGTACGTAACCCATAAGCGTCGCTAACGGTAACGGTAACGGTATAGACACCGGATTTCTGGAAGGCGTGTATAACAGCACGTCCCTCTTTCTCTTCCTGAATTCCATCCGAGTCGTCAAAGTCCCACGATACCTTGAGAGGAAGAATTCCCCCCGATGCCTTAACGCGATAGGTGTATTTTGTGGCTCTGGGGATAGCAGGTTTGTCTTCGATGCGCTCTGCGGCGATGGGAGTAGCATCTATCGCTACGCGCACCTGCCCGACATACATCAGCCCTGCTTGGTCTCCAAAGACCCGTATCTCACCGATTTCGGCGTTATCTGCTTTGATGTTGGGAATGGCAGCGACGGGAATACTAAGAGCCGTCCAACCGTCGTTATCGATACCTTTATCTAGCGGCAAGAGCAAATCCATGCCTTTCCCTTGGGTATTGACGAGTTGAACACGGATATTCTGAATCTCTTTGGGGTCTTGGTACTGGGTCTTTTTGGACTGTTGCCCACCGGCTAGCCCACCCTGTCCACCGCGTCCGCCACCCGGAAAGCCGCCACCGCCCTGCCCACCGGGGAAGCCACCGCCCCCCGCACCCGGAAAGCCGCCACCACCAGCACCTGGAAAACCACCGCCGCCGATACCACCCGAACGTCGCGGGGTCGTACCGCTCTCAATAACCTTGATGGTGAACTGAAGGAAGGCGTTCTTATTGTTCACGTAGCCGCCCAAATTCACGGGTTTGGTAAACTTGAGGCTTGCGCCCTGATACAGCCCATGCGTCTGAATCTTGTACGAATGGGTTCCGCTAATATGGTTGTTGGAGTCTTCCTCTACGGTTCCACTCCCCCAACCGCTTACCGTGATACCCGAAATGGCTTTAGGGTCTCCCCGAAAGAGATACATCCCCGAAGCGTCTTGTGCGTTTGCACTGCCCCCGAACAGAAGTAGTCCGGTAGCGACTCCAAAACCGAGTGCCATACGATGACGGCGAATTGACCAGCCTGATACGGCTTTCATACTGCTTCCTCTCCTCCTCCGCAGGAATGAACTTAGGAAAGTCAAACACAAAATCGAAATATTAGTCTGCGCCCTTGTCGGTGTGAGTGCGATACGCGGGGGACTGTACACGCTCTATATGCGTGGCTTTTCCTGTAAGCGTATTTACCTCCACCAGCACCGCCGAAATCTGCGCGTCTCCTTCGGCAACCTCAAAACGGCTTGGCAGTGACGTTGTAGAACGTGCGATAACACTATCATACCGCATTCCGATAATAGAATCTACGGGTCCGGTCATTCCCACATCACTTAAAAACGCGGTTCCTTTGGGAAAAATGCGTTCGTCTGCGGTCTGAACGTGGGTATGCGTCCCTATTACGGCACTAACCCGTCCATCTACATAGCGTCCAAATGTCTGTTTTTCGGAGGTGGCTTCGGCATGGAAATCGACAAACACCACCTTGCAGTGCGAAGGAAGAGCCTCAAGAATGCTATCTATGGCACGGAAGGGGTCGTCTACCAACTCCATAAACACGCGCCCTTGCAACGAAACCACTGCCACGCTACTGCCCTTACAACTGTATACGCCCCAACCGCGTCCGGGAACTCCGGGCGGATAGTTTGCGGGGCGCAGTATACGAACCTGTTTCTCTAGGTACGGATAGATTTCGCGCTTATGCCAAGCGTGGTTGCCTAGGGTTATCACATCCGCCCCCGCGTTAAGTAGCCCGTCCGCGATTTCTGGTGTTATTCCGATACCAGAGGCGGCATTCTCGCCATTGACGATAACAAAGTCGGCTCTGTACTCCTGCTGAAGACGTGAGAGCCTCTCTTCCACCGCAGTACGTCCGGGTCGCCCCACGACATCACCGAGCATCAGTATCCGCATACAAACTGCTTTCTAAGCGCGGTTTCGCGCATCGCACCCAACAAACCGTCTTATACCTTCTTGGACGTTCTACACAAGCAACGGGTTATCCTTCCTACTACAAAAGTTTTTTCCTAAAAGGAGGCTATTTGTCCATCATTTCATATTAATGCCCATTACCGCCCCCTCTAGGCACTCCCCCGAATTTGAGGTATATTAGGGGAGAGAGAAATCCATTTTTGGATGCTAGTTGCTATGCGCCCACCCTCTTGGCACAAACCGATAGCCTTATTACTACTACTCGCCCTCACATTGAGCACGGTAGCCCCTCGGATTTGCCTCTCTTCTGGGCGCAGTGTAGCCACTTCTGAAAGCAAAGAGAACTGTGTGTGCCAAAAGTGCTTGGGGGGTATCGCGTGTTGTTGTATCACAGCGGAAGGCTTTGCGAGTAAGCGAGTCGCCAAAGCAAACTGCTCTTTAGAACAGGGAACCCACCTAAAAAGGGCGGTGTTCCTCCCTGCCATACTGCCCTCACCTACTTCTCTCACCTTTCTATCGTTTTTGCCTTTAATCGAGGTATGCAACCCCCTTCCTACACCACACACGTCACAAGATACCCTTACCCCACCTCCCCGTCTCCTATACACCGCGTAACCCACCTTTCCCAAAAACACTTTACGCCCTGTATCAAGGAGATACTACCCATGAAACGTAACGCCTTCACACTCATTGAGTTACTTGTGGTAATCGCCATTATCGCGATTCTTGCCGCTATCCTGTTTCCTGTTTTTGCCCAAGCCCGTGAAAAAGCCCGCTCTATAACCTGCCTATCGAACGGAAGACAAGTAGGAACTGCGCTCGCGATGTACATTCAAGACTACGATGAGAAGTACCCGCAAGAACACCCCTCTACGAGCAACCCCGTTGTAGACGACGATAAAGCACAACTCGAAGAGATAGACTTTGGTTCCCCCTTCGATAAAATTCTGCCCTACGTTGCCAGCAAGGACACCAGCAAAACCCAACTCTTTGTCTGCCCGTCCGACCCCGACCCTCATGGCAAAACCATTACGGATAGTAGTGGAAAATGCCTCTCGAATGGAGAGACCCCGCCGGGCGCACTCAGTAGTTATGTCGTCAATGCCTACTATCTCTTTGGTGCTACCCTTGCCCAAATCAATACACCTGCTCAGTCTATCTATGTACTAGAGCGAAGAAGCGAAGGGAAGCCTACCACCGACTTTTGCGACGTTCACTACCACCCATGGCTAGGTGAGGTTGATATTCCTGCGAACGATGCTGACCTTGTCAACCCAATGGCGGTAGCCAGTAAAAGACACACAGGGGGTAGTAACTACATCTATGCCGACGGACACGCAAAGTGGCAGAAGTTCGAGAATACACGCAAACCCTTTGAAGGGCATCTTCTCTTTGGCGAGCACCAAGCCTTTTAAGAAAGTAGTACCATGAATACCATAAAAACTCTACGCAAACCCGCCAGCATTGTAAAAATAGGCATCAGCCTCGTTATGGCGGTGATAGTGGGCATGGTTGTAGCAAATATGCGCCAAGAGGGTGGTCGCCTCCTCAATCCGGGCGAAATCGCCCCTAAGTTCGCACTAAAAGACCAAGACAACCGTGAACACCGACTGGAAGACTACCGAAACCGCCCTGTCACTTTGGCATTTCTTCCCGACCTCAGCGATTCTTCTGTAGCACAGCTACGCTCGCTAAATAGTGCCATACGCCAGTTTGATACGCTCGGTGTAAAACTGTTTGCGGTAGCAATGGGAAGTTTTGCCAATGCGAAAGCCGTTCACGACAACGAACATCTGAACTTCCCCATTCTTTTGGACAGCGATAAAAAGGTGGCAGGAGGCTATGGTGTGGAGACAGGGCAGAGAGTATCGTATGTTGTAGGAGACAATGGACGTGTGTTGCTACCTATTGCCATGGTACACGCCGCAGAACATGGGCAACAACTGGTAGAACTTACGGAGTGTTGTTTAGACAAGACCCCTCCAGCCCCCTCACCACTAATTGGGAAGTCGATTTCAAACTTCTCCCTCCCCCGTATTTCAGATAACCAGCCAGAGTCGCTCTATGGCAGCCAACCCTCAAAAGCCACTGTACTCTTTGTGATGTCTGCGGAATGTCCTTGCTCTGGTGGCTACGATACCCGTATGGTCAGTTTGGCACGTGACTACGCGGCAAAGGGGGTGCGCTTTATCGCCATGAATTCGAGTGCCAATGAGACTGCACAGGAGATAGCAAAACGCGCTCAACAGGCGGGGTATCCATTCCCCGTAGTCAAGGATGCAGGAAACAAAATAGCAGACCGTATTGGGGCACAAGTGACTCCAGAAGTCTTTGTAATAGACTCTAGTAAGGTACTGCGCTACCATGGGCGCATAGACGATAACCGCAAAGAGACCCTCGTACAGTCGCATGACCTTCGTAATGCTCTCGACTTCTTACTTGCAGGAAAGACTCCTCAGCGTTCCGACCAGAGGTCGTTTGGATGTGCCATCTATCGGGCAAAATCGAAGTAGATAGCAAAAGTTCGTCAAGATTTCCTTATCAGACTTGGCTTACCTTCTGCAAATCTCATTGACAGGAGGCGGTTACTGGGGTATACTACTAACCGTCTCCAGTGAGAGTATAGCTCAGTCGGTAGAGCACCGCCCTTTTAAGGCGGGTGTCCTGGGTTCGAGTCCCAGTGCTCTCACATCTTTCTATCTCAAAACGGCTCTTTTTGTGATAGGAGATACCTTTTCGTGACCCCTCCCGCGCACCCCAAAACAGACTTTCACATTGGGATTACCCTTGCCCTATTGGTATCCGACTCTCTTTATTCGCGGTACTCTTCCCGTACAGGTTTGACATCGGAAGGAACGTCCTGAGTCCGTACGGTCTGCCACTGCACATCAAATAGTCCTTCATAACCGAACAGCGGCCCCCACCGCGGGTTAGTCACCTGGACGCTAATCCGATATCCCTCCTCTTCTTCGTCATACCACTCGCAGACATCGGCTACCCCAGAGAGTAACATGGGGAATCGAAAGCCGATACGCCCTTCATAAAACCGTTGCTCCCCAGAGCGCAGTCGTAGCCCTCTCGTCTGCTCGTCTACTGAGAGGTGAATGTCTACGGCAAGGTGTTGATGGGTTCCTAAGTAATCCACAATGCATCCGCGCTGGCGACTGTATATCATCGTCGCATCAAAACGACGAGGCTTCCGAGTCTGAAATGTACGAACCCATGTCACAGTCTCCCGCCCGAAGCGATCCCTATAAGCATAATTCTGTATCGTAAAGGGGATATTACGTCCGTACTCAGGAAACATTATCCGCCGCCATGTCCCCACATACAGAAACGGCAACGTGTAGAGATGCCCATGCCAGATACGCTCCATCGTGCCGGATCCAATGGAAGCAATCTCGTCTACGCTACTAAAACCAAAACGCTGTTGTATTTTCGGATGAAGTCGGCTGAATTCGGTGCCGAGCACCTGTTGGTAGATAGAGTTCATGCTTGTCTCTCTTGCTGTTTTCGGCACCAATTACGGACACTCGGCGTACCTAGCCCCGTTGTGCTGAAGACCAGTTTCTTAAAACGGAACGATATTGGTACGCCCTTCCCAACTTCCATACTCAGATATCGGCATAAATCGAAGAGTCGTGAACTCGAAGTGGAAATCTTTGCGCTGACGCTCCGCCATAGCAACAGCGTGACGCTCAGGTTTAGGTACTGAACTATGTCCACGAACCATATCGACCATTTCCTGTTGAGAGGTCCACACGGAAAAGGTAGAGACTGTATGAGGTAGCCGAACTGCCGCAAGTGCCAAGGTTGTGCTAGGATGGTCACGGACGAGCGATTCAACTGGCCAGCCCCAACGAATAAAGCGCGGTATTTGTGGCAACTTCATCCGAGCGAGCGTCACCGCTACTACGGGCGATGCGGGATCAAGTTCGCCTGTGCTGTCAGCGAGTCCGTCGAATTCGCTGACATACCCCCAGCGGCGGACAAACGCCATTCGGATATGCCAGCCAGTGGCGAGAGCACAGCCAAGAGGAGTCCCAGCCAAAAACTCGTCTATTGCGACCTGACTCTCCCACGCAGCAAACATCGTCAGATGGGGAAATTGCATCCGTGTAGGTGACAGGATAGGAGCGCCTAGCATCATCCTCATCATACACTCCGCGTGGTTCAGTCCGGGAACATGTTGTCTGGCAGGTGGGCAACGGAGTGCTCTCAGTGTGGTGCCCACTGTGGTCTTTGCGATATGGAAGGTAAATATTGTCATCTGTTCTACCCTGACCTGATTTTGAATATGCGATTAAGTTACACACTGCGGAAGCAGATACCTTCGCGGTCATTATGGAGCAGGTGGCTTTGCCCTTTTAAGGCTGGTGTCCGGGGTTTGAGTCCCAGATCTCTCATATCTTTCCCTTTTGTCCTTTCCCTAATTAGAAATGCAACAATCGCCGACAACATCTAGGTTGTCGGCGATTGTTGTTAGACAGTGAATACAAGACGCGATACTTTTTGTGAGTTACTGCGCTCCGTCGGCACGAAGAACCGCGGGGATGGTTTGCGAAAGAATTTTAATGTCTGTCCAGAAGGACATTGTTTCGATATAGAGCAAATCCAGTTCCACCCAACGCTCGAAGTTGATTTGATTGCGCCCACTCACCTGCCAGATGCAGGTAAGACCGGGAGTGACCGCCAAACGCCCCTTCTGGTACTGGGTATACTGCGCCACTTCGGAAGGGATGGGGGGGCGAGGTCCAACGAGGCTCATGTCTCCCTTGAGGATATTGAACAGTTGGGGCATCTCGTCGATGCTGAACTTGCGGATAAAGCGACCTACGGGAGTGATGCGTGGGTCGTTCTTAATTTTGAAAACGGGACCATTCATCTCGTTTAGGTGCATTATCTCTAACTTACGTGCCTCTGCGTCTACAAACATAGAGCGGAACTTGTAACACCAGAACAGACGACCACCACGCCCCACACGCACTTGGCGAAACAAGATAGGACCACGAGAGGTGGCTCGTACCAAAAGCGCGGCAACGAGCATAATAGGTGCGAAAAGTAGGAGGAGCACACTACTAATCAGTATATCCGTTGCACGCTTTGTTTTTGCATAAGCAACCTCCTGAACCGGAAAACCAGGAGCCACATAGTTCATCGCGAAACATTTGGGGTCGGTAGTGATGAGTTCGAGGCGCGGTTTGGGTTGAGCCATTGCGACGTTCTCTGCAAGCATAGTAGGGTTATTTTTGGGTGCTATTGTATTCATGTCCTTTAACTTGTGCGTCTTGACACCTGTCCGGGACATCAGTTCACCTACTTGCGGTAAGTCTCTATGGAGCGTTTTTTTCATTTTTGGCTCCCTTCCTTATTTAGAAAAGTCTCTAGGACGTGGATAGTGTACTATAAGGCTCTTCTATGGAAGAAGACTTTCGGAAGGCTTTCCGAATGTACGGTGGTTGGTGCAGTAGGCACACATCTCCTTTGTTTTAAGGTGCTAGATAAGAGAAACCTGTCTTTGTTTTCTCATCTATAGTGTGCCACAGGTTGCCAACCATTCGCCAAGTACATTATAACACGTATTCTGCCGACCTTCTCACCCCTTGAGTGTGGAAACTTCCACACTCTCACGCATTTTCCAATAAACGAGTATTGCTACAGGGAAAACCGCGTATTTTTGAGGTAAGAACGACTCCATTATCGGGCAAGAAAACAGGATTCTTTATTTTTCGGAAGGGGTTGTGCGTAATACAGGTATAAATAAGGTGATGGTGAAAAGCGGGAACAGCAGGGCGTAGTTCCACCTCAAAGCCGCCGCCAAACCAAACTGTTTCCCTAGCCAACCTGTCCAGTAGGGAGGCAGGGTAGAGCCTAGCGAAAGAGCCATTGAGAGTAGCCCCGTAATCGCCCCGCGCCGCTCTGCAAACTGCTGTGTACCGTATGCAATCGCGGTAGGATAGAGCGGTGCCAAAAACAGGGCACACAGAAACACCCCCGCCCCAATCCATAGAATAGCACTCGAAAAGATAATGAGGGGATAGACCAGCAACGCGCCAAGCGCAGAGTACATAAGAGTACGCCGATAGCCCCATCTCTCTGCAAAGGAGGCGCATCCAAACCGCCCTATCGTAAGCGCACAGTAGAACACAGAGAGCATAAGCGTCGCTTGCTCTGGAGGGTAGTTCCCCGCCTGTAAAAACGTCTTCACCCAACCGATAAGCACCCACGCCGTACCGTTATAGAAAAAGGTAAGCATAAACAGTAACCCAAGTAAGGGGTTGATAACAAACTGAAACGGGGAACGGTGCGGTTCGGGGGTCGGATTAGTAGCGGGGGGAGTTGCCAACACAGACAAACAGAATATAAGTATCCAGTTACAGGCGGCAAAAGCGAGTACCATACGCCACTGCACCAGATACCGAAAGAGTAGAGTGACCACTATCGGCGAAAGCATCGCCCCCAAACTATAACAGCCGTGCAGATAGTTTAGTGCCTTGCTGTGCGCTTTAGAACTCACGTCCATTACAACGGCGTTCACGGTAATCGAGAATGCCCCCTGCGCCACTCCTAACACCAGATAGCCCACCACAAAGCCCACCCAACTGTGCGAAAGCGTTGCCGCCCCCATCCCGACAGCCGAAAAAAGGGCAGGAAAGAGCAGAAAAGGCTTGCGCCCTACTCTATCCGACCCCGCACCTGCTACCAGCCCCCCTATCAACGCCCCAACCGAGTTGATAGGAAACACCACGCCCACCGTTGCAAGGTCGAGGTGGAAATCGGCACGAAGCAGAGGCAACAAGGTCGGGAACAGGACTGCGTTTGCCCCCATAAAGAGGTAGCCAAGAAAGCAGAGGCAGGTGAGACCTGCCTCTGATGCAAAGAAACGTCGGATTGCCACCTCTAGCGCAACAGGTAGGCGGGGTCGCCATGCAGGGGAGGAAGCGCATTCGGGCGAACCAGTTCGCCGCCGCGCTCATAAGACTCCATCACTGCCCAAGTGTACTCTAGTGCGGCGAGAGCGTCCCGTCCCGATGCTCTCAGGTTCTCTTTGGGAACGTTATTGGTAACATCCTCCAAAAAGGCATGGATACGGCGCGGGAAGGTCTCGGAGAAATCGGTGATACCCGTGTTCATTACCTCTGGTCCTTCGGTTCCACCCCCCGACATCTTTTCGGGGCTTCCTGCCTTCCCAGAGCCGGGTGCCGCCCAGAAAGTCACCTTCTCGATACAGTTCTCAATGCAGAAAGTTCCTTGCGTACCCGCGACTTCAAGGCTCCACCATCCGCCCAACCCATAGGTAGCGTCTCCGCGCTGACTGAGCAGGTAGCCCACACAGTCGTTAGCAAAACGAACATGGATACTGACAGTAGAGAGCATCACATCCCCCACACGCCGCCGAAAGCCGGGACGGTTCACAAACGCCTGTACATGGGTCACATCCCCACAGAAGTAGCGCATAACG
>OMJJ01000255.1 GCA_900299305.1 bacterium | reverse complement strand
TTGTTTTTGTCTCGTGCTATCCAGTCGGGATGTGCATTGAAGATATGATTCGGGCTGGCGGGTCGGGTAGCGCGTCCCCACAACACAAAGGTATTCAGCCACGCATGAACCTTGATACCCTTCGCGTGTGCCTCATCAATGACGGTAGCTAGAGGGTCGTAGTCATCTGTGCTACGAGCCAGCCCTTCATTACGTGGCTCATACGACGAGAAGTAGAGCGCGTCTCCCCGTGAGCGTACCTGCACAAAAAGGGTATCAACCCCCCCTTCGGCGGCATCGGCGACCATCTGGTGAATAGACTGCGGCGTATAGAGGGTATCGGCGACCACCCAGAGCGCGTTACGAATCCCTCGCATCCGTTTGGGAGTATGTGCGGGCATAGGGCGATAGGGAGTGGCAAGCGGGGCTATCGCGACTCGTGGAGTGGGTGCAGGGCGTACCCGTTCGCGGAGTTGGTGCGATTCGAGTACGGGCGCAGTCTGCCATCCATCGTCGTCGTAATCTCGTCTTTGTGCTAATATCTCCGGTTGTAACGAGAGTAGAGTGAGGGTGCAGGTGGCAAACGTTTGCCACCTGCCGGGTATAAGTTTTGAGTTCACCTTCATGTCTCCCCTAGGCGTACTATGCGCCTTGTAAGTGTTCAGGGGTGGATGGGAGTTCACGCCCCTGCCAATTTCACTGGCTAGCAGTTCACACAGGGTAGTTGTTCCATGAAGGGGGAACGCGCTTAAACTACTACAATTACGGGGAATCGGATTCTACTAATCGGCAGAAAGTTATCACGTTACGCCGTAGGTATCGGATTAGCCCTCTGTTTCGTATCCTTCTGCGAGTCTCTTTACGATTTACGGAGGTATTAAGAGGGATTTGGAACACGCGAGAGGTATATACTTATTAGATAGGCAGATATGTTTGACAGCCTGCCGCAACACAAGGAGAAACCTTTCCATGCAAACTTTTTTTCGGAACTCTCTTCTTGGGCTATTGTTGCTACTGTTGTTAGCCCCCTGCGCTTCCGCGCAACGATTCTTCCCTTATGCTCTGCTTGGCTATAAAAAGATGAGTACCAAACTCTCCGGCTCTAATGTGTCGGTGCAGTATGGCGAGACCAAGAACCTGAAAGCGGTACTCAAGCAGAAATCCGATAACTCCGTAGTACCCAATGCAACGATAACGTTTACACTGGATGGCAACGCACTCGGAACGGCGACTACCGATAGCACGGGGACAGCCACTCTGCCTTATAGTCCTAATGCTACGACGGTAGCAGTGGGCAACCATACGCTAAGTGCCTCGTTTGCGGGGGATGATATGCGCCTCGCAAGTACGGCAAACAACACTCTCACGGTTAAAAAGTCGGATACGAAACTTACGAACTCGAATACAGGGGGAAGGTTTGGGCAGACGATTAACCTACCCATTACCCTCACCCGCAAAGTGGACGGCTTACCGCTGAACAACAGGCTGGTAAAGTACGTACTAAACGGAACTGCGATTGGACAGGCGACCACCGATAGCACGGGAACAGCCACTCTTGCCTACTTTCTGGAAGAGACGATACCAGCAGGTAAGTACAATCTTGTCATTACGTTTGATGGTGACGAGACTACTGCCAGCACAACACGCACGGTAACGTTTACGGTGTACCTCACTCGAACGGAACTCGACCAGTATACCGTTACCGGCAAGCCCGGCGACACTGTGACCCTGATTGGGGTGGTGTTTCGTACCCCCGACAAGAAGAAACTCGCCAACCGTATTATTAAGTTTCAGGTGGATGGTAAGGATGTAGGGCAGAACGTGACCGATGCGAATGGCACAACCACCCTAGACTACACTATTCCGCTGGATATGAAGCCGGGAGTACATCAACTTATCGTTATTTTTGAAGGAGACATCTACTACCTAAAGAGCCTTGATAACGACGATGGTGTACTCAAGGTACAGTAGCGAGATGGTTTTCGGAATTGTAGCAGACGACCTTACAGGGGCAGCAGATGTCGTTGCCCCCTTTGCGGATAGAGGGCTATCTGCTTTAGTAGGACTGGATACCGATACCGAACTAGAGGCAGAGGTCTGTGTTTGGAACACCGATACCCGCGACTGTACGGATGCTCAAGAGGTTATTCGTCGTTCTGAGTGCGCTATCGAACGCCTCCGGCAGAGGGAGTCAACCTACTTCTATAAAAAAATAGATAGCACATTACGCGGTTGGCTAAGGCTGGAATTAGAGGTATGGCGGAAAGCCTTTCCGGAGAGGGTACTGCTTTTCTGTCCTGCGTTTCCCGCGAATGGACGCACGGTTCAGGATGGGAACCTCTTTGTGAGTGGGGTTCGGTGGCAATATACGCCTTTCGCACCCGCAGGAGAGACACGGGGTATTGCAGAACTGTTGGACGGCTTGGGAGGCGACACGGTTCTTTGTACGGCAACCACCGAAGAGGATTTGGAGGGGTGGGCAGAGCGGTATCTGGAGTCACCGGAACGCTACTTTCCGGTAGGTTCTGCGGGGCTATCCCGTGCTATTGCGCGGCAACTACGCCCAACACAGGCTCCTCCTACCGATTTGCTCTCTCCTTTTCTGTCTCAAGCCGTGCTGGTGTTGGTGGGAAGCCGTCACCCCGTAAGTCGAAAGCAGGGAGAGTGGCTACTGCAACGACTCGGAGGTACTCCTGTCGTATGGGGTGGCTCTGCACTAGGGCAAGTCGCGCAAGAGGTTATCCATCGTTTTGATAGGGGAGAGAGGTGCGTGGTTCTCACGACTCCGGAAACGCCTCTGAACCTTTCGGTTTCGGAGGGAGTGGGAAGGATTGCCGCGGAGGTGTTGCGCTCGGTTCCACACCTACAAGGGGTTTTTGCGACGGGAGGAGATACCGCCTACCACCTTGCCAAAGCCTTGAACGTGCGGAAAATGGCAGTGCTTGGGGAGTTGGAGCCGGGACTGGTTCGGGGTACTCTGTTATCAGAACAGGGGAGGGAGTGGGCGGTTGTTACTAAAGCGGGAGGGTTCGGAACTCCCGAAACCCTGTGCCGACTACTGAGTGAGGAGAAGCAAATTTGAGAGAGAATCTACCGCGGCTTGCTATTACGATGGGCGACCCTGCGGGGGTTGGGGCAGAGGTGGTGCTAAAGGCACTTCTGCACGAATCGGTGTACCAGACGTGTGTGCCTATCGTGTTCGGGGATGTTCTCTACCTGCAAGGGGCGGCGCGGAAGTTGGGTCTGCCTGTGCGAGTGCTTTCGGCGGAGGAGGCGGTTCCCGATAGAGATACCGTCTGTGTGGTGCAGTCTACCCGTGCGGACTTGAGCGGGGTGCGTTTTGGAGAACTATCGGCGGCGGCGGGGAAAGCGGGGGCGGAATCGGTGATTGTTGCGGCGCAAGCGGTACTCTCTGGCGAGTTCTCGGCGATAGTTACTGCCCCCCTCAACAAAGAGGCGATTGCACTTGGTGGTTATCCCTATCCCGGTCATACGGAGCTACTGGCAGAGGTGACACGCACCGAAAAATACGGTATGCTACTGTTATCTGGCAACCTCCGCGTTATCCATGTAAGCACCCACGTCTCTTTACGGGAGGCGATAGAACGGGTGAAGACGGCACGGGTTTTGGAGTGTATTCGCTTGGGGTACTCGGCGTGCCGCAGTTTGGGAATACTGCATCCCCGCATCGCAGTGGCAGGGCTAAACCCACACGCGGGAGAGCATGGGATGTTCGGCACGGAAGAGACCCAAGAGATAGACCCCGCTATAGCACTCGCCGTAGCGGAGGGTATTGAGGCGACAGGGGCGCATCCACCGGATACCATTTTCGCCAAAACCGCGAACGGCGATTTCGATTTGGTGGTCGCGATGTACCACGACCAAGGGCATATCCCCGTGAAACTACACGGTTTTGATAACGGTGTGAACGTGACGCTAGGGCTACCCATTATCCGCGTTTCGGTAGACCACGGCACGGCGTTTGACATTGCAGGTAAGGGCATCGCCCGTGAGCAGAGTATGCTAGAGGCGATTCGTGTGGCGGTGCAGATGGTACACGCCAAACAGCAGAAAACAGATTAAGGAGAAGCAAACATGAGCAGTTCGATAACGATTTCCCTCCCCCTAGACATCTACACCTATCCCGAAATCCCGCTTCCAGAGGTGTGGACGATTGAGCAACTGGCGAGCAAAGCGGCTCTTACCCCCGACGAGGTGGCAACTGGGGCGCAACAAGCCGTAGCCGCACTCCTCCAAGACCCACGCCTGAAGGCGGGGGCTACCGTTGCGGTAGGGGTGGGTAGCCGTGGACTAGATAACCTTGTACCCGTCGTTCGTACCGTTATCTCTGCGCTAAGGGCAGGGGGGCTGTGTCCCTTTATTATCCCTGCAATGGGCAGTCACGGCGGGGCGACAGACGAGGGGCAGAGGCAGGTTCTCGCGGACTATGGTGTAACGGAAGAGAGCGCAGGGGCAGAGATTCGTTCGTCGATGGAGACGATTTTTGTGGGAGAACTGAGCGGGGAGGACGCGGGGGACTATGTGGGTCAGAAGGTCTACTGCGACAAAAACGCCCTCTCTGCCGACGCGATTCTGCTGATTAACCGCATTAAGCCGCATACCGACTTTAAGGGGGACATTGAGAGCGGCATCGCGAAGATGTGCGTAATTGGGCTAGGGAAGCGGTTCGGGGCGGAGTGTGTGCATCAGTACGGCGTGAACGGTCTGCGCGACCTCGTGCCGCGTATCGCTCGGTTTCTCACCTCCAAACTTCCGATTGTGGGTGGTGTTGCCCTTATCGAAAACGAGTTTGGGAAGACCTGCGAAATCCACCCCGTACCCGCCAACCAAGTGGCACGAGAGGGCGAAATGGCTCTGCTGGCGCACTCGCGTACCCTTGCCCCGCACTTGCCGTTCGACGAGGTAGATGTGCTGATTGTGGACGAGATGGGGAAGAACATCAGCGGGGCAGGGATGGATACGCACGTGATTGGACGCGGGTTCCTGCCCAGCCTGAAGGAAGAGGAGTGGGGTAAGCCCGATGTACGCCTTGTAGCCGTATTAGACTTGACCACCGAGACTCACGGCAATGCGACGGCGTTGGGGCTAGCCGACTTGACCACCAAAACCTTGATAGATAAAGCCGACTTCGAGCGTACCTTTATCAACCTGCGAACCAGCGGAGAGGGCGGCGCACTGCGTGGGCGTATCCCGCTCATTATGCCCACCAAAGAGGACTGTGTGCGTACCGCTTACGGGATATGTGGGCGCAAAACGTCGCAAGAGGTGCGCTTTGTCCGTATCAAGAACACCGCCGATGTGCAGTACCTCGAAATCTCTGCGGCGTTACTAGAGGAGGCACGGCAGAACTCTCATGTCCGCGTAATGGAGGGGGCGCGTACCCTCGACCTGAATCGCGCTCCGAATCCCTAGGCAAAAGTTTGGTACAGGGCAGTCGCATTACTCTAAGAGGTTGCGTACTGGTAGGCTTTAGCCCTCATCACCAGCCTCTTCTCCCAAGTTTGGGCGAAGAGGCGAATGCGCTCCATAGGAAGGTAGTTGCCATTTGTACAGGTACACCTATCTGATAACGAGAACACCTTACTACTTTCTCTTTCCCTCAAACTTGGGGGAAAGATGTCCTGCAAGGACAGAATGAGGGCTAATCCCCTGACTATTCTGCACTGGGGGGAGAGCCGATGCAAAAAAACGAACCGGAGGAGGGCAAGCGAGTACCCTCCTCCTACCTGATAGGGGAGTTAAAACGTGCTTATCGCTCTAGGAACTCCTTTGTTGTAGAGGCTGACGTTGCCTCTTTTTACAAACACATTACACAGGAAGAGGTGCTGTGGTACGCCCTAAATAAGGGCAACGAACTCCCTGAAAACCGTGAGGAGTATATAGGGGCATTAAGCCTTCTCTCCCATTCCAAACTTACGGAAGAGGAGAGGAGGTCGCTTGCACTTACACTTATGGAAGTAGATGGAGTGTTGGTGAAGGCATGGAAGCGTAATAAGCAGTGGAGTCTTGCGTTTTGGGCTATTGAGATACCTGTGATTGGGTATTTGGTCGTAAGTAACCCTGGCTTCATAATTTTCTTTTGGATAACGTTTTCTGGTGCTTACCATACAAACTATGTGTCTACAAAAAATGCACTCACGCTACGGAAAAGTTACCTCACTCTCTTAGGCGACCTACAGATACCCGAAGCCGTTCCCTTTCTAGCGCAAACGGATAGGTTCCCGTTGCGCCTTCGAGAGACTGCTACCAAATCCCTCTACCAACTCTTGCCCACGCTAACCCCCGCACACTATCGCGCATTTAGCAAGGAGACTGTTCCCAACCTCTGTAGTCTCCTCTCGAACGAGATACGGCGGCTCTCCCCTAGCAACTTGGAGCGGGCTACCCTGATGGTGGAGGCACTGGAGAAGATGGGAGACTCCCGCGCTATTCTTACCGTAGAGGCACTACAGAGAGAACTACGCGAAAAACAGAAGTCCTTCGAGGAGTTACAACTTCGCGCTCAGTCGGCAACTTGGAACCGCAACGTCTATGAGACCGCCGCCCCTCCCGAAATCCGAAGCGTATCCAACCCCTATTTCGAGTTACAAAACAAAGTCTCGCACCTGCTCTATGTTCTGTTGGAACGCCGTATACAGGAAGAGCAGCACGATACTCTGCTACGTGGTAGTTCTGCCCCCGTAGATACCTCGCAACTGCTTCGCCCCATAACAGGTAAACCAGAGCAAGAACCCGCAGAGCAACTATTGCGGGTACGGGATACAGATAAGCCTTGAGTTTGGGTTTCACCTCACCTAACCTCTCCTTCGTAAGGAGAGGAATCTTTGTGGTCGGAGTTTACGAGGTTTGGCGCGTCGTTCTCAGTTCTATTCAAGCGAGATAATGCTCTCTCAAAATGCTTTGAGCAGGGGGTCTTTCTACCAGAACAGTAGCCGGAAGACTCCTCTCTTTGCGAAGGAGAGGCGGGGTGAGGTGAACTACCTCCCACTTTCGCACACTCTTCCGAAACAGATACTACTTAGCCTAACTCTGGACTGGTGGGTGTCCGCTGTGGTATCTTCATTGTAGATACTTAAACTTAATTAGAGACAACTATGCAAGCACGAATTCAAAAATGGGGTAACAGTCTGGCGTTACGTATTCCTAAGTCCTTCGCAATCGAGAGTCATATCGAACAAGACACTTTGGTGGATGTGACGCTACAGGAGGGGAGGCTCATTATCACGCCTTTGCCCTGTAACATCACGCTGGAAGCACTTTTAGAACAAGTGACTGCTGATAACACCCACTCTGAGCAAGCGATAGGTGTGTCGATGGGGCAGGAGGCTTGGTAGTGATGCCGCAGTATGTTCCAGATCGTGGTGATTTTGAATGAGGTGCGCTTTGTCCGTATCAAGAACGCCGTACAGGAGGGAGTGCCGTGATTTGGATGCCCAGAAAGCCCAAGAGAGCCTTAACTCAATACGAAACTCTCGTCCGTGAGCTGAGGACACTTGGGAGTAAGTGTATCAGTACGAAGTCCGATGAACTCTTCAAAACACCTGTACCGCTACCAGAAACTCTGTGCTACGAAGAGGTATTAGCCTTTCTAAAGGCACAGCCTCCCAAAATGGACGTTGCCAACCCCTCTCTCTTAGGGGCAATCTACGCGATAGGTTTCCTTGCTACCAGCGAACAACAGAAAAAGGAGACTGTCGAGGTACTTATTCCACGCTTGGAGTATGGAGAGAGCGTACAGACGAAAAGAGTGTTTGTGGATGGGTTACGTCTGATGGGAGTGACTTTTTTATTTGCAGCAGTTGTTGAAGCACTAGGTTACTGGATATTTCATGTGAGAGGAGGTTTATGGGGAACAAAAGTAGTGTTTCCACTGATGTTATTCGTAAGCGGACGTGTGATACAGCGGGCTTTGGTACTCGGTATCTCTGCACATCATCTCGGCACGTTGGGGCAACCCGAAGCCATTCCCGTACTTTGTAAGGTAAACCGTGATGAGAACCGTAGCCTCTACCAACTCTTACCTACCCTAACCCCCGCCCACTACCGCGCATTTAGTAAGGAGACCGTTCCCAACCTCTGCGGTATCCTCTTCGATGAGATACAGCAACTCTCTATCTACAATTTGGATAAGGTGAGGTTATTGGTGGAAGCACTAGAGAAGATAGGGGACTCCCGTGCTATTCTTACCGTTCAAAGGCTTCAGAGGGAGTTGAAAAACCTTGTCTGCCCAGAGTTACAGGCAAAGGTGGCAAATCTGCTCTTATTGCTAGAAGAGCGAAAGATACAGGAAGAGCAACACGATACCCTGCTACGTGGTAGTTCTGCCCCCGCTGTCTCGCAGGAACTGCTTCGCCCCATAACAGGTAAACCAGAGCAAGAACCCGCAGAGCAGTTATTGAGGGTACGGGATATAGACAAGCCTTGAGTTTGGGTTACACAGCCTAACTCTGGACAGGTGAGTTTCCGCTGTGGTATCCTCAGTGTAAATACCTTACTTACAACATTTGCATCAGGCTCAAGCGCACCTTAAAGAACAGAGACGAGAGGAGTAGAACCATGAAGCACTTAGTAGGAATACTGCTCTGTTTAGCACTGGTAAGCGGGGCAGGAGCGCAAAAGAAAAGCACTAAGCCCCCAGAAGAGGCTTGGAACGCAACTGACCTAAAAGGGAAGAAGGTACGCCTATTGGAAGCTCAGAAGCAAAAGGCGACGGTACTCCTCTTCATTACCCCCGACTGCCCCATCTCCAACTCCTACGCACCGGACTGGAACGCTTTTTGTAAGACCTATACCGCCAAGCACATCGGTTTCTATCTGGTCTACGTCTCCACCGATGCCCCCGCCAAAGAGATAGAGAAGCACTACAAAGCGTTTGGGTACTCCTGCCCCGCCCTGCGGGATAGAAAGAATCTGCTGGCAAGGCGCGTAAAAGCAACCGTTACGCCGGAGTGTGTGGTACTCTCGCCAAAAGGGGGTACACTCTATCAAGGGCGGATAGATGACCGCTATATCGACTTTGGGGTGAAGCGTTATGCCCCCAAAACTCACGATTTACACGATGCCCTCGAATCCGTTATCAGCGGAAAGAAGGTCGCGGTATCCAAGACCAGAGCCGTAGGCTGTTTTATTTCTCCCTAGTGGGTAACATCAAATCAGAGGCGATTTACCTTCCCTCACAAAGGGGAAGGCTAGGATGGGGTGGGTGCAAACCCCATTTTCAAAGAAGGAGTGGCGTATGAACTGGCGTGTCCTTGTGACAGCAAGAGCGTTTTGGGTCAGTGGGCAACCCGCCCGTGACTATCTGGAGGCGGCAGGTTGTGAGGTCGTCTATACCCCCATCGCGGGACCCCTAGAAGAGAGTTATCTTATTGAGCAACTGCAAGGCTTCGATGCCATCATCGGCTCTAGCGACCCCTATAATGCGCGTGTGTTTGCGAGTTGCCCCCAACTCAAAGTAGTATCGCGGTGCGGGGTCGGGATAGATAGTGTAGATGTGGGAGCCGCTACCGAGGTGGGTATCGTTGTTACCAACACTCCCGGTGCAATGACCGAATCGGTGGGAGACTACACCTTTGCGCTTCTGCTAGGCATTACCCGCCGCATCCATGAGGGCGACGTGCTTATGCGGCAAGGAGGCTGGGGTGAGTATCCCGGCGTGGGCGTATCGGGT
Source organism: bacterium (assembly GCA_900299305.1). Classification (GTDB taxonomy): domain Bacteria; phylum Armatimonadota; class Chthonomonadetes; order Chthonomonadales; family Chthonomonadaceae; genus CAIJLM01. Next base: position 21,138 of record OMJJ01000255.1, on the reverse strand, counting down.
AAGACGATTGGACTGGTGGGATGTGGGCAGATTGGTCAGGCGGTAGCAAAGCGAGCGGCAGGTTTCTCCATGCGGATACTCGCCTACGACCCACAAGTGGCAGAGCGCGGCTTGCCGAGCGGAATGCCCGATATTGAGTTTACCGACCTCGATACCGTTCTCTCCGAAAGCGATTTTGTCTCGCTACACGCCCCCAACGTCCCCGAAACCAAAAATATGTTCAATAGAGAGCGGTTTGCGAAGATGAAACCCTCCGCCTACTTTATCAACACGGCGCGGGGCGCACTGGTAGACGAAACTGCTCTGATAGAGGCACTCGAAAACGGCACGATTGCAGGAGCGGCTACCGACGTATATCAGCAGGAACCCCTTCCCGCAGACCACCCGTTACGAAAAGCCCCCCGTACTCTACTCACCCCGCACAACGCCTTCAACTCCGCAGAGGCGGCGCAAGCCATGAGTGTACAGTCGGCAGAAAACACCCTGATAGCACTGCGCGGAGAGCGTCCTGCGGGGCTAGTAAACACGGCGGTGCTAGGCTCACCCCAACTACGACTCGGAAAGTAGGAAGCGACTATTATGAAATCGAATTCGGTGAAATCTGCCCTCAAAGCGGGGCTACCGCAGGTGGGAACGTGGCTCTCTTTGGGAAGCCCTATGGCAACGCGGTTTATGGCGCGAACGGGCTTTCATTGGCTAACGGTAGATATGGAGCATAGCCCCATAGATTGGGACGAAGCGGCGACCATCTTCGCGCTTATTGCCGACGCAGGGGGAGTTCCTCTCGTTAGGGTTCCCTTCAACAGCCTAGAGAACGCGAAACGCGCCCTTGATGCGGGTGCTTATGGCATTGTGTTCCCCATGTGCAATAGCCGTGAGGAGGCAGAGCAGGCGGTTGCTATCTGCAAATATCCCCCCGTAGGTGTGCGAAGCGTGGGAGGAAGCCTACACGCCCTAAACTTCGATGCAAGCCCCGGCGAGTACTATGCCAACGCCAACAACGAGATTTTGGTGATTATCCAGGCAGAGCATATCGACGCGGTAAACAACGCCGACGCAATCTTCTCGGTTCCGGGTATTGATGGGGTGTTTGTGGGTCCCAACGACCTGCTCTCCTCCATGCACAAAACCCCCGCAATGGAGACCGACGACCCCGAATTCGTAGAGGCTCTACGTATCGTGCGGCAGACCGCCAAGCGGTACGGAATTGCGCCCGGTATCCATGTCGCCGACGCAAGTGCCGCCAGTCGCAGGATTGCGGAGGGGTGGCAGTTTATTGCGGTGAGTAGCGAACTCGGATTTATGCAACAAGCCGCGCAGTCCATCGTAAAAACGCTCGAACTCACCTCTCAAGAGGGCAAACTCGCAAGGTACTAGAGGCGGTACTCCCGCCCCTCGAACATCGCCAAGCACTGTACAGCACGGGCAGAAATCTCCTCAAGGCGTTCCGGGCAACGGTCTATCGCCCAGCGCGTTAGGTCGAACGCTTTGAGGAGTACGACTGCTTTCAGTTCAGGAATGAGCCTCTCCCACTCGATAAGAGAGAGCCCGTATCCCTCCAAAAAGGCGTACAGGTTGGTGTTATCCAGTCGATACCAGTGCAGAAGCGAGTTGAGTTCGTAGTGCGGAACCACATTTATCTCGGCACAACCCCAATCCAGTAGGTAGACGCACCCCGCGTCATCTACTATCGTGTTGCGCCGCGCCAAATCGCAGTGGGTAAGCCCTATCTGTAGCGGCAACCCGCGTAGCCATGTAAACGCGGCGCGTATCTTCTCTTGCTGAGAAGCAGTATAGACTCCTAGCGCAATCAAGGGGTCGTTCGCGGTCAATTCACCCAGATTGTAGTCTACAAACCGCAACCAGCCTGCCTGTGCGTTCCCACCCTCAAACCCCTCCACGCTATCCCCAAACCCATCTATCGGAATAGAGTGAATAGTACGTGCGTACCTTCCTAAAGTGCGTAGCAGGTCGGTAGCGGGGACTGCGCTCTGCTTACCGTTCACACCCGCAATACGGTTTTGTAACATAAAAGCACGCCCCGAATGTTCCCCCACAGCAAGTACCTCTGGGCTAGGTATTCCTACCTCTTTTGCTTTTGCAATGCACCACCGCTCTTTTTCGTAGTCGCTTCGTGTTTTGTCTTTGTCATCCTGCGGCTTGTTCAGGCGCACGACTATTTCTCTCTGTGTGGTCTGCACAAAAAGGATAAGATTCACCGACCCCATACCGATAAGCGGAGTCACACTCTGCACTTCAAGGCGGAGAGTCTCCGAAACGATAGCGGTGGCGAGAGGAACGGCTTCGTAGACGACGCGGGTATCTGCCTCTAAGTTAGGATTGTTGTCTCCTTCATTATGGCTAGTGGGCATGAGAGGTCTCCTTTGGTTCTGGTTTGGGGCTAATGCCAACAGTCTACCTGCCATTTGTACCCAGCAGAGATACTTAGCCCTAGTACACTAACTATAGAAAAAAGTTTTTTAGTATTCGGTACAAAAAACCTGAAATGAACGCTAAAACGAACGCACTAACGAACGCTTTATGTGTTATGATTCTTTTACTAGCCTTACAAACTTTACCTTTGTATCAAGGCAATGTGTTTACACCCTCTGTTTTGTATTTTTTAGGGAGGCACTCTCGTATGCACAAAGCACACAAATCACTGATTCGTTTTCTTGCGCTCCTTGCGCTCTTCTCGCTGGCTCCAAAAGCGTGGTCGGATGTTCTCCTTGACCACCCTCGTAGTAGGAATATGGCATAGCAATCTCTTCCTCGTACTTCCCCGACAACCAAGCCCTCTCTACCTTTATGCTAAACAAGGTAGTCGTGCCAAAAGGCGGCTGGTTCGTCAACCAGATTACGTTGTACGGAATCAGTGGCGACACTGCTCTCCCCGCCGACACCACAGCCTTCCTCATGCTGGCTCATTCGCCCGACATGACGATGTTTGACGGCAGTATCTACACAGGACAACAGGTCTTTAGTACCCGCTATACAGGTAACGCGCATCGTCAAGACCTCGTGTTCAACTTCTCTTCGCCCCTCTATCTCGCCGAGGGAACCTACTGGCTTACCGGCTATTCGGGACACGCCTACAGTAACGGCGGCTGGTGGTTTCAACGCACCCACGATGTCTCCGCTTCCGATGTAGGCTACTACCACAACCCTTGGGGCGGTGAAGGCGACAGTTTCGGAACACGCTCCGTTACCGTTCCCGAAGCCCTTCGGGCATGGGGAGGGAAATCCGTACCGAACCTAGACGGTGCATTACAGATAGTCGGAACCGTCCCGCAGGGGCGTATTCTTCACGTATCCGTAGGCGGTACCGGAGACGGCTCTTCTTGGAGTTCTCCCCTGGGTGATGTGGTTGCCGCCGTCAACTCAGCCCATATCGGAGACCAAGTATGGGTAGCGGCAGGAAACTATACCGTCGCTGGTGGAACGTGGGTCAGCCCCGGTGTAAGGCTCTACGGCGGTTTTGTAGGCAACGAACCCGATAACTACGACGTTACCCAAAGAAACCTGAACGCCAACCGTACCATTCTAAGCAACAACCCTGGTGACTATACCGTAATTGGGGTATGGGGCTACGAAAAACAGTTCCCACAAGACACCTCTCAGGTGATAGATGGATTTACTACTAAAGGCACGGGAATGGGCATTGCGGCGTTCAACTGCTCCCCCACTATCTCCAACAATCAGGTCGTAGGTCAAACAGGCAACTGGCCCGGTGGTATCAACATCGGCAACTCAGATGGAGCCGTCATCACCAACAACCTCATCGACTCCAATGTGGGCGTGGGAGATGGGGGTGGTATCGGCATCTTTTCCTGCGCGGTGAACTGGGGAGTGGGCGCATGGAACTGGAACGGCAACCCCTACGTTGTCGCCAGATTCAAGCCTACGAAGGTGTCTCTATCGGGCAACACCATAACCAATAACACAGGACGCTTTGGCGGTGGGGTAGAGGTTTGGTACTCTCATCTCGCCATAACGAATAACCTCATCAAAGGGAATACTGCCCGTGAAAGCGGCGGCGGTATCTCCATAGCCAACACCGATGCCCTCATAGACAACAACGTCATATCGGGTAATGTAGCCGCGGTGAGTAGTTCCGACTCCATTGCAGGAGGCATTTTGTCTTCCAACTGGGACGGCAACCCGTACTATCGAGGGCAGTCTACCATTACCAACAACACCATTACCGATAACAGTAGCCTTAACCGAGGAGGGGGCGTGATTGTTTGGGGGCAACAGGCTACCATCCAACGCAACTACATCGCTCATAACACCTCCTATATGGGAAGTGCTATCTGGGCAGGACGTGAAACCGAAGTAAGCCTTATCGACATTAGCAACAACCTTATTGTGAATAGCGTGGGTGTTCCGGGATGGAATGGACCAGACGACAAAGGCTACACGGTTGCCATCGTTGCAGGGATTACAAACCTAGCCAACAATACGATGGTCGGAAATACCGGACACTCGTTAATGTATCTGGATGGTTCGGTAGGTCTGTACAACAACATCTTTAGCAACAATATGCTGGATGTAAGTTTGGCAGAAGGCAATTTCCATGGCGTAAGTGAGGACTACAACCTCATCTTTAACAATGGGGCTACCAACTACTACGGAGACAGTACGGTGCTGATTCCGGGCACGAACGACCTCTGGGCAGACCCCGTACTCGATAGCCTCTATCAACCCGCAAACTACTCTCCCGTTATCAACGCGGGTGATAACTACGTAGTAGATACACATGGCAAAGACTACTTAGGAATGAAGCGGGTGGTAGCAGGGCGCGTAGACATTGGCGCGATAGAGGTACAGAAGCCCGGTGCCGACATAACCCTCACCATCCCCAATGTAACGGGGGCTTACGGTATCACAAAGCCACTCGTTGCCAAGATGATACGAAACTCCGATAAACTCCCGGTAGCAGGTCAGAAAGTCTACTTTGTGCTAGGCTCTACCACCATCGGAAGCGCGACTACCGACGCAAACGGAAAAGCCACCCTAAACTACAAACTGATATTCAACGTAGGGGCGTATCCGCTGGCGGTTGTGTATCGGGGAACACCTCAATACAACAAAGCATCCGGTAACGGAGTTCTTACCATCATTCCCGCCGATACCTCTATCACCATCGCCAAAGTAGCAGGGAGTTATGGGCAGACCAAAGTTCTTAGCGCGGTTCTCACACGTAAAACCGATGGAACCAAACTTGCCAACCAGACCCTAACCTTTATGATAGACGGGAACACTATCGGTACCGTAAATACAGATAGCACTGGAAAAGCAACCCTCAACTACATAATAGATGAGGGGCTAACTCCCGGTGTACACTCTTGGAGTGTGTCGTATGCAGGGGCTATGAACGACAACCCCTCGACGGCTACCGCTACTCTTACCGTGAACCCCGCCGCCACCTCATTGGCTTTGGCAAAAGCATCGGGCAAAGCAGGGGCTACCGTGAACCTAACGGCAACCCTCAAGCGAAGCACCGATAAGATGCTTCTGGCAGGCAAAACCATAACCTTCTCGGTAGATGGAGTAGCAGTGGGAACCGCAACAACAGATAGTAACGGCGTTGCGGTACTCGCCTACACCATAGATAGCATGGCAACAAAGGGAGTACACCCTGCGTCCGCTACCTTTGGCGGTGATACTATGTACCTAACCAGTACTGCAAACTCCACCCTCACGGTGAAGTAGACCTGTGCGTTGCACCTATCCCCCTCGTCCACTGCCTATAAAAAGGCGAGGGGGAACTTTTTAGGAGCAACCCAGCAGATTCGATTCTTCTGGTAATTTTACTAGGAAATTGCTCTAAAGAAGAGGGTGCTCGCTTGCCGATAATAAGTCGGGACAGTACATCTACTATGTGCTGTCCCCTTTGTCTTTTTAGATGTTTTTTTGTGTAGTGAGGTGTGGAGGTACGATACTATGCCAGCACGAGAGTTTTTTGGTGAGAGCCTAAAAGCCTGTCTAGAGCAGGTAAAGAGTACACTTGGTTCCGATGCCATTATCATCGAGACGAAAAAAGTACGGCAGGGCGGAGGGCTTTTGGGGGTTCAGGGACGCGAGATTATCTGCGTGGTTGCCACAACTGAAGCAGAGTATCATGCCCACGAGGAACCCGAAGAGACCGACAAGGACATTCTTGCGATTCGGGAAACGCTCGTGCGTCTACGTGCTACCGCCGCCCAAACCAATCAGGCTCCCGCTACCCCCTCCCCTACTTCGCAAACTCCCGCGGTTCCCAACCAAGCCTCTGCGCTTGCGGCGGCTCGCAGTGCCTATAAAACACAGTCTGCCCCGACCACCCGTCTTGATGCAGTACGTCCCACCACCTCCAAACCACTCTACCGCAAAGCGACCTTCCCTGTAGTAGAGCGCAACGCACCGGACACAGAGGTACAACCCCCCGCTCCAGAGCCGCCTACTCTTAATATAACGCGGCTGTTACCACCTGCCACATACACTACGCCCAACCCGTTTGCTCAAGAGGAGGCGCGTGCTTCTGTGCCGAGTGAACCTAAGCCCACTCCACCCACAATTAGGAACTTCTCTCCGCTTACCCGCTCTGCAAACACCGCAAAGCCCTCTGCCCCTGCACCAACACACTCCCCCGAAAATCGGTTTGGCGGTACAACGACGGCAACCTTAAAGGCTACTCCTAGCAACGCGGTTTTGGAACCCGATACGGCAGTAGTTGCGGTACAAGAACCTACCAATAAAGTAGGGCGCAACCTACAAGAGATAAAGCAGAGCCTTCAGCAACTTCGCTCCCGTTTTTCGGATTACGAAAAAAACCTCACCGCAGTAACATCGCAGGGCAGTGCGCGTCATGCGCTCTCGCACCTTTCCGTGACCTCGGGGCAGTACCCCGAACTTCGCAAACGCCTCTGTTCACAAGGAGTTTCGCCGCACCTAACCGAAGACCTTATTCGGCAGATACCCGACCTCAGCGCTTGGGGAGAACTCGCGCAAGAGGTGCAAGCCGAAATCGCCGCCAGAGAACTGATTACCAAGCGCATTGCGTGTGTAGGAAGCATAGCCCTCACTCCCAGCCGCCTAAAAACGGTGGCACTGGTGGGACCCACAGGGGTAGGCAAAACAACCACCATCGCAAAACTCGCCGCTCACTACGCACTGGTAGAGCAGAAAAAAGTCGCCCTACTCACCATAGACACCTACCGTATCGCGGCAGTAGAACAGCTCAAGACCTATAGCCAGATAATGGATATTCCTATTTTTGTGGCACACGAGGCGGGGGAGATAGTGGGGATTTTGGAGCAGTGTAGAGACTACGACCTGCTTCTGGTAGATACTGCGGGGCGTAGCCCAAACAACACCACGCAAATCATGGAACTCAAGCCGATGCTGGAGACGCTTGGGTGCGAAACCCACCTCGTTCTCAGTGCCTCCACCAAAGAAGAGGACTTGTACGAGACGGCAAAACGGTTCTCTATGACCCGCATCGACAGGCTTATCTTCTCTAAAATCGACGAGACGAGTACCTACGGCACGCTGTTCAATATCTCCGACAGAACGGGGATACCGCTGACCTACCTCACCAACGGGCAACGTGTACCCGAAGATATTCTGGTGGCTACGGGTGAAGCGGTCTCTAACCTTATTTTGTCTTAGCGGTCTCTTTTTCGAGGGTATGCAGTTTCTTTGCCAACTCCACTCCGTTGGAAAAAGGGGTGACGGGCGGCATCTTCTTCATCCAACTCCACTGGCGATGTGCGTAGGAGTGGGTATGGTCTTTTATGGCTTGCGCTATCTCGGCAAGGTCGCGCCGTGATGTGGGAAGGCGCACAGGAGTGGTCTCGTGTGCCTTCTCCAAAAACTCGCGGTAGCCGTGTGTGTGCCACAGTGCATTACGCTGGAGTCGGTTTGGTTCCCACAGTTTGTACTGCTCCCAAAGCCGTGTTACCTCGTCCACTAGCCCCATCTGAAACATACTATCTACGGCGTTATCTATGCGGGGCAGGATTTTGTTCATCTCCAACGTGCTTCTTACAAACTTTGCACGAAATAGTGGAGTCCCCTTCCCTCTCTCCTTAAAGTTCTCCTCACCCGGTAGCAGTTCATCTCCCACCTGCCAGTTCTCCGTAATGCAGAGCAGGTAAGAACCCGTCCCTCCCACCATAACAGGCAGGTTGCCCCGTGCATGAATCTCGGTGATGCGTTTTGTAGCGAGTGCCTGATACTCTGCCAAAGTGACCATCTTGTCTGGGGGACGCATATCAAGACAGTGGTGCGGGAGTCTCTCCATAATGTCGCGCCCAACTTTGCTGGTTCCAATGTTCATACCCGCATACACTTGCCGCGAGTCCGCACCTATAATTTCGATTTCACGCCCTCCCATCTGCGGGAGTGCCTCTGCAAGTTCCAAAGAGAGAGCCGTCTTCCCAGAGGAGGTAGGTCCAAAGATAACAAGCACAAAGGGCGCGTTAGGCGGTGGTGCTGGTACAGGGACGATGGGAACGGGTCGCGGAGATTGCTGTGCTTTGGTCGCAGGAGGTTTGGGGCGAGATGGTTTGTAGGGAGGATTGCGTTTTATGGTAGTACCCGTCCATCAAAAAGGGATAGAGTGACAGTATACCAAAGAAAACCTCCCTTCCGATAGAGGGTACTGGAAGGGAAGGGTTAGTTTAGCCGTTATGGTTATGGTCAATCAGTGAGCGAATATGCCGCCACCGCGATTCGGGTATCCGCAAGAATATCTCTACAATCTCCGGGTCGAACTGCTTTCCGCTAAACCGTTTTATCTCCTCTTGTGCCACAGAGAATGGAAGTGCCTCGCGGTACGGGCGGTCACTGGTCATTGCGTCTAGGCAGTCGGCAACAGCAAACAGCCTTGCGCCCAGCGGTATCTGCTCTCCCTTCAAGCTATACGGATACCCGCCTCCATCCCACATCTCGTGGTGGTGTAGCACAATTTGAGAAGCGTGTTGTAGGCTTTCGATTTTGCGGCACATTTCGTACCCGATTTCGGGGTGCTTCCGCATCTCCACCCACTCTTCGGGGGTGAGGGTACTGGGCTTTAGCAAAATCGCGTCGGGAACCCCAATCTTCCCAATATCGTGGAGTAGCGCGCCCCGTTCGATATGGTACATCTCGGCAGGGCTTAGGTTAATCTTTTCTGCCATCTCTAGGGTGTAGGCGGTAACGCGCTCGGAGTGCCCTTGCGTCTCGGTGTCGCGGGTGTGCAGGGCGGTTAGGAGGGCAGAGAGGATATTCTCGTTAGAACTCTGTAGCGCGATACGGTTCTGAACGTGTTCCTTTTTATGGTTCGCATGGCGTGCCAAGTTGCGTTCGATAATAATGGGCAGTTCGCTTGTGCTAAAGGTTTTGGTGATAAAGTCGCTTGCCCCACTGCTCAGAGCATCGCGGGCAAGTTCTACGTTGCCATACGCCGTAATGAGAACCACAGGCATATCGGGGTAGGACTCTTGCGATTTTTGCAGTAGCGATAGCCCATTCTCCTCCGGCATAAAGACATCGCAGAGCATCATATCGTAGACTTGGCTTGCCATACACTGTAGTGCTTCGTCGGCACTCCCCACACAGTCTACGTTATACCCCGCCTCTCGTAGTGCCACTCCAAAAGTCTGACGTACCAACTTATCGTCATCCACCACAAGAAGGCGAATATGTGGCGGGTGAGTGTACTCCACTGCCTTCCTTTCGGGGTGAGCGGAGTCTTGGGGAGAGGGAGCAGGGTAGCGTTGACGCACCACACTGGCTTGCGGAATGTTGCTAGGAACCTTATGGTAGATAAAACCCTCTGCTACTTTGGGAGCGGGGTTATGAAACAGTAAGGAGCGGTGTGGGCGATACTCTAGCATATTTTCCATATTGACGAACCATCCATTAGGTAATCAATGGGAGCGACAATTCGATTAGGAAATAGGTCTCTCTCTGGATAGTGCGCCGGTCTCTTGTAGGGAGGCGAGGACCCCCTTGCGTTGCCACTCCTTGGCGAGATACCGAGCGTGAAAACACTTCGCGTGCAGAGATATTGTCGGCAAAACGAGAGGCAACCTTAGAACAGGCGGGGAGAAGAGCAGAAAAACAGGTATTTTATGGGAGGCATTAGCGTTCGGTGGTGTCTTGCCACGTAGCGGAGGGAAGGCGGCGGCGGCGTTCTTGGGGCAAAAGGCGTTCCATTGTATCGTCTACCGTAATGATACCTAACAGGGACTCGGATTCGTCTACTACGGGGGCGGCAAGCAGGTTATAGCGTCCTATCACCTGAGCCACTTCGTTGGCATGGTCGTCTACATGAACCCGTATTACGTTCTTCACCATGATACTGTGAATAGTGGTCTCTGGAGGAGATACCACGAGGTCACGTAAACTTAGAACCCCCACCAGCCGATTGTCCTCGTCCACAATATAGACGTAGTATATCATCTCGGCTTTGGGAGAGAGGGCACGAAGGCGTTGTATCGTCTCATCACAAGTAAGATAGTCGGGGATTGCCACATATTCGGTAGTCATCAAGCCGCCAGCGGTGTCCTCGTGATACTCCATGAGGCGCGTCAGCTCTTCGGCATCCTCCTTCGACATCTTATCCAGAATATCGTCGCTACGGCTTTCGGGTAGGTCATCCAGAACGTCAGCGGCATCGTCTGGCTCCATGTGAGTAATTACATCTCGCGCTTTGTCGAGGTCGAGTTGCTGCATAATCTCAACCTGCATATCGGGGTCTACTTCGGTGATAGTGTCGGCGATGGTCTCATTATCCAACGACTCTAGCACCTCCACCCGCTGTTGGGGGGTGAGTTGTGCCACAATATCGGCAATGTCGGCAGGATGCAATCGGGCAATTTTATCGTGGGATACTTTCAGCCGAATCAGCCCCTCTGCGGTTCCGGGCTCGAGGGTCTGCATATCGTCCCAAGCAATAAGATTAGAGCGTAGCGGCGCATGAAGCAGGTTTGCCGTCGCCTCAAGGGGCTTGCTAAGGGAACCAAAGCGGCGTAACATCGCCCGAAGGCTTGCGTCCACCCCCACCACGCAATAACCATCTCCACACTCGGCAAGGCGCACATCGTTTACACGCACCACACGGAAGTCGTGGACATCTACTATCTGCTTATCAAGTACATCTTGCCGCAGGTGCAGTGTGTTTTGGGGCATAGTGTAGGAGGGAACCGTAGAGAGGGGTACATTTAGGCGAATATCGCTCTGTAGGTTCCCCGCCCCCTTTGCGCCCTCTGGATCGTCTTCAAATTCGATATAATCAAAGGAGATGTAGGTATCTATCTCCTTGCTTTGTACCCGAATAGCGGAGATAGAGGGGAAGCGGGCATCCAGTTGTGCCACCACATCAGTAGCCTTACCGAGTAGTGTGCCATCCTGTTGATAGACCTTTTTGTTTAGCAGTTGTGTTAGGTATTTCATGTCTCTATTTTGTGACAGGCTCGGTTTTGCCCAGCCTTAGTACCACTCGCCCCGCGGGAAGAACCTCTACCTTCTCCATCTTAACAAGGCGTGCAAGAAGGTTATGTAGATATTTAGAGCTTATGGGTCCCCACCCCTCTTTATCTAGCCCATGCGTATTAAACACAAACCAACCTCCCGAAGAGGCAAGAAACTTTTCCAATGCCTCCTCAAGAAAAGCATCGCAGTTTTCGGGACCCTGTGACCAGCAACCGATTCGTACTGGTTTCTTGTGCTTTGGAATAGCGTTTACTGGTGTCTCACCTTGTGTACGAACAACAAGAAACTTGGTGAGGGCATACGCCTCTAGTTCGGGAGTAGAGGCGTTGTAAGCAAAATTGTACACCGATTCGGATGCCTTGAAGCCTTCGAGGTGGGTTTCAAAGTAGTTCGCACACTTCACAATATGCTCTTTTGCCTCTTCCAAAGGAAGTAGCGTAAGGTTTGCATGGTTATAAGTATGTGCCATTACCTCATGTCCTCGTCTTTTGAGGTGGTTCCAGTCCTCAAAACTACCCAAAGGAGCAGAGACGATACCCGCATCAGGCTTACCATCTACTTGAGGACTGAAACCGGACTCGTGTCCTGTAGCAATAACATTGAAACACGCTTTTAGCCCAAAATGCTCGTAGATGTCGGCTACCTGATAGAACGATTTCTTGAACCCGTCATCAAAACTAAGTGTTACGATATGGGTCTTCTTCTGCATGGCAGGTCTCTTCCTATCCCGTATAATAGCACTACCGCACAGTATCCGAACAAATTCACGTCGGTCTAACATCATTCCTTATTTCTGTGCCTTTAGTTCCCAACTCTCGTTAAAGAAGCCAGCATCTGCAATCCCACCAGGTGCGCGGGAGGTTATAGGCTGACTAGTATCTACAATCGCGTAGTCGGGTAGTTTGGGAACCTGCCTTGCGTTGTTTAGGTAGTCGTACTCCCTAAAAGTGAAGCCGCTATTTAGCACCACATACCTCTTGGGGTTAAGCGGGTTTGGGAAGATAAGCACGGGTACGTGCTTATCGGCGGAGTAGGATTTGTTGCCTACCAGGATACCCGTACTTGTCCATTTGATTGGCAGTTGGTCGGCGATTTTGGCAAGAATTTTGTTGCTAGAAGGGTCTCCCCATAGCACAAGGTTGTGGTTGGCTATGTCTTCTGTAGAGATTTCGGAGTCGGTCTTGGTACGTGCCTCACCTCTGTATTGCTGTCTCCAGTGAACGATTGCGTGGGTCTTTTCCGCCTCTACCCACGCCCCTATTTGTGGGTTTAGCGGGGTTCCGGTGGGAGTTACAAAGAGGAAACTGTCCATAAAAGCGTCGTCTATGGGACCCTGCAAGCCCGGCTTTTTACGCAGGGTATCGCTGTCTAGGTTCGTTACTACTTTCCAAGAGCCGTCGAGCTTACTGAGGTGCGTCTCGAAAGAGCGGTCTGACCATACAGGGCTACCCTTGAGTTTTTTGCCGTCGATGATGATGGTGGGGGGAACCGTGTTGTCGAGGGGACACAGCCCTGTGGGCATAGAGAGCGTGAGAGCGGTGATGTTTTTGGTGCTTACCTTGATGTTGCGCTCGTCGGTTATCTCGGCATCTACGGTAGCGCGTTCCCACTCTGTCCCCATTCCCTGCACTGTTACCCAAAAAGAGCGGTTGTAGCGGAGCCACCAAGTAGTAAATCGGACATGGTTGGGTACGGGGTTACGCCCTTTCGCGACGATGCTGTCGATTCTGCGGTTTACCTCTAGTTTCGCTTTCGCCTCGTAAAAGTGCCCCGCGCCGGGTCCAATGATGTGCGTGAGGGCGATACCCTCTTTTGCCATCGCCTTTTCCATCATGTCGGCGGCTTGTTTCTGACTGTCTTTTTCACCAGAGTAGGCAACAGTGGGCAGATTGTAGAGGTTGATAGCGTAGTCGGTACAGTCGTAGACGTGCCAAAGAGCCTTTTCGTACCAAGTCGGCTGTACCTTTTCGTTTTGGAATACCTTCAGGAAGTCCGCGGTCTCGGAGAACCCCGCTCCTGGTGCGGCGGCTACCCAGTCGCCGGGAAAGTGAACCGCAAACTGCCAACATGCCGCCCCTCCCATTGAGAAGCCGCGCACACTTACACGGTTGTCGTCGATAGGGTAGTGCTTTTTAACGTGTTCCATCGCCTCGAAGGTATCTACCTCACCAGCGAGTTTGTTGGCGTTGCAGTAGCGTCCGTAAGGGTGTAGCACAAAAGCGTTTTGCGGGGTGAACTCACCGGCATAAGACTGGTGTTCGCGTAGAAAGTTGACTTCGCTAAGTACCTCCCCGCGCCCATGAAACCAGATGTCGAGGCGATGCTTGAAGGGGCTATTCGCGCTGTAACTAGGCGGAACCACTAACCCATAAGGCTGAACCGAGCCGTCTATTTTCGAGACGTAGCCGCGTACCACTAGCCCCGTTTGGGTTGTCCAAGGGGCGTTCCCTTCGCTCAAGGCTTTGGCACGTTCCATGCCCTGCTCCAGTAGCCTCTTAGCGGTGTTGAGTTCATTCACATTGAAGAACTCGCCGTACTGAAGGGCATACCGTACCGCGTTATGGTATATCTGCACATCGGGGAGAAGCTCTTTTTGGCTAGGCTTGAGAGATGCTTTTAGGCTCTCTATCTCACTCCCTAGTTGTGCAATACCCTTGCTCAGTTCTTCCTTCACTTCGGCGGGTACGGTAATGCCGGGCGGTGGGACTTTACGCACATTCTCTGCTTTGTTGTCTTGCGCTCCATCGGCAAATGCGGGAAGTGCGAAGGGGGTTAGGCACAGTAGTCCCACCGCGCACAAGGTCACTCGAAATCGGTTCACGGCTCTCTCCTAGAAAAAGGGGTTGATTTCCCTATAGTTCGCCATACACGCGAGAACCCCCTTCTTTTGTCAACTATCGAAATAAGAAAACCCGCTTCAACAGATAGCGAGAGGCGAGGTGCGGTGCAACGGTAAGGGGAGGCTCTGGTAAGGCTACTCCTACCTCATCCCATCCAAATAAGGAGGAGGTTTTCGGGAGCAGGGTTTTGATATGCGCCAACCTCTGCATGGGTTTGGATAGAGTGTTCAAAGATGCCAAAAGGTGTGCTCTCCCCGTATCATATTCGAATGTAACGCGATAGTTCTCTCCTATCTTCAACCCACCCCGTATCATCAAGGGAAGAGGCAGGGTCTTGCCTTGAGCCGTTAGGACAATGTATGCGTGGTTTGCCGCTCTCATTTGTAAGGTTAGAGACTGATTTAGGTGTGGCTTATCATTTTTGAACAACCCTAGTATCATCGCATTACTGGCACTGCTTCCAAAAGAGGCGATACGAAAATCCATCTCCACCCGAAAACTCTTCTGGGGATATATAGGCACAATAGGATGCACATAGCGGCGGCGTTGATTGGGTGGGGCAACAACCTCATTACGCGCCCCTCTCTGCCATACTCCGTCTACTTGTAAGGCTTGTGTTTCCGCAGACCATGCGTAGGGAACCGCATCCGGATTCATAAGCGCGACAGCATGGCTTGGATTGCGTCTCTTGGCAATATCCAACATATCGAAGTCAAAATACCAGCCATGACGTAGGGGGTCGGTGCTAAAATCTTCCGAAAGTGTAGTAGCCTCCTCACGCCCTGTATTGAAGGTTTGATTGCTGAGGGATGCCAAGAAGGGATTAGTACCTGCCTTCGCTTGAAAACCATGACCATAGTGCGTGTGTTCCGACCAGACCCAGACATACTCGTCGCTATAGGCAAGTGCCAGTGCCAAATTCGACCAAAACGACCAGATATGCCCACTGGGCGCACCCGACCAGTTGTTCCAAGGGTCGTCCTCTACCCATGCCGCCATGCCTACTTTTACAAACTTATCGAACTTGGCGGGGTTAGAGCTAAACTGCCGCCAATCACGTATCTCTTGGCGTGCTTGCTCATACCTTTCACGCCCTCCGGGGTATCCTTCTTTCCTTCCATCGTTGACTACATTGGTCGTTCCGGGTCCTTGTCCATAATAGAAAGTGTTTTCGTAACCATGTATCAACTTCCCCGGTGCCCGAATACCATCAAGGACACCATTTAGGAATGCAGTTACCCCCTGTAGTGCCCCGTAACCATTAGCATCGGGAGACCACGCAAACGTAATGAGGATTTTCACCTCCGGCATCTGTGCCTGTATCGCTCTTATCCACTGTGCTCCACGCTGGCGAAGTAGTTGGGTAGTATCTTTACCAAAAGGAAATTTGAGGTTTGTAGGGCGGCTTGTATTAAGTTCTGGGGTTCCCGTAGGGCTACTCCAACGATAAGCACCATACTGTTCGGTATCGAACCAGAAACCTTGAAGTTTTGCTTCACGGCAAAGACGAGCAGCAAGGGAAACATTCCGTTCGATAATCTCCCAATCCTGCTCATTAGCCAAATCCGGAGTAAAACGCCCTTTTGCACCATCGGCAAGGGTAACGTTGAGGAAGTTATCGGTACAATGCCCCCATCGAACCGATTTCAGGTCTGCAACTGCGGGTTTTATTGCCTCATAAGGGATCTCGATTCGATTCCACAAAAGCTCATGAAGAAAGTAGTCACGACGTGGAAGCCCCCACTTTTCTGCCCACTCCTGCCCAATAACCACCGGAACAACATAGCCATCAAAGGGGAAGGTGGCGAGAAAATCGGGGTGTTTGGCAAGAAAGCGTGATGTTACCGCGGATTCCCCTCCGTTAATACTGTACTGCCCAGAGCCAATAATCTTTTTGCTACGAAGTTCCTGTGGTTGCGCCCATGCCTCTGTAGGAGCGTTGGGGGTGGTTTCTACACGAAGTGATGCAAGGGTGAACACCCCTTTTCCACGAGAAGGATCTAGGCGTATCCGCGTTTTCCCGAACAGATTCGGCACCCATATCTGATAGTTGTGCCACTTATTATCGTTCTTCACTCGAAAAGTGCGGCTTCTCTCTTCGGCAAAGGCTGTACCGTAATATATCTGCCCCGTAGTATCACCCGTAGAGCGCATTCGTAAAGTCACCAGCGCAAAAGGCTGTTTTAACAACGAAATCTCTGAACTAACGAGATAGGGGTCTTCCGTGGAGGCTGTAAGTACTACCCCTTCAGGGGTTTGGTGTTGGCTTGTAATGGCAGGGCTTTTCTCCCAACCTTGAAGACCACGCGCAAAGTCCCAAAACACCACAGAAGAAGAGTTTTGCGCCTCTCCGAAGCACTCCGAAGAAAGTCCCGATACACAAAGAGAGAGACCCAGTAACATTGCTACTCTTCTGAACAAAATGCCACTCTACCTTTCGTTAGGATACACACCAAAGAGATGCCGGTACCTAAGAATAACATAAAACCTACCTACCCCCACCCTAGCCACTTTCCCACCTGAAAAACAAGGAATGAACCGACCCAAGCCAGTCCCGTCATATACGCAATTTGAAAGAGGGGCCACTTCCAGCCGTTGGTTTCGCGGCGAACAACCGCAATCGTAGAGATACACTGCATGGCAAGCACATAGTAGACCATAAGGCTCACCGCGACAAGAGGGCTAAACACCTTCTGCCCGGTGCGAGGGTCTACATCCTCTTGTATCCGCTTTTGCAGGTCGATTTTGCCCGCTCCCTCTTTCGCATCTTCTACGTTGTAGACCGTCCCCATCGCCGACACAAACACCTCTCTTGCCGCAAACGAGGCGACTATCCCCACCCCCATCTTCCAGTCGAAGCCGAGTGGGCGAATCAGCGGCTCTATCAGGTGTCCTGCCCTCCCCGCGTAGGAGGCGGCGATTCTCTGATTGGGTTCCGTAAGTTCGGGGTGACGCGGGTAACTGGTAAGGAACCAGAGCAGTATCGAAATCGCCAAGATAACCGTTCCTGCCCGTTTGAGGAAGAGCATGGCACGTTCTATCATCTGAAAAGCAGCGGTCTTGAGGCTAGGGAAGCGATACGGGGGCAACTCTAGCAAAAACGTAGGGGATACCCCCTTGAGAAGTGTTTTATGAAAGATACCAGAGACCGTAAACGCAGTTATCATGCCCAAAAAGTAGAGGCAGATAAGCGTAACACCGGGAAGCGTGAGCAGTGTCCAGTTTCCAATATGCACCACCGGACGATTGGGAATAAACGCGCCAATCATCAAGGCATACACAGGGAGTCGTGCCGAACAAGACATAAGGGGCGCGACGAGAATCGTTATTAGCCGTGCTTTGCGGTCTCCTATGGTGCGTGTTGCCATAATCGCGGGAATAGCACAGGCAAACGACGAGAGGAGCGGCACGAACGACTTACCATGTAGCCCCACCCTGCTCATCAGTTTGTCCATAAGGAAGGCGGCACGTGCCATATAGCCTGTGTCTTCCAAAAGGCTTACAAAAAAGAAGAGGAGCAGGATTTGCGGCAGAAACACAATGGTATTTCCCACGCCGCCCAGTACACCCCCTACCAGCAGTTCACGCAGTTCTCCCTCTGGCATTTTGGTTGTTACTATCTGCCCGATATGCTCTATGCCGCTCTTGATTGCGTCCATAGGAACTTGTGCCCATGTAAAGATAGACTGAAACATCAGTACCATCAGAGCAAAAAACAGGACATAGCCCCAAAACGGGTGCATAAGAATGCGGTCTAGCCGTTCGTTATGAGAGTGCTTTTGCCGTTCGGTGGTAGAGTCTTTGTACTGTACCACCTCAACCACTTTAGCGATCCATTCGTAACGCGCATTGATAACAACCGTGGGAAAATCTATCTCGGCACGGGCAAGGTCTTCACGGGTAGAGAGGATAAGGCGTTGTTGCTCTGGGGTAAGTCGTTCGTGTAGGCGATTGGTCTCCTCCTGCATAAGAAGCGTAACCGCCTCTATCTGTGCGACTTTGGGTTGCAGGTGGAACCCCTCTTGCAAGGTGCTTTGTAGCGTTGCGATGACCGCATTGGCTTTGGTAGGAGGCTCCCATACGGGGTTAATAGGCGGGTTGGTATGGTAGTTCTGAACGGCTTTCATTAGGTCGATAAGCCCGATACGTTTGGTTGCGGTGATAGCAATAACGGGAACGCCTATTTTTTCTGCCAACTCCTTTGCGGGTATCGTGATTCCTGCGCTCTCGGCATCGTCGGACATGGTAAGGGCAATCACCATAGGTAGCCCAATATCCATGAGTTGACTGGTGAGGTAGAGGTTGCGTTCAAGGTTGGAAGCGTCTACAGTGTTGATAATGAGGTTGGGGACAGGGGTATCGTCGCGAAGCCCTAGCAGTACCTCTCGCGCTATCTGCTCGTCGGGAGAGTGGGGAACCAGCGAATAGAGACCAGGTAAATCTATTAGGTTGGCGGGTTGACCGTTGGGGAGAGTAGCGCGTCCCTCTTTTTTCTCTACGGTAACGCCCGGATAGTTGCCTACCTTTTGGCGTAGTCCGGTAAGCGCATTAAAAAGAGTGGTTTTCCCGCTATTGGGGTTTCCTACGAGGGCGATTTGCAGGGTCTCTCTCGATTCCGGAGAGGGGGAATCTGCGGTATCTAACGTTGCAAAACTCATGAAAGCCTCTATTGCACTACTAAAAAGCAGAGCAGGGGCGAACCGCGTTCGTCCCTGCTCGGTTGGTTCTATCTATTTTGTGGGGCGCGTGACTACTCTTCGCCTAGCCAGATAAGAGCCGCTTCGTCGCGGCGCAGGGAGAGCTGGTAGCCTCGCACCAAAACCTCAAGGGGTCCCCCAAACGCGGCGGCGCGTAGCACCTTAACGTGGGTTCCTATCGTTAAGCCCATCTCCATGAGGCGGAGGGTATTGCGAGAATCGCCCATATAGCGCAGAATGGTTCCACACTGACCGGGACGGAGTTCTGCCAAAGTGGTATCGCACTGATAAAGGGAGCCTTCGGGTAGAGCGGAGGCTTCGTCGATTCTATCCAGTGCCTCCTGAGCGAGTTTCGCGAAGGAGGGGCGGCGATGCGGTATAGGGTTGTTTTTAGACACGCTTGCAAAACCTCGGTATGAGATTGAATAGTGGTTCAGTTACGATTGGCTTCGGGATACTTTTCGCCATAGACCCAGATACTTCCTGCAACATCGCGTCCTATGGGCAAAGATTCTGAAGATTCTTCGATTTGTACGGTAAGAACGTCCCCAAAGGGGGTTCGTGACTGCACCGCGACCACCGTTTTGGGTAGAAGCCCTATCGTTTTAATATACGTTAGGAACTCTGGGCGTTCGTCGGTAATTTTGGATATGCGTACTGTCTCACCGGGTACACAGTCCGAGAGCCTACGCCCCGTTACGGGGGTGGTGGCATCTATCGGGTTGCCGTGCGGACAGGTAACGGGACTCCCTAGTGCTTTAGATATGTTGTCGGCGACCTCTTCGCTGATGTAGTGTTCTAGTTTGCAAGCGAGGTCGTGTACATCGTCCCAAGGGAGTTGTAGAAAGTCTACCAGTAAGCACTCCAGCAGTCTATGCTTCCGCAGAAGCGAGATAGAGAGTGCCTCTCCTTTTTCGGTAAGGCGCACCCCCTGATAAGGAGTATGCTCCACAAGACCGAGGTCGGACATTCGTTTTAGCATGGTTGTCACCGATGCCGACGTACAACTCATATATTTTGCGATGTCACCCGTACCCACTTCGTCCAGTTCCTCTTGAAGTCGGTACACACCTTCGGTATACTCTTCTATACTTTCGGTGATAGGGCTTTTTTCATAATCTTTTGCCGATTTGGGGCGGCAGGAGGCGGGAACGCGAAGGGCTATCTCTCTTGCGACTTTTTGTGCCATGCCGTGCCTCCTTGTGTGCAGAAGATTAAGAACACTATCTTTAGTGTAGCAC
The DNA here is from genome assembly GCA_900299305.1 of bacterium. Lineage (GTDB taxonomy): Bacteria > Armatimonadota > Chthonomonadetes > Chthonomonadales > Chthonomonadaceae > CAIJLM01. The sequence continues at coordinate 897 of OMJJ01000255.1, read as the reverse complement.
TCTATGAGATAAGAGTCAATATCTACGAAACAATTTTTTAGTTGTGCCTAAATTTTTGGCAGAAAAACGGGGTTTATCTATGAGTATCGAAGCAAAACAGGTAAGTTTGAAGTATGGAGACGGTGATACCGAGACGTTTGCAGTACGCAACGTAAGCCTTACCATACCCGCTAAAGGCTTTTATGGCATTATGGGTCCCTCTGGTTCGGGAAAGAGTTCTCTGCTCTACCTGCTCAGTGGTCTCAAACTGCCTTCTAGCGGCGAAGTGAGGTATCACGAAACAAATCTTTCGGGAGGCGCAGAGGCAGAACGTACCAAGATACGCCGCGAGCAGTTCGGCTTTGTGTTCCAACAGCCTTTTTTGCTGAACTACCTCACCGCAAAAGAGAATATCCTTGTGGCGGCAAATCGACAAGACAGGGCGCAGGAAAAAAGCGTGATGGAACTGATGGAGGAGTTACAAATCGCGCACCTTGCAAACCGCGCCCCTGCCCACCTCTCTGGTGGAGAGAAGCAGAGGGTTATCGTGGCGCGTTCTATGATAAACCGCCCCGCCATCATCTTCGCGGATGAACCCACCGCCGCCCTCGACCACACCAACGGGCGTATTGTCATCGAACTCCTAAGAAGGTATCAGGACAAGGGAGCAGTGGTGGTAGTGACCCACGATCCCGTAATGCTAGAGGGGGCGGATAGGGTGTATCAGATGCTAGACGGGGAACTGCTTGCAGAGAAGTAGGACGCAGAGAACTTTACGAAACGTTTCCGCGCTCTTAGCAGTAGTATCATCGTTATCAACTGATGTTACGCAGTGTGCAAGGTATTAGCCCTCATCACCAACCTCTTCTCCCAAGTTTGGGCGAAGAGGCGAATGCACCGTATAGTAAGGCTGTTACC